>JAYQAE010000025.1:6215-16126 GCA_038136655.1 Ilumatobacteraceae bacterium
CGGGCCGCGTGATCGACGGGCCCCTCGGAGGAGGGCGGTGGGGACATGAGCGCCCCTCACGCTAGTTGCGGCTCCATCTCGGAGCCGGTCAATCAACTCCGCGTCTGGAACGCGACACCGATCGTTCCGAGACCGGCGTGGGCGCCGATCACTGGGCCGAGCCGACCGACGACGATCTCGCCGGTGTGAACCTCGCGGAGGCGTGAGACGAGCGCGTCGACGTCGTCGCAGTCAGCGTGGAGCACGGCGAGGTTCTCCACCTGCTCACCGAAGGACGACACCTTGTCGACGAGGAAGGCGAGCGCTTTCGAGCGAGTGCGCTGTTTGCCGCCCTGTTCGACGACGCCGTCGGCCACCTCGATGATCGGCTTGATCGACAACGCGGTCGCGAGTAGCGCTTTGGCACCGCCGATCCGCCCACCCTTCTTCAGGTTCTCGAGGGTGTCGAGCGCTCCAAACACCTTGGTTCTCGACGACATGTCCTCCACCAGGGCGACGATCTCGTCGGCGCTTGAGCCGGCCGCAGCAGCTCTCGCCGCGGCGAGCACCATGGTGCCGAGGCCGAGTGTGACTGACCGGGAGTCGACGATTCTGACGTCGATCTCGTCGGCGACACCTCGGGCGGCGAGCTCGGCGCTCTGGATGGTGGCGGACAGCGCGCCCGACAGCGAGACGACGACGATCGCCGACGCGCCTTCGCTTGCCAAGCGCCGGTAGGCGGCCTCGAACTGCCCCGGAGCGGGCGCCGCGGTCTCGGGCAGCACCTCGCTCGCCGCACAGCGCTGCCAGAACTCCCCGACACTCAACTGTTCGCGGTCGATGAGCTCCTCGGCTCCGAACCTGATCGAGAGAGGCACCACCGCGATGCCGTACTCATCGATGAGTTCATCGGGAAGGTCGCAGGCGCTATCGGTGACGATTCGGATGTTCCCGGCGGTCATCCGGGGAGACTACCCAGCCCCGGGATCACCGTCGTACCGGGCACTGTCCTCAGTATCGATGCCATCGAAAGGCAGTTCGATCTGGCTGGCGTTGCTCGGGTGCGCGCCCACCGAAGCGTCGAGACGTAGAGCCACGCGCTCTGATCGCGCGCGCCGTAGATGGCTCAGCCACCAACTGAGCAGCACGAGCACGAGGCCGACGGCGACGGATCGACCGAGTCCCGTCACCGAGTTGGACCGGGCGGTGAGCGTGACCTCCGGACCGAGTCGCGTTCCGGTGGGGGAGAGGATCTCGACGAGGATCGGGAAGGTGCCGGTCCCGATGGCGGACACCTCGATGCGCAAGGTGGTCGCTCCGGGCTCCAGCACCACCCGCTGACCCGCAGGGACCTCGAGGCGCGAGGACACGAGCTGGACGATCACCTCGAGGGGGGTGTCACCCGTGTTCTCGATGGTGACGGGCAGGGGTGTGTCGTCGCCGGTGAGGTTGAAGATCGGGGTCTCCGGGAGGGCGATGGAGGCGATGATGGCGTCGAGTTCGGCGGCCACGCTCGCGGCGATCGCTGCCGCCTCGGCTGGTGTGACGAAGGAGGAGTAGCTGCCTTCGAGGCGCGAGACCCAGGCGTCGGAGCGAGGGTCGTTCTCGGGGAGCATGGGCGCGATGTCGGCGATGCGCGCTCGGGTTGAGTCGACCGCGGCCACCCGGGGACGGAGGTCGACCTCCGGCGCGCCTGGCCAACGCACCCAGACCTCGTCGTCGCCGATTCGCTGGATGTCAGTGGTGAGCACGGAGGCCGAGAGGGGGCGGAACTCGACCGCGCGATCCGCTGACGCGAGGCGTTCGATGACGGCGACCACCTCGGCATCGGGAACGCCGAAGCCGAGACCGCTCAGCACCATCGACCGATCGGCGGGGCCCTGTTGGTGTCGGATCGCGTAGATCTCCGCGAGAACGCGGACTGCGCGATCGACGGCGGAGATGCCGAGAGCGGCGGAGGACGGCTCCAGTTCGATGTTCACCGGGTCGATGACCGCGACTCGGCCGTCGGTGCCGTCGGTGTGTGGAATGCGGGTGAGCAGGGTGGGGTCGGTGAGACCGGCGATGCTCCCCTCCCAGGAGGAGTAGTCCTCGTAGTCGACAACCACAAGTTGGGCGCCGAGGTCGCGAAGCACGGTGGCTGCCTCGGAGGTCACGCGACCCGATGAGACGGAGGAACCGGCGAACCACACGGTCCGGCGCACCGTCGAGTCGGGAAAGGCCTGGCCGAGTTGTTCCGCTCCGAGGCTGAGTTGTCGTGCGAAGAACTCCTCGAGGTCCGCGGCTGCGGCGGCGGCCGGGTCGATGCGCAGTTGGGGAAGGGCGACCAGTTCGTCCCCGGCGAGGAGTCCCGGAAGCAGTGGGGCGGTCGTTCCGAGGCCCGGATCTCCCTCGGCGACACGGGTGGCGAGCGATGGCGGGATCGCGATGGTGAGCGGTAACTCGGTGCGTTCGGCGAGCAGGCCGAGGAGATCGATCTGGTTGCGGGTCGACACGAGAGCGCTGGTGATCGTCGTCGGGTCCGGTTCAGGAATGGAGGCGAGAACGGAGACACCGAGCGGCCCGAGCCAGTCGGTCGCCCCGACGCTCGGCGAGTACTCGATCATGGTGAGGTGCGCGGCGAGCAGTTCGCCGTCGCGCAGGAGCGAGACGGTGATGGGGTAGAGGCCGGGTCCCGGTGTCTCGAGGATCGCGGCTCGTGTTGGGCCCTTGTCGCCGCTGACCCGCATGGGTGTCGTCACTCTCAGGCGACGCTCACCGGTGTCGGGGTCGACCTCGGCGTAGCGGGACACCTCGACCTCCACGGTGTCCATGGCTTCGCCAAGTGCGCTCGGGATGATGGGACCCGTGCGGAGCACCGCCGCGCCCACCCGGGTCTCGATTGCGGGGTGGACCCCCACCCTCACCGTCGTGATGATCGATGGGTCGGCCTCGCTCGCGGGATCCGCAACGTCGGCACGGTCGTTGACGTTGTCGGGCTCGGTTGAGGTGGTGGTCGATGCAGCGGAGGGAGAGGGTCTACTCGTGACCGAGGAGCCGTTGTCTGCATCGGCCTCGTCATTCTCGGGCGCTGGAGCGGTGGTCGTTGTCGTCGTGGTCGTTGTGGTGGGTGGCGCGACGTCTGGGGCGTCGCCGACCACGACGAACTCGAGACGAAGGGCGTCCTCGACGATGAAGTCGAGGTCCTGGAGGACGAGTTCGACGGTCGACTCATCCGCTGAGACTCGCCGGCCGTTCTCGTCGAAACTTGGGGCGAGTGCCAACGTGGCGGCAAGGACGGTCACGACGGTCACGACGGCCGCGCGGAGGAGGCGGTCGGCGATCACTCCGGTCCCCGTTCGTTGGTGAGGTCGAGTTCGGCCACGATGAGCCGCTCCGGTCGTCGATCGAATCCGAGGCCCTCATAGAGCAGGAGCGCAGCGGTGTTGCTCACCGAGGTGTTCACCCAGGCGTCGATGCAGCGCAGCCGCGTCATCCATCGCATGGCGTCGAGGGCGAGCATGCGTCCGAGTCCACCTCGGCGATGCGCCGGGTCGACCGCGAGTCGTTGCAGGTAGCCGCTCCGACCGGTCCGACCGGCGATCGAGAAGGCGATCAGTCGACGGTCGGCGGTGATCCCTCGGGTGCGCGAGGACGCGGTCGCGGACCGCGTCGCCGACAGCGTCGATCGGTCGTGGCCCCACAGAGGTCCGAAGGACGCGACATCGAGTCGTGCCGCCTCATCGAGTCGCCGTCGGGTGAGCGGCGTCGTTTTCGGTGTGTCTCCGAGTTGCTTGATTGCCGTGTGGTCGAGCGAGCGTCGCAGAAGCACCAACTCGTCAATGGGCGCGAACCCGAGATCGAGCGCTGGCGCCGCCGAGCCCGGGAACAGCGCCGAGGTGCGCACGGCGCGGCGACCTTCCATTGCCGCTCGCTCCACGAGCTCTTCGATGTCGGCGGGCCGTATCCGCTGGGTGTGGTCGATGGGCTGCAGCATCGCCACCGATGGATCGAACGGCCAGTCGACGAGGGCGGCCCGCTCGGTGCGTGCTCTGACGAGGTGCTCCGACCGCGCGTCGCGGGCCGGGGCGTCGGCCACGAGCAGTTGATCGGAGGTGTCCACCGGGGTCGACGGTAGTTCGACGGATGCTTCGCAGCCGCTCGGCCGCTCACCCCGGGTGCGGTGGGGGCGCAAGTAGCCTCGGATCGAGATGGTTCCCGATCGCTTCGCCGCCGTGCTCGACGAGCTGGCCCCCCTCGCGGCCCGGTTCCGCGAGGCCGGTCATCGTCTCTACGTCGTCGGTGGTTCGGTGCGCGATCTTCTGGTGGGTCGGGTCGATCCGACGGCGCCTGATTTCGACATCGACTTGACCACCGATGCCCGACCGGACGCCGTCAAGGCGTGCGTGAACGGGTGGGCCGACGCGGTGTGGAACCAAGGCGAGAAGTTCGGAACCGTCGGGGCTCGCTCGGGGGGTCGGATCTACGAGATCACCACCTTCCGCGCCGAGTCGTACACCGATGATTCCCGCAAGCCCCACGTTGTGTTCGCTGATGACGTCGAGACCGACCTGTCTCGGCGCGACTTCACCGTCAACGCGATGGCGCTCGAGGTCACCGCTGACGGGACGCCGACCCTGGTCGATCCCTTCGACGGCGCCCGCGACCTGATGACCGGGGTGCTGCGCACGCCTCTCGGCCCTGAGGTCAGTTTCAGCGACGATCCCCTGAGGATGCTGCGCGCGGCGCGGTTCCTCGCCGGCCTTGATCTGCAGCCGACCGATGAGTTGGTTGCGGCGGTTCGCGAGATGGCCCCGAGGCTGGAGATCGTCTCCGCCGAGCGGATCCGAGACGAGTTCGACAAGTTGATCACCCTCGACCACCCGACGGCCGGCCTGTGGTTCCTGGTGGAGACCGGTCTGGCCGACCAGTTCCTTCCGGAGTTGCCGGCGATGCGCCTTGAGCACGATCCGATCCACCGTCACAAGGATGTGTTGACCCACACCTTCGCGGTGATCGAGAACGTTCGTCCGCCGGCCGAGCAGCCCGATGAGCGGCCCGACTTCGACTTCCGGATTGTGCGACTCGCGGCGCTTTTCCACGACATCGGCAAACCGAGGACCCGCGGCTACTCCGAGGGGAAAGGCACGACCTTTCATCATCACGACGCGGTCGGCGCTCGGATGACGAAGAAGCGCATGACCGAACTGCGCTATTCCAACGACGATGTCGCCGCGGTGGTCGAACTCGTGGCGTTGCACCTCAGGTTCCACACCTACCGACTCGGATGGAGCGATTCGGCGGTGCGGCGTTACGTGCGCGATGCCGGTGATTTGTTGAACGAGTTGAACGTGTTGACGCGTTGCGACTGCACCACTCGAAACGAGAAGAAGGCGCGCACGCTCTCCCGTCGTATGGACGAGCTCGAGGAGCGCATCGCTGAGCTGGCCGCGGCGGAGGAACTCGCGGCGCTCCGCCCCGAACTCGACGGCGGCCAGGTGATGGCGCATCTCGGCGTCCCGCCGGGTCCGATCGTCGGGCGCGCCCTCGACCATCTGCTCGAGATCCGGCTGGAGGAGGGACTCGTCGGAGACACCGAGATCAGGGCTCGACTCGACTCCTGGTTCGCCGGGCAGCAGGCATGAGCGGCCTGCGTTGGGTCGGGTGATGTTGGCCGTGATGGCGGCGCGTCCGCCGAGCGCGCTCGCCCTCGTTCTGGCGGACGAGGTGGCGGTCGGCATCGCGATCGCGGTCGGGGCGGTGCTGGTGGTGCTCGGTCTCGGGTGGTGGTCGGTGCACCGAGAACTGTCGGGGCGGAGCGGCGACCCGGCGAGGCATCTCCTCGACACCCTTCCGGAAGCGCTCATGGAGGTGGACAGCACTGGACGCATACGGGTCGCGAATCGAGCGGCCTGCGCGCTACTCGGTCGCGAGGTCGATGACCTCGTCGGCGTCGACGCCGACACCGTGCTGGTCGATGCCGACCAGGGCGTGCTGGCCGACTGGCTGGCGATGGACATCGTGCCATCGGAGGAGGCCGAGGGTGAGCACGTTCCTCTCGAGGCGCGGGTGGAGCGTCCCGATGGCGCGCACGTCGAGGTGTCGATCACCGTGCACCCCGGTGCTGATGACACGCTGCTGCTCCGCTGGAGTGATCGGGCCCGCGGACTCGAGGAGCGCGAGGCGTTGGATCAGGCCCGCCACCGGTTCCAGCAGGCCTTCCAGTCGGCGCCGACGGGTATGGCGCTCGTGCGCCTCGACGACGGTCGGATCGTCGACGCCAACCAGTCGCTCGCCGACATGCTCGATCGATCGGCCGGCGAACTCGTCGGGCGGACGCTGCGCGAGTTCACCCACCCCGACGATGTTCGTCAGGCGCAGCCGCATCGTGCTCGCTTGGAGCTCGGCCTGGTCGATTCGTATCGACTCGATCAGCGATTCCGTCGTCGCGACAACTCGTGGGTGTGGGCCCGAACGCGGGTGTCGGTTTCCGAGGACGACGGCGTGCTGCTCGCCATCAACCACATCGAGGACGTCACCGAGCAGCGCCGCACCGCTGAGCAGCTCCAGCACGCGGCGCGACACGATGAGCTGACTCGCCTTCCGAACCGGGCCTATCTGATGAGCATCCTCGAGCAGCGCCTCGCTGGCGCTCAGCCGTCGGCGGTCGGGATCCTGTTCATCGACCTCGATCACTTCAAGGTGGTCAACGACAGCCTCGGCCACGTGGTGGGTGACGAACTTCTGCAGGAGGTGGCTCAGCGTCTGCAGACGGCGGTGCGCGAGGGGGACGTGCTCGCCCGTTTCGGTGGTGATGAGTTCGTGGTGGTGCTCGACGGTCGGGGTCGAGCGGTCGACGCGGCGGTCGCCGCCGAGCGTCTCCGCGCGGCCGTGCATCCGCCCATCACCATCGGGGATAACGAGCTCTTCGTGACAGCGAGCGTCGGTTATTCGACCAACCACGATGCCGGCATGACACCGGGGGAGATGCTCCGCGATGCCGATGCGGCGATGTATCGGGCGAAGGCTCGGGGCCGCGACTGCGTCGAGGCCTTCGAGGCCGGTGGACACGAGTCGAAGGTGGCTGACCTCCGCACAGCGGGCGAACTGCGTCGCGGGATCGAGCGCGGCGAGATCGTCCCCTACTTCCAGCCGATCGTCGATCTCGCCTCGGGCCGAACCACGGGTTTCGAGGTGCTCGCGCGGTGGCTCCACCCCGACCGTGGACTGCTCACCCCGGCGCACTTCCTCGCCTTCGCCGAGGACTCCGGCCTGTTGGTCGACCTCGGTGCCGCGATGCTGCGCGACTCGCTTGCCCAGTTGGCGCGCTGGCGGGCAGACGGCCTTGACTTCGCCTCCGGTTCGATCTCGGTGAACGTCGGGAGCCGGCAACTGGTCGACCCGACGTTCCCGGCCCGTGTGGCGGAGGCGCTCGAGGACTCCGGCGTCGACGCCGATTCGCTCTGGTTCGAGATCACCGAGACGGCCTTGCTCACCGATGCCCGGGCGGCCACGACCGCGCTCCGCGAGGTCGAGCAACTCGGCGTCCACATCGCGGTGGACGACTTCGGCACCGGGTACTCGTCGTTGACCTATCTGAAGCGGTTCCCGGTGGAGGCGATCAAGATCGACCGCTCGTTCGTTGCCGGTCTCGGCATCGACGATGACGACTCGACGATCGTGGAGGCCGTTGTGCAGCTCGGTCGGTCGCTCGGCGTGACGGTCGTGGCCGAGGGTGTCGAGTCGCCGCTGCAGCTGTCGCGACTCCGCGAGTTGAAGTGCGATCGGGGTCAGGGATACCTGTTCGGCCGTCCGCGCCCGGCCGACATCATCGCCCGCGAGGGCATCGGTACCTGACCGGCTGATCGGCTCGCTCCCTCGGCTCAGAGCGATCGCCGTCGGTTACCCTGCGCCCATGTCGTTCTCGGTGGGAGCGCTTCGCGGGTCACCCGATCGAGGGGGCATCGTCGATCACCGCCTGGCCCGCCGGATGTTGGTGAACCAGGTGCGTCTCGGCCGACTCCGCCGCGATGAGGTGTGCGACGCGCACCCCGAGTTGATCAGAGCGGCCCGCAATGTCGGCACGGAGACCGAGACCGACTGTCCGATCTGCGAGGAGTCGCGGCTCAGGCTGGTGACCTATGTGTTCGGGCATCGACTTCCCGCTCATGGGAGGTGTGTGTCGACCGCTCGCGAGCTCCGGCAGTTGTCGGCGACCGGGCGCGACCTGCGCGCCTACGTGGTGGAGGCCTGCACCGAGTGCCGCTGGCATCACCTCCTGCGCGTTTTGCCACTGTGATGGTGGTGCCTCCTCGATGACGGGGCGGTTCGCACTGCTCGGTGTCATCGTGGCCGTTGTTCTTGGTTGCTCCACCGCTGAGAGTTCCGATGGTGCGTCGACCTCGGCCTCGGGCGTCACACCGACGGGCTTCGAGTCAGCGACCGTCGAGGTGATCGGGATCGACGGGTCGACCCGGGAGAGCTGCATGTGGATCGCTGACACCCCCGAGCTTCGGGCCAGGGGGATGATGGAGGCCACGGGTTTCGGAGCGGCGGACGCGATGGTGTTCGTTCAGGAGACGCCGGTGAGCGGGCAGTTCTGGATGAAGAACACGGTCATCCCGCTGTCGATCGCGTACTTCGACGCCGTCGGCCGATTTCTCGGATCGCACGACATGACCCCGTGCACGACACCCGAGTGCGAGCGGTATCCGACGGCCCGCGGTTACCGCTGGGCGGTCGAGGTGCCATTGGGTGGGCTCGCCGCCCTCTCCATCGGGGAGGGGTCGAGTCTCCGGGTCACCGATCGGGCCTGCTCGGACTGAGGACCGCCGCGGGAGCGCGCCGACTGTCACACCCCACCCCGAGGATGTCGGCCATGAGCGAATCGGTTTCGTCGGGGCTACCCTGCCGTCGACATATCCACCCTGCCCCGTCCGCGAAGGCGCCGGGGCCACGGCCTCCGCGAGGTGGCCTCGTCCGAAGGGAGCAACGCAGCAGATGATGCGTGCCTATGAACTCATGGTGATCGTCGACACCGATGTCGACGAACCCGTCGCACAGTCGTGGGTGAAGACCGCGACCGAGGCGATCGGAGCGGCTGGTGGCTCGGTCCACGGCAAGCCCGACTGGTGGGGCAAGCGGCCCTTCGCCTACCCGATCCGCAAGAAGGAGACCGGGTACTACTTCGTCATCGAGTGCCTCGCCCCGGCCGGCTCCCTCGATGAACTCGAGCGCTCGCTCCGTCTCGCCGACGATGTCGTCCGCCACAAGTTGATCCGTCTGCCGGAGGCCGAGGCCGAGCGCCGCGGGATGACGGCCGCCGCCTGAGGCGGCACCACGAAGGGAGCCGAATATGGCATCGAACAGCATCACCCTCACGGGAAACCTCACCCGCGATCCCGAACTCCGGTTCACCACCGGTGGCCGCGGAGTCGCGAGCTTCGGCCTTGCCGTCAACCGCCGCTACCAGGTCAACGG
Organism: Ilumatobacteraceae bacterium; assembly: GCA_038136655.1. GTDB lineage: Bacteria > Actinomycetota > Acidimicrobiia > Acidimicrobiales > Ilumatobacteraceae > Casp-actino5. The sequence continues at coordinate 15,654 of JAYQAE010000025.1, forward strand.
CGAGTGGCAGGAGCAGGTCTCCTTCTTCAACATCGTCTGCTGGGGTGATCTCGGCGAGAACGTCGCGGCCACTCTCACCAAGGGCAGCCGGTGCATTGTCTCGGGTCGTCTCGAGCAGCGCAGCTGGGAGACCAACGATGGCGAGAAGCGCTCGGTCGTCGAGGTCATCGCCGATGAGGTCGGTCCGAGCCTGCGGTGGGCGACCGCGCAGGTGGAGCGCACCGAGCGCTCCGGCGACTTCGGTGGCGGCTCGGGCGGCTCGTCCGGAGGATCCTCCGGCGGCGGCCGCGCCCCCGATCCCGTCTACGGCGACGAGGAACCGTTCTGACGCCTGTCCAGCAGGCACCAACTTTCGAATCGATCAGGAGAATCCGAAATGGCGAAGAAGCCCCAGCGTGGCGCGCGTAACCGCGACGCCAACCCCCGCAAGTTCAAGAAGAAGACCAGCCCGCTCGTCATCGAGAAGGTGGAGT
>JAYQAE010000026.1:0-15917 GCA_038136655.1 Ilumatobacteraceae bacterium
GACGGACCATCGTCCGGTGAGGACGAGCCACCCCGCCCGCTGCTCCGACAGCGGGTGCTGTCGGAGGCCGACCCCGAGGAACGAAGATGAACACATCCACCGCCACCGACGCCGAATCCGGCGACGCGGATTCCCCTGCGCCGTCTTTGACGCGGCCGACGACCGGATATGCCCTCGCCGTTGAGGCTCGCGCCGATACCGACGCGTTCGGACATCTGGTTGCCGCTGTGTCGGGTCTCGGCGCTGATATCCGTCGGGCGTCAAGCGACGGTGACACCAGGCGCCTCCTGATCGCCTGCTCGGGCACCGACCATCAGATCGCCGTTCGGGCGACCTTGGCCGGTGTCGAGGGTGTCGAACTCGTCTCATTGCACGATGCGACCTTCGCCCTGCACGAGTCGGGGAAGATCCGGGTCCAGCCGACCGCGCCACTGGATGGTCCCGACGATCTCGCGATGGCCTACACACCGGGGGTTGGTCGGGTGTCGACCGCGATCGCGGAGGAGCCCTCCAGCGTGTGGCATCTGACCGGACGTTCGAACGCGGTGGCCGTTCTCTCGAACGGGACGGCGGTGCTCGGCCTCGGCGATATCGGACCCGAGGCGGCGATGCCGGTGATGGAGGGCAAGGCGGTGCTGTTCAAGCAGTTCGCCGACGTCGATGCCTACCCGGTGTGCGTTCAGGCGCCGACCGTCGACGAGATGGTGGCGATCGGCGCGGCCCTCGCGCCGACCTTCGGCGGGATCAACCTCGAGGACATCAAAGCGCCGGAGTGCTTCGAGATCGAGCGTCGACTCCAGGAGATGCTCGACATCCCCGTCTTCCACGACGATCAGCACGGAACCGCGATCGTCGTGCTTGCCGCGGTCATGAACGCCGCCAAGGTGATCGGCCGCGACCTCTCGGACCTGCGGGTGGTCGTGGTGGGCACGGGTGCGGCCGGGGTGGCCTGCTCACGGCTGCTCGACGAGTCAGGGGTGGCCGACATCATCGGCGTCGACTCCAAGGGCGTGCTCTCAGCCGACCGCGAGGGACTCGGTCCGACGAAGCAGTGGTTCGTCGATCATGGCAACCGCAGCGGAGTGACCGGAGGCGTCCGTGAGGCGCTGGCCGGTGCTCACGTGTTGCTCGGCCTGTCGGGGCCCGGGGTGATCGAGCCGGAGTGGCTCGGTGACATGGCCGAGGACGCAGTGGTGTTCGCGCTCGCCAATCCGGTGCCCGAGATCATGCCCGAGTTGGTTCCGAGCAACGTGGCGGTCATCGCGACCGGACGAAGCGATTATCCAAATCAGATCAACAATGTGCTCGCCTTCCCCGGCGTGTTCCGAGGTCTGCTCGACGTGCGCGCGACCAAGGCGACCGACGGGATCAAGGTCGCGGCGGCCACGGCGCTCGCCGCGATGGTGCCCGAGCCGACCGCGGACCGGATCATCCCGGGGGCCTTCGACGAGGGTGTCGCCGAGGTTGTCGCCTACGCCGTGGCCCGCGCGGCGGAGGCGGAGGGACTCGTGCGCGATCCGGCGTGAGCGCGTCGCGACTCCGATGATCCTGATCGATCAGGCCCGCTGGTGGTACCGAGATCGCCGCTGGTGTCATCTGGTCAGTGACAGCGACCTCGAGGAACTCCACGCCTTCGCCGCGGCGAACGGCATCCCCGAACGCGGTTTCCAAGGTGATCACTACGACATCCCTGAGGAGTATCGGGAGAAGCTGATCGCTGCCGGTGCCGTCGAGGTGCCGAGCGTGGAACTGGTGCGACGGTTGCGGGAGGCGGGACTTCGCCTCAGCCCGGCGGAACGGCGCCGACGTGCCGCGGCCAGCGATCATCGACCATCGGAGTGACCGTGTCGGGACCGAGCACCAACCAGTCGAGGAGGGTGACCCCGGCGGCCGCGCAGGCCAACTCGAGCAGTTGGTGGGATCTGGGCTTGGCGGAGCCCGTCGGATCGACGGAGGCGACCACGATGTGCTCGGTCGGATCGCGGCTGAGACCGAGCGCGCGCTGGGCCGACTCGGCGAGAGCGATCACGGTGTCGAGGTGTTCTCCGATGGCTTCGATCGCTCGGGTGTCGTCGGTGCCGTCGATCGCAACCATGCCGACTCCGCGCCGCCAGCGATCGAGCGTGAGCACGACCGTCTCGGCGCGGAGGGGTCGTGTGATCACGAGGGACAGCGCGGCGATGGCTTCGCCGCGAGAGTCGATGGGGTCGACTCCGGCGGTCGGGACATCGTCGGGATCGATGCCGGCGAGCATCCGCTCTACCGGTGATGGGTGATGGCGGTCGCGCGATCCGCCGGCGGTTGTGCTCATGGTGACTCCTCTCGTTCGGCCCGCGGGCCACTGGAGGGGAGGTCGGCCCGGCCGAACCTAGGGAGGGGGTGCGACGGTACCCTCGGCCCGTCGTGTCCTCATCCGCTCCCACCGCTCCCACCGCCCCTCCGGCGGAGGCTCCAGCCGCTGGGGGAGTGCGAGGTCTACGCGACACTCGCTGGGACCATCTGCTCGACATCCTCCGCGATCGGCGGCGAGGCCTCTCGCTCGCGATCGCGACCGGCCTCGTCTGGACCGTCGGGAAAATCTCCGTTCCCCTCCTCACCCGTGAGGCAATCGACCGCGCGATTGACGTGGGCGGCTCGGCACTCGGTTGGGCGCTCGTCATCGTCGCCGCTGGGATCCTCACCGGGTCGCTGACGGCCGCTCGGCGGTATCTCGCCTTCCGCGAGAGCCGCATGGTCGAGATGATCCTGCGCGGGCGAATCCACGATCACGTGCTCGGTCTGCATCCCGGCTATCACGACACCGCGCAGACCGGACAGCTGATGAGCCGGATGTCGAGCGACCTCAACCAGGTCCAGATGTTCGTCGTGATGTTGCCGCTCACGCTGTCGCATCTCGCGTTGATCGCCGGCGTCTCAGTGGTGCTTCTCATCACCGACCCGCTGCTCGCCGTCGTCACCCTCGTCCCGCTGCCCTTCATCAACCTGACCGCGCGGCGCTTCTCGAACGCCATCCACCCGGCGGTGCTCGCCGTCCAATCCGAGCAGGCGCAGTTGTCGACCGTGGTCGAGGAGTCCGTCGCCGGTGTCCGCGTCGTGAAGGGGTTCGGCGCTGAGCGGGTGCGGATGGAGGCGCTCACCACCGAGGCCGATGACATCCGGGAGGTGTCTATGCGCGCGGCGCGCGTCCGGGCCCGCTTCCTGCCTGTCATGGAACTGCTTCCGTCACTCGGCCTGGTGGCCGTGCTCGGCCTCGGTGGGCTGCGCGTGCTCGACGGGAGCCTGACGATCGGCGAGCTGGTGGCGTTCAACTTCTTCGTCACCCTGCTGGTGTGGCCGCTCCGATCGATCGGTATGACTGTCGCGTTCGCCCAGCGCGCAGCCGCTGCGCTCGAGCGGGTGCACGAGGTGCTCGATGTTGCTCCCGCGATCGCCGATCCGCCCGCCCCGGTCGACGTGCCGGCCGGAGGGGGCGCAGTGAGTTTTCGATCGGTGAGCTTCGGCTATTCGGGCTCGCTGGTGCTCGACGGCTTCGATCTCGAGATCGAAGCGGGCGAGTCGGTCGCGGTGGTCGGGGCGACCGGGTCGGGCAAGTCGACGGTCGCGCGCCTGCTCCTCCGCTTCTACGACCCGACCTCGGGATCGATCGCGATCGACGGTGTCGATCTTCGAGATCTACGCGTGGATGATGTCCGTCGCGCGGTCGGGATCGTGTTCGAGGACACGTTGCTCTTCAACGACACCGTCGCCGCCAACATCGCCTTCGCGGTGCCCGGGCTTGACCCGAGCGCCGATCGCGAGAGGATCCGTTCAGCGGCGCGAGCCGCTGGTGCCGACGAGTTCATCGAGCGGCTCCCCGAGGGATACGACACGGTGCTCGGCGAGCGCGGGTTCTCACTTTCGGGTGGTCAGCGTCAGCGAATAGCGATCGCTCGGGCGGTGCTGGCCGAACCTCGTGTGTTGGTGCTCGACGACGCGACGAGCGCGGTCGATCCGTCGAAGGAGCACGAGATCCGAGCGGCGATGGGGGCCGTGATGCGCGATCGGACGACGATCGTCATCGCGCATCGGCCCGGCACGGTGGCCATGGCGGACCGGGTGATCCTCATCGATGAGGGTCGGGTCGCCGCTTCGGGCACCCATGTCGAACTGCTTGAGTCGAACCCCCGGTATCGCGAGGTGCTCGCGGCCGACTCGGTGCGCTCAGCAGCGAGAGGTGAGAGCTGATGTGGGGCGGGGGAGCGGTCGCTCCAGAGGATCGCCTCGACGGCGCAGCGACCCGTCGCGTGATTCGCCGCGCGGCCCGGCTCGGCCGTCCGTTCCGACGGACGATGCTCGGCGCCGTCGGTTTCGTAGCGATGGCCACCTCGGCGACGATCGCTGGGCCGTTGCTGGTGCGTCACGGGATCGACTCGGGGATCAGGGTCGGCGACCGAGCGCAACTCGGCGTCGCGATCGTTGGTTACCTCGTTGCCGTCACGGTCGCTTTCGTCGGGTCGCGGGGTCAGTACCTCTTGGTGAATCGCGCCGGGGAGGGCTTCTTGCGCGAGTTGCGCCTCCGGCTCTTCGCCCATATCCAACGTCAGTCGCTCGGTTTCTTCGATGAGAACAAGGCGGGCGTGCTCGTGGCGCGCATGACGGCCGACATCGAGTCGATGTCGGAGCTGGTTCAGTGGGGACTGCTCCAGTTCGTTTCCGCGGGGATCCTTCTCGCGGTCGCCTTGGTGGTGCTGCTCTCGCTGTCGTGGCAGCTCACCCTCGTGGCTCTCCTCGTGTTGCCGGTGATCGTCCTCGCGTCGATCAAGTTCCAACGGGATTCCAACGAGGCCTATCTCGGGGTGCGCGAACGGGTCGGCGAGAACCTCTCGTCGATCCAAGAGAACCTCGCCGGTGTCCGGGTGATCCAGGCGTCGGCTCGGGTTCCCGAGCAGCGGCGTCGCTTCGGCGAGTCGAATCGGGGGCTCTTTGACGCGCACCTGCACAGTGTTCGGGTGTCCACCTGGTACTTCGGTCTGGTCGAGCTCGCCGGGGTGGTCGCCACGGCGCTCGGGCTGGCAGCCGGTGGCTGGCTCGTCGTCAACGGATCGGTGTCCGTCGGAACGGTGGTGGCGGTCGTGTTGCTGCTCGCGAGCTTGTTCGAGCCGGTCCAGCAGCTCTCCCAGCTCTACAACACCGTGCAGTCCGCTGGCGCGTCGCTGCACAAGATGTTCGCGATCCTCGATACCGAACCCGACGTGGATGAGCGGAGCGGGGCGATCGACCTTCCAGCCAACGGCGACCTGCTCGTCGACGGGGTCACCTTCGCGTATCCGTCGACCTCTGCCCCGGCGCTCCGTGATGCCACGCTGGCGATCGCTGACGGTGAGCGGATCGCTTTGGTCGGTCCGACCGGAGCTGGCAAGTCGACGCTTGCGAAGTTGATCGCGCGGCTCTACGACCCTGATGATGGAGCGATCTCGCTCGGAGGTCGTGACCTTCGCGACGCGACGATGCGCAGTTTGCGCGACCGCATCGTCGTGGTGCCCCAGGAGGGGTTCTTGTTCAACGGCACGATCGCCGACAACCTGCGTCTCGCCCGGCCGACCGCTGATGATGCCGAATTGCGTCGGGCCCTCGATCGCATCGGGGCCCTGCAACACATCGAGTCGTTCCCGGAGGGGCTTGACACCGAGGTCCGCGAGCGCGGCTCTCGGCTGTCAGCGGGTGAGCGGCAACTCGTCTCGCTGGCCCGGGCCGCGCTCGTCGATCCGTCGGTGCTCGTGCTCGACGAGGCGACGTCGAACCTCGACCCGGGCACGGAGGCGACCGTGGAGCGAGCGCTCGAGCGCCTGATGGAGGGCCGCACGGTGGTTGTGGTCGCCCACCGGCTGTCGACGGTGCAGCGGGCCGACCGAGTTGTCGTCTGCGACGGGGGGCGCATCGTCGAGGTGGGAACCTGGGACGAATTGGCCGAGCGCGAGGGCGGGCGGTTCGCTGCGCTCGTCGCCGCCTGGCGCTCCGATCAGCCGGTCGGCTGAGTGATCACGCCGGGTCGAGCACGAGCACGAATTCGATGAGCCCGTCGGGTTCGACTCGGATGCCGGTAATCGACGGGTCGGTGATGCCGAAGTCGGTGAACACGACCGGGACGGAGCCAAGCACGCCGAGTCGGCCGTCGGTGATTCGGGCTTCGACGGCGACCTCAACGGGCAGGGTCACTCCGCGGAGGGTGAGATCACCGGTGACGGTGGCCGTGACCGAGGCGCCCTCAGCGGCCTCGACGCCAAGCTCGGCGGGGGCGGTGAGCGTGAACGTCGCGGTCGGGAACTCGTTGGCCGACATGATTCGGCCGCGGAACTGGTTGTCGCGTCGCCCGTCGTCGCTGGTGATCGAGGCCACGTCGACGGTGAAGGAGGCCTCGACGAGGACATCGCCGTCGAGGCGGATGCTGCCGGTGACCTGATCGGTTCTGCCGACGCCCTCGGTTGGCACTCCGAAGAGCACCTCAGCGACCCGGTAGCCGAGTTCGGAGCCGGGTCCGATCACCCAGACGCCCTCGATGTCGGTCTCGGTGGGCTCGTCCGTCGGGGAGATCTCCTCGGTGTCGGCGACGGTCTCGGTGGTCGTCTCGGTGGCTGCCGTGGTTGTCGGTGCTTCGTCGGCTGGCTCGTCGGCTGGCTCGTCGGCGGGGTCGGCGTTCACCGCGGTGGTGGTCGCGGCGAGCGCGGCGTCGAGGTCGCCGCTGTCGAGGGCCTCGGGCGCGTCGTTGATGACCTCCGCGTAGAAGATGATCGCCCCGTAGCCGAGGGCGACGAGAGCGACCACTGAGGCGAGAGCGATGACGAGGCGGCGGCGTTTGGGGCTCGACGGCGTGTCCATTTGCTCAGTCTGTCAGCGGGTTCCAGTGGTGTCCCCTTGAGCGCGGCTCAGGCAGAATGACGCCATGAGCGCTCCCTCCATTCCTTTCTCATCGGTACCCGAGATCGACCTTGCTCGAGGGGTGCCCCAGGCAGCAACGATCGTCGGTGTCGCCGTCGGCACTTCCGGTTCGGTGCCTCGATCGGTCGGCTTGGGGCGACGTGAGTTGGAACGCCTTGGTTTCTCCGGTCGGGTTGGCCAGACCCTCGTGGTGCCTCGGAGGGATGGTCCCGTCGCAGTCGCTGTCGGGGTCGGCGCCAAGCCCGATGCGTCAGCGCTCCGCGACGCGGCTGCTGCCTTCGTGCGTGCCTGTGGGCGCCATCGTCAACTCGCGCTCGATCTCTCATCGGCCTGGTCGGGTTCGAGGGCTGACGCGCGCGCGGTGACCGAGGGTGCGCTGCTCGCCGCCTACCGCTACTCAGGCATCACGGCGAAGCCGGACACCTCGTCGCGGTTCGATCATCTGACCCTCGTCTCACCGGCGGGACGCGCCATCGAGACCGGGATCCGCCAGGGCGCGGTGACCGCGCGTGCGGCGACGCTCGCCCGCGATCTCGCGAACACTCCGCCGGCTCATCTGAACGCCCGCGATATCGCCGATCTCGCCGTTGAGCTCGGTCAGCGCCACGGCTTCGGCGTGGAGGTTTTCGACAACGACGACCTCGAGGAGATGGGCTGCGGGGGACTCCTCGGAGTGAATCGGGGCAGCACTGAGCCGGCCCGTCTGGTGCGCCTCACCTTCGAGCCGTCCAACCCGAAGGGTCACGTCGCCCTTGTCGGCAAGGGTGTCATGTACGACTCAGGTGGCATCAGCCTGAAGCCGAGCGATGCCTTCCACGTCGTGATGAAGATGGATATGTCGGGTGCGGCGGCGGTGCTCTCGACGATGACTGCGTTGCGCGATCTGCGGTGCCGCACTCGGGTCACTGGCTATTTGGTCTGCACCGACAACATGCCGTCGGGTTCCGCGCTGAAGCTCGGTGATGTGCTGACGATGCGCAACGGCAAGACGGTGGAGATCCACAACACCGACGCCGAGGGTCGACTCATCCTTGCGGATGGGTTGTCGCTCGCCGTCGAGGACGGTCCGGACGCGATCTTCGATATCGCGACGCTGACCGGGGCGGCGATGGCCGCTCTCGGCCCCGAGGTTGCCGCGGTGCTCGGCAACGATCAGGCCACGGTGGATCGGGTTCGGGCCGCCTCGGCATCCACCGATGAGCCGGTGTGGCAGATGCCTCTTGAGGCGGGCCGCTACCGCAAGTTGCTCGACTCGGTCGCGGCCGACATGCGCAACATCGGTGGCCCCTACGGCGGGTGCATCACGGCGGCGATCTTCCTCTCGGAGTTCGTCGGTGATGTCCCCTGGGCGCACATCGATATCGCTGGGCCGATGAAGGTCGATGGTGATGAGTCGTGGCGCTCGAAGGGAGCGACCGGGTTCGGCACTCGACTGCTGATCGACACGGTCACCAACTGGTGAGCGTCTCGCCGGCGGGGAGGCCGCCGAACGTCGTCTTCATCATGAGCGACGACCACGCGGCCCACGCCGTGTCGGCCTATGGCAGTCGGATCAACCGGACCCCGGGGATCGACCGGATCGCCGAGCGCGGGATGCGGCTTGACTCGGCGTTCTGCACGAACTCGATCTGCGCGCCGAGTCGCGCGGCGATCCTGACGGGCACCTACAACCATGTGAACGGGGTGACCACCCTCGACACACCGCTCGACAACTCGCTCGTGACCTTTCCGCGGCTGCTCCGCGAGGCGGGTTATCAGACCGCGATGATCGGCAAGTGGCATCTCGGTCACGGGCCGAACGCCGATCCGGCCGGGTTCGACTTCTGGCGGGTGCTGCCCGGCCAGGGCCACTACTACGACCCGGTCATGTTGGCTGCTGGCGGCGAGGTGGTGGAGCGCGGCGGGTACGTCACCGATCTCATCACCGAGGACTGCATCGACTGGATCGATCGTCGTGATCCGAATCGGCCGTTTTTGCTGCTGTGCCATCACAAGGCGCCGCATCGTCGTTGGGAGCCGGCGCCGCGCCACGCCGCGCTCTTCGACGGTGTCGACATCCCCGAGCCGGAGACCATGTTCGAGGACCTCATCGACGGTCACGCGGATCGCGCTGCGGTGGTGCGGGCGATGCGGATGCGCCTCATGGATCTCGATCCGATCTACGACCTGAAGGCGCCGGTGCCCGATGGGCTCGACTCCGAGGCGGAGCTCCGGTGGCGGTACCAGCGCTACATCAAGGACTACCTGCGGGTGGTCGCCGCGGTCGATGAGGGGGTCGATCGGATCCTCGACCATCTCGAGGCGATCGGAGTCGCGGACGACACGATCGTTGTCTACACGAGCGACCAAGGGTTCTTCCTTGGCGACCACGGCTGGTTCGACAAGCGGCTCATGTACGAGGAGTCGCTTCGCATGCCGTTCCTCGTGAGTTACCCGCGGCGGGTCGAGCCGGGTTCCTCGTCGGATGCGATGGTGCTGAATGTCGATGTCGCCCCGACGATCCTCGAGTGGTGCGGGGTGGAGGTGCCCGAGTGGATGCAGGGCCGTTCGGCGGTTCCGGTGCTCGAGGGCGAGACGCCGGCCGACTGGCGAAGCTCGATGTACTACCGGTACTGGATGCATCGCGATGGAGCGCACAACGTGCCGGCCCATCTCGGCGTCCGGACCGCGACTGAGAAGCTCATCTGCTACTACAACGACCCCTGCGATCAGCCCGGCGCCAACGGTCCGGTCGATCCGATCGAGTGGGAGTTCTTCGATCTCGCCAGTGATCCGTTCGAGACGACGAATCTGATCGGCGATCCATCGCGGGCCGATGACGTGGCGCGGCTCCGCGTCGAGCTCGAGCGCCTGCAGGCCGAGGTCGGCGACCGCTGGCCCTGAGCTGGTGTGGCGACCTCGGCATCAACTCTTGAGCGACACGGCCTCTCCGGCGCGGGCGGCGGCGGCCGGTGGCACGCCGGCCTCCACGAGGGTGCGCTCGAGATCGCGTCGCTCGCAGGAAGAGCTGAGACGAGCCCAGGCGGGATGATCGTCCTGCAGCGCTTCGGGAAGGCGTCGGAGTTGCCGGAAGGGCACGTTCGGCAGCCGCCGACGAACCTCGTAGCCGTCGGCGGACGGTCGGATGAGTCCGAACATCACGCATCGCTGAAGGGCGCGGCCGAAGGGGGACTGCTCGCGGCGCCGGAAGCTCATGCCGAGAGAGCGCGCGGTCGCGTCGAGGTCGATCTCGAATCCGTGGGGCGCGGTGTCGAACTCGTCGGCGAATCGTCGCATGATCCACGCGGCCGAGGGTCCGATGGTCGCCACCCAGTAGCGCTCGACGTATGTGCTGCGGGGGTCGTGTCCACGGGCGTCGACGATCGCGTCGATCCACGGACGGATGGTGACCGTGCCGTTCGGGGTGTCGGTTTCGGGTTCGGCCTCGTGCATTGTTCCTCCTTCGGTGATCGGGTCGAGAGGGTGCGCATTGGCGTCGGAGGGGGAAGCGAGGCCACACTCGTTCTGTGCCGAGTGCGTCGGAGATCGTGTTGGCGGCGGAGTGGATCGCCGAGGCGTCGAGGGTGACGGTGTTGACGGGGGCGGGCATCTCGACCGATTCGGGTATCCCGGACTTCCGCGGACCCCAGGGGCTCTGGACGCGCGACCCGGCGGCCGAGAAGGTCTCCGACCTGTCGCACTATCTCGGTGATCCTGAGGTTCGTCGAGCGGCGTGGCGGAGCCGCATGGCGAACCCGGCCTGGTCGGCGGAGCCGAACGCTGGGCATAGGGCGCTCGTCGATCTCGAGCAGTCGGGTCGTCTCCACGGACTGGTGACGCAGAACATCGACGAGCTGCACCAGCGAGCTGGCACTTCTCCGGAGCGGGTGATCGAGGTGCATGGAACTGTGTGGTGGACGAGGTGTTGGTCGTGCGGGGATCGTCACCCGATGTCGTCGACGTTGGAGAGGGTGCGCGCCGGGGAGGAGGACCCGGCCTGTCTGGTGTGCGGTGGAATTCTGAAGAGCGACACGATCAGCTTCGGTCAGTCGCTGGTTCCCGAGGTGATCGAGCGGGCGCTCCGCGTGAGCGAGGAGTGCGAGGTGATGCTGGCGGTCGGCTCGACCTTGAGCGTGTTCCCGGCGGCGAACTGCGTGCCGCGGGCTCGAGCGGCTGGTGCTCGGGTGGTGATCGTCAACGGGCAGGAGACCGCGATGGATCGCTACGCCGATGCGGTGCTGGTGGGAGGTATCTCGGAGTTGCTGCCGGCACTCGTCGGGGCCGCGATCGGCCAAGGTGGGAATACCTGACCGACTAGGTAGGTTTTTGCCTCCATGGCGACCTTCAGAGACCTGCTTGCCTCCGCGAAGGCGGAGATCACCGAGGTGACCACCGAGGTCGCTGCCCAGCACGCAGCCGACCGCCACGTGTGGCTTGATGTCCGCGAACCCGACGAATACGCCGAGGGCGCGATCGAGGGCGCGATCCACATCCCGCGCGGACATCTGGAGGCCCAGATCGAAGCGCGCATCCCCGATAAGTCGACGCCGGTCGTCGTCTACTGCGCCGGTGGGGTGCGGTCGGCGTTCGCCGCGCGCACCCTCGGTGAGCTCGGCTACTCCACCGTCGAGTCGATGGACGGCGGGTTCGGCCGCTGGAAGGACGAGGGTCGCCCGTGGCGCCAGCCGGCCTCGCTCTCCGCTGAGCAGCAGAACCGCTACAAGCGCCACCTTCTGCTCCCCGAGGTGGGCGTGGAGGGCCAGAAGAAGTTGCTCGACGCCAAGGTGCTCCTGCTCGGCGCGGGAGGTCTCGGTTCACCGGCCGCGCTCTACCTCGCCGCTGCCGGTGTCGGCACGATCGGCATCGTCGACATGGATGATGTGGACGCCTCGAACCTGCAGCGTCAGATCCTCCACAACATTGATCGCATCGGTGACCGCAAGGTGGACTCGGCCAAGAAGACGCTGACCATGTTGAACCCCGATGTCGACGTTGTCACCTACGACACGCGGCTTTCGGCCGAGAACATCCTCGACATCATCTCCGGCTACGACGTCATCGTCGATGGAGCAGACAACTTCCCGTCGCGATATGTGCTCAACGACGCGAGCGTGAAGCTCGGCATCCCGGTGGTGCACGGTTCGATCTTCCGATTCGAGGGCATGGTGAGCGTGTTCCATCCCCTCGAGGGCCCGACCTATCGCGACATGGTGCCCGAGCCGCCGCCCGCCGAGCTTGCGCCGAGTTGCGCTGAGGCGGGCGTGCTTGGCGTGCTGCCGGGCATCATCGGCTCGATCCAAGCGCTCGAGACCATCAAGGTGATCCTCGGACTCGGCGACGCGCTCATCGGACGGATCCTGTCGGTCGACACCACCGAGATGGAGTTCCGAGTGTTCAACCTGCGCCCCGATCCGGCGAACCGCGTCACTTGGGAGAACCGCGACCTCATTCAGGTGCGCGACCTCGACGGGCTCTGCGCGCCCTGGCTCGACGATCACTGAGCCGGTCAGGCGGCGTCCGTCGGCACGATGTCGGCCCGCTCTCGCTCCTGGCCTGCGACGGCGACGAGAACGAGGGCGATACCCGTGAGGTCGAGCCCGCTCGGTCGTTGACCAAGCGCCAGCCATCCGATCAGGGTGGCGGTCACTGGCAGGAGCGCGAGAAGCACCGAGAACCGCCGCACGCTGACGCGACGTAGGACGTGCTGGTCGATGCCGTAACCGATCGCGTTCGAGAACACCCCGGTGGCGAGGCAGGCGAGCAGCAGCACGGGCGAGGTCCACACGGGGCCGCTCCACGGCGCCCCGAACGGGGTGAGCGCGAGCGCTCCGATGGCGAGCCCGATGCCGAGGCCGTCGACCCCCGAGGTCACCCGGGCCACCCGTGAGCCGATCACGATGTAGGCAGCCCAACAGGCGCTAGCCGCCATGATGAAGACGACGCCAAGGGTCTCCTCGCCGATCTCGACGCCGCCGAGCAGCGCCACGCCGATGACGGCGGTGGCGAGTGCCCCCGCGTTGCGCCAGGAGCGGGTTGTCGCCGCCGCCACAGCGATCGGGCCGATGAACTCGATGGCGACGCTCTTGCCGAGATCGATGCGCGCGATCGCGAGGTAGAAGAACAGGTTCATCGCCGCGGTCGCGATGCCGAAGGCGGCGGCGCCGATGAGGCGCTCGCGCCCCCACGATCTCGGTCGCGGTCGGGCGATAACCAGCAACGCGATCGAGGCGCCGACCACTCTCAGCCAGCCGACGGCTTGGGGTGCCACCCGATCGAAGACGCTGACCGCGATGGACGCGCCGATGTACTGCGAGATCGCTGATACGGCAAAGAGACCTTCGGGCGGAAGGGGGCGTCGGGAGCCGATCACCGCGAGAGTCTGCCCGTTGTCGGGTTCGGGCGAGTCGATACCCCTCGTCAGTCGAAGAGTTCGGGATCGGTCGAGCAGATCTCCTGCCAGAGCGGCTGGAAGGAGAACCAGCCGGCGAGATGATGACCGGTCTGCTCGAACGTGTACTGGGCGTACTCGTGGCGGATCTCGATCGGATCACCGGCGGCCATCGCGGCGAGTTGGGCCTGGCAGTTGCGCTCCATGGTGATGAACCAGAAGGCGGCCTCGTCGACGGTCTCCCCGACGGTGAAGAGGCCGTGATTTTGGTGGATGGCCGCCTTGCCGGTCGGGAACTTGGCGGCGAACTCCTTGCCGGCGTCCACCTCGAACACGACGGCACCGCCCTGCTCGGAGATCACCGTGTGGTCGCCGTAGAACATGCACGAGTCCTGGGTGATCGGGGCAAGGGGGATGCCGAGCGAGGCGAACGCCTTGCCGTAGACCGAGTGGGAGTGAGCGGCGGCGATCACGTCGGGTCGCGCGGCGTGAATCGCGGAGTGCAAGACGAAGGCGGCGCGATTCACCGGTGCGTCGCCGACGACGACCTCACCGTGATGGTTCACGAGAAGCAGGTCGCTGGATCGCATGAGTCGGAAGCTCTTGCCGAACGGGTTGACCCAGAAGTGGTCGGGTTGAATCGGGTCGCGGACCGTGATGTGCCCGGCGACTCCCTCGCCGAATCCGAGGCGGCCGAAGATGCGGAGCGCACCGGCGAGCTTCGCCTTCCGGTTGACGCGCTCGACCTCGGGATCGTCGGCCGGTTCGGGGTGGAACGAGATGATCGGCTGGTCGGTGAGTGCCATAGGTCAACGGTAGTCGTTGCCTAACCGGTGGGTCATCGGCGGAGCGATCGAACCCGGTTGCCCGTGGGTGCCACGATGGGAGGGTGAGCAGCGTGAATCGTCCTGTGGTGCCGGCGTCGATCTCTGCTCCGGCGGCCGCTTACGCGCACGCGGTGCTGACCGAGGGTGCTGGCCGGATCCTTCACACCTCGGGTGTGGTGCCGATCGCCGCGGATGGCTCCGTCCCGTCCGATCTCGCTGATCAGGCAGCCGTTGTCTGGTCGAATATCGCAGCGATGCTCGCCGATGCCCAGATGTCGATGGCCGACATCGTCTCGGTGACGACTTATGTGGTGGTTGGGGAGGATCTCGCTCCGGTGATGGCGGCGCGGGACGCCGCGCTCGGCGGACATCTCGCGGCCTCCACCCTGGTGACGGTGCCAGCGCTGGCCCGTCCCGAATGGCGAATGGAGATCGCGGTCATCGCCGCCGGGGAGTGAGTTGCCTAGGGTCGACCTATGCGCTTGAACCGACTGATCCGCCCGTTCGCTGTCGCGTCGCTGACGCTCGCCCTGTCGGGTTGTCTCGCCGTCGACTACGCGATCACGGTCGAGGAGGACGGCTCCGGCTCGGTGGAGGCCAGTCTCGGCCTAAACATCGGTGTGCTGGCCGCCTTCGCTGGAGGCGAGATCGATCGCGATGAGGCCTGTGCGGAGTTCTCGGCAGAGTTCGATCAGGGCGAGGGTGTCACCGCAGAGGCGTTCGACGAGGGCGACATCTGCGGAGTGCGCATCCGGGCCGGATGGGCGGCCTCCGACGACGCCGAGAGCGCGTTGGCGGGCGTGCTCGATGATGACTCGATCAGCCTCGGTCGCACGGCGGACGGCGGTTGGCGAATGGAGTTCCCCTTCGGCGATGACGTGCTCGGTGATGCGACTGGCGGCGAGGACGGCATGGAGGAGTTCGCCAGGATGTTCCTGAGTGACGCGAGTTTCGAGGTGCGCGTGACGCTCCCCGGCTCGCCGGTGGATCACAACGCTGATGAGGTGTCGGGCTCCACCTTCACCTGGGACGTTGACCTACTTGATCCGCCTGAGACGCTCTACGCCGAGACCGGTCCCGCCGAGGGGGCCTCCGCGGGCGGCGTGGTCGTGATCGTTGTGGCGGTGCTCGCGGTGGTCGGTCTCCTGGCGGTCTTCGTGGTGACCTCTCGGAGGGGCCGCTCGGCTTCCTGACCTCCTACGCTTGACGCATGTCCGACGACGTGCGCCGAACTGATTCGGGTATCGAGGTGCGCCCGCTCTACACCGAGGCCGATCTCGAGGGTTGGGAGGCCACCGAGCGTCTCGGGCTTCCCGGTGAGCCGCCGTTCACCCGGGGCGTCTACCCGTCGATGTATCGAGGTCGTCTGTGGACGATGCGCCAGTACTCGGGGTTCGGTGATGCGGCCTCCACCAATCAGCGCTTCCGTTTCCTGCTTGAGGCTGGTCAGACCGGCCTGAGTTGCGCCTTCGACCTGCCCACCCAGATGGGTTACGACTCGGATCATCCGCGGGCTGAGGGCGAGGTGGGCAAGGTCGGTGTGGCCATCGACTCGATCGATGACATGCGGACCCTGCTCGCTGGTATCCCGCTCGACACGGTGACGACGTCGATGACGATCAACTCGACGGCGGCGATCTTGCTGTTGATGTACGAGATCGTCGCTGAGGAGCAGGGCGTGTCCTCGGATCGCATCTCGGGGACGATCCAGAACGACCTGCTCAAGGAGTACATCGCTCGGGGCACCTACGTGTATCCGCCGAAGCCGTCGATGCGGATCATCACCGACATCTTCGGGTACTGCTCGG
>JAYQAE010000027.1:0-11529 GCA_038136655.1 Ilumatobacteraceae bacterium
AAGAAGCCGCTCTTCGGCTACCCGCTGGTGGTCTTCTCGGGCGCGGCGATCGGATTCGTCGGCTGGGGTGTGTGGGCGCACCACATGTTCGCCTCCGGTCTCGGTCCGATCTCGGTCGCGGTGTTCTCTGTCGCCACCATGGCCATCGCCATCCCGACCGGCGTGAAGATCGTCAACTGGACCTTGACCATGTGGAACGGCAAGATCATCTTCGCCACCCCGATGCTCTACGCGGTCGGCGTGATCGTGCAGTTCACCATCGGCGGCCTCTCCGGCGTCACCCACTCGGTGGCACCGTCCGACACCCAGCAGACCGACACCTACTACATCGTCGCCCACTTCCACTACGTCATCTTCGGTGGGGCGGTGCTCGGCCTGTTCGCCGGTCTCTACTACTGGTGGCCGAAGATGTTCGGCAAGATGCTCAACGAGCGTCTCGGCAAGTGGAACTTCTGGTTGACCATCATCGGCATGAACCTGACCTTCGGGCCGATGCACATCGTTGGGCTGCAGGGGCAGCCGCGACGCATGTACGTGTGGACCGAGAACCGAGCCGGTGAGGGCTTCTTCAATATCGGTTTCTGGAATCTCATCGCCTCGATCGGCTCCCTGGTGCTCAGCCTCGGCGTTCTGCTCTTCCTCATCAACATCTACGTCTCGCACCGCAAGGGGACCCAGCCAGCGCCGCTCGATCCGTGGGACGCCCGCTCCCTCGAGTGGATGACCGCGAGCCCGCCCAAGGAGCACAACTTCGACGCGATCCCGACGGTCGGTCACCTCGATGAGTTCTTCCACCGCAAGTACGAGGACCGCGGCACCGAGGATCACCACGACTACCACCAGGTCGCCACGGCCGAGGATCTCCTCGCCGAGCAGGAGGCCAACGCGGAGAAGCACATCCACCTGCCGTCTCCGTCGTACTGGCCGATCCTGTTGGCATTCGCGTTGCCGATCATGGCTTACGGCGTGATTTACAACATCCTCATGATCGCCGCTGGCGCCCTTCTCGCCCTCGTGTCCCTCTACGGCTGGGGCATGGAGCCGCACACCGCCACCGACGACGACTACGACCCGCCGACCACCGGCACCGATCTGGAGGTCGCGAGTCATGGCTGACGCCGCCGTCGCGACCCCGGTCGCCCACGATGACCATGCCGACCACGGCGGGCATCACACCTCCACCGGTCTGTCCAACAACAAGTTGGCGATGTGGATGTTCCTCGGGTCGGAATGCCTGCTCTTCGGTGGGCTGATCTCCACCTACATGCTCTACCGCGGGCGCCACTCCGAGAACCTCGGCCCCGATCAGGTGTGGGATATCCCGTTCACCTCGGCGTCGAGCTTCGTGTTGCTCATGTCGTCGTTGACCATGGTGCTCGCCGTGACCTCAGCCAACCGCGCCGATGATCGCAACACGAAGGTGTGGCTATCGGTCACCTCCCTGCTCGGCGCGCTCTTCGTCGCCGGTCAGGTGTACGAGTTCACCACCTTCTACCGAGAGGGCCTCGGGTTCACCACGAGTCTCTTCTCCTCGAGTTTCTACACGCTCACCGGTTTCCACGGGGTCCACGTGACGGTCGGGATCATCATGTTGATGTCGCTCGTCGGCATGATCTCGAAGAACCGCGTCCCCGGCTCGAAGTCCGAGACCGTTGAGCTCTTCGGTCTGTACTGGCACTTCGTTGACGTGGTCTGGATCCTGATCTTCACCCTCGTCTACCTGGTCCCGGCCTGATGGGAGCGAGATGACCGCCACTGACACCACCACCCACGGCGAGCAGCACGAGGACGCCCACGAGGGGCACGGGCTGTCCGACCTCGGCTACGTCAAGATCGCTATCGCTCTCGCCATCGTGACCGCGATCGAGGTGGCGCTGAGTTACACCCAGGACCAACTCGGGGCACTTTTCCTGCCTCTGCTGCTCATCCTGATGGGCATCAAGTTCTTCAGCGTGGTGCTCTACTTCATGCACCTCAAGTTCGACAACCGGCTGTTCAGCCTCATGTTCTACATCGGCATGGTGCTCGCGGTCGGCTGTTACTGCGTCGCGCTCGCGTCGATGCACTTCTTCTCGGCCTGACCTAGGGAGGCGCCCATGCTGGCGCAGACGGACAATCCGTTCACCGTCGACCCGTGGGCTTTCGTGCCGCACCCGGAGGTGTGGCTGCTCGTTTCGTTCCTTGTCGGCGCCTACGTCTACATGGTGCGCGTCATCGGACCGAAAGCCGTCCCGCCGGGGGAGGCACCCGTCAGCCGACGCAACATTCGCGCCTTCACCGCCGCCATCGCGATCCTCTGGGTGTCGAGTGACTGGCCGGTGCACGACATCAGCGAGGACTACCTCTACTGGGTGCACATGTTCCAGCACATGGCGCTGTCGTTCTTCGTCCCGCCGCTCGCCCTGATCGCGACGCCGGCCTGGCTGTTGCGCACCATCGTTGGCCAAGGCGCCGGATATCGGACGTTGAAGCGCTTCTGCCATCCGGTGGTGGCGGGTGTGCTGTTCAACGGGGTGGCGATGCTGACCCACATCCCGCTCCTCGTGAACGCCTCGGTCGGTGACGGATTCTGGAACGGAGCGCTGCACTACGGACTCCATGTCGCGGTGGTGGTCGCGAGCCTCCTCATGTGGATGCCGGTCATCGGTCCGATCGAGGAGTTCCGGATCGGGGTTCCGGGGAAGATGATCTATCTCTTCCTCCAGTCGGTCGTCCCGACGGTGCCGGCGGCGTGGCTCACCTTCGCTGAGGGAAGCGTCTACGACGCCTACGAGACGCCAATCCGACTGTGGGGCATCTCAGTGGCCAGCGACCAGCAGCTGGCCGGGGCGGTCATGAAGCTCGTCGGTGGGATGTACCTCTGGGCGATCGTGATCTACATCTTCGCCACCCAGTTCGCGAAGGGCTTCGGCACCCGGCAGGACCTCCGACGGCCAGCCGAGCCTCCCCTCACCACCGAGGACGTCGAGCGGGCCTTCGCCGCCTCGACACCGGTGGTTGAGGATCGCTGAGCGCCTCCAGCCCCGTTCTCGGCGCCGAACCGAGCGGTAGCCTCCGACCGGTGATCGACGTCCGGCTGCTCCGCGCGAACCCCGCCGAGGTGCGCGCCGCTTTGGCGCGCCGTGGGGACTCTGAACTTGATCAGGTCGTTCTGCGCGCGCAGGCCGCTGATGATCGGCTGCGGGAGATCACGGCCCGACGCGACCAGATTCGGGCACGTGTGAACGAGTTGTCCCGTGAGGTTGGGCGCCTCCGTCGCGAGGGCGATGTTGAGGCGGCCGAGGCCCTTCAGCGGGAAAGCCGCGAACTCGGCTCGGAGGAGGCGGTGCTCGCCGCCGAGCATGACTCGATGGCCGCTGATCTCCGTGAGTTGCTCCTCGTGATTCCGAATATCCCGCACGCCGACGTGCCTGACGGAGCGAGCGATGCCGACAATCCAGTGATCGCCGGTCCCTATCTGCCCGAGGGCGGCGAGGGGGGCTTCGCCGAGTATCAGCGAGTTCCGCACTGGGAGATCGGGGCGGACCTCGGCATCCTCGACAACGAGCGGGCAACCAAGATCGCCGCGTCGATGTTCACCATGCAGCGAGGGGCTGGCGCGACGTTGGCTCGCGCGCTGTGTCAGTACGCGCTCGATTCGAACGCCGACGCCTTTGAGGAGGTCCGTCCGCCGACCCTGGTGTCGACGGCGACGTTGACCTCAACGGGTCAACTGCCGAAGTTCGCCGATGATGCCTACGCCATCGAACGAGACGACCTGTGGTGCATCCCGACGGCGGAGGTGCCCCTCACCTCGATCCACGCGGGCGAGATCCTCGATCAAGCCGACTTGCCGCTGCGATTCATGGCGTACTCGCCGTGTTACCGGCGCGAGGCGGGTTCGGCCGGTCGAGACACCCGCGGCATGCTGCGATCCCACGAGTTCGACAAGGTAGAGATCCTCGCGCTCTCGACGCCCGAGCAGGCACCGGCGCTGCTCACGGAGATGGTCGGTCGGGTGGAGCGGATGATCGCCTCGCTCGGGCTGCACCACCGCGCCATCGAGATCTGCTCCGGTGATCTCGGTCAGAGCCACCATCGCAGCGTCGATATCGAGGTGTACGCCCCCGGTTGCGGGCAGTGGCTGGAGGTCTCCTCGGTCAGCTGGTTCTCCGACTACCAGGCCCGCCGGGCCGACATCCGCTACCGACCACTCGACGCCGAGGGTCGCCCGCAGAAGGGCACGGCGCTCGTGCACACGCTGAACGGTTCCGCGCTGGCCGTGCCGCGGGTGTGGGCGGCCATTCTCGAGACCCATCGCCAGCCCGACGGGTCGGTGACGGTTCCCGAGGTGCTCCGTCCGTACATGCGCGGCATCGAGCGCATCGGCTGATGGCCGATGCCGACCAGATCCGATCGCGACGGATCCAGTACGAGACTGAGGGCCTCGACCTCGCTGACCTCGATGCCGATCCGGTCGCCCAGTGGCATCGCTGGTACGACCAGGCGGTTGAGGCGGGGCTCGTCGAACCGGAAGCCATGACGGTTGCCACGGTCGATGCCGAGGGCCAGCCCGACGCCCGGATCGTCTTGGTGCGCGGCGTTGATGAGCGCGGCCTCGTGTTCTTCACCAACTACGGGTCAGCGAAGGGGGTCCAACTTGACGCCACTCCGACGGCCTCGGTGGTGTTCGGCTGGCTTGGGCTCCACCGCCAGGTCCGAGTCCGCGGGACCGTCGCTCGGCTCGCTGACGCGGAGAGCGACGACTATTTCGCCTCCCGACCGCGCGGCAGCCGGATCGGCGCCTGGGCATCTCCCCAGTCGAGGGTGATCGACGATCGCGGGCAACTTGATCGACTGGTCACCGCGGCCGAGGAGCGCTTCGCCGACGGTGACATTCCCCGCCCGGACTTCTGGGGTGGCTGGCTCATCAGGCCGTTCGAGTGGGAGTTCTGGCAGGGTCGGCCGAGCCGACTCCACGACCGCCTTCGCTACCGACGCCAGAGCGACGGCTGGTTGATCGAGCGTCTCGCCCCCTGATCCCGGTGGCCCGTGCTCCACATCCTCTTTAGGATGGGAGCGTCATGACGATCGCTGGAAATCCCCCTGAGGTGTTGCCGCAGGCGAACGACCCCTGCTGGTGTGGGAGTGGCCGTCGTTACAAGCGCTGCCATCGCGCCTCTGAGGGTCGGGTGCTGCCCGGCGTGATTTCGCCGATGCGAACCGTTCCGGCGCACATCGAGCGGCCGAGTTACGCCGATACCGGTCTTGTCGAACGGTGGGACGAACCGGTGGTCAAGAGTGACGACGTGATCGAGCGGATGCGTCACGCCGGTCGTGTCGCGGCCGAGGTGCTCCGCCTCTCCGGAGAGTTTCTGCGCCCCGGGATCACCACCGATGAGGTCGATGAGTACACCCACAACCTCTTCATCGAACGGGGGGCCTACCCCTCAACCCTCAACTATCACGGTTACCCGAAGAGCCTGTGCAGTTCGGCCAACGAGGTGATCTGTCACGGGATCCCCGACTCCCGCGTGATCCGCGACGGCGACATCATGAATCTGGATGTGACCGGCTTCATTGGTGGCGTTCACGGCGACACGAATGCGACGTTCCTGATCGGCCAGGTGAGCGAGGAGAACCGCCAACTGGTTCGCGTGACCGAGGAGTGCATGTGGCTCGGTATCGAGGCCGTGAGGCCCGGCAGGCCGCTCAGCGAAATCGGCCGAGCGATCGAGGACCACGCGAAGGGGCATAACTACGGCGTCGTTCGGGCCTTCATCGGGCACGGCATCGGCGAGCAGTTCCACACCGACATTCAGGTGTTGCACTACTACGACTCGCGCTCCACCACGGTCATGCGGCCGGGCATGGTGTTCACCATCGAGCCGATGATCACGCTCGGCTCCTGGCAGCACCGGATGTGGGACGACGGCTGGACGGCGGTCACCTCCGACGGCCGGTGGACTGCTCAGTTCGAGCACACCATCCTCGTCACCGACGACGGAGCCGAGGTGCTCACCGGTGGCGACGGCGCTGTCTCGGGCCGCAACCCGATGTCGCGCTGACCAAGCCGATCCGGAATCGAGTCACCGGGAACCGGTGACGTTCCTCGAACGACCATGACGGTGCACGCCCCCAATGACAGGAGAACTCATGAACCCGACACGCCTCGCGGTGCTCGCCATTGCGCCGTTCGCCCTCGTCTCCTGTGGTGGCGACGATCCGATAACGATCGAGGGTCCGTGGGCGCGCACGAGCCCGGCGATGGCGTCGATGGGTGCCGCGTACATGAGCATTTCCGCCTCGGACGGCGATCAACTCGTTGGCGTGAGCGTTCCGGCGTCGGTCGCCGCTCGAGCGGAGATCCACGAGATGGTGTCCGCCGACACGGCGATGAACGACTCAATGGACATGAGTGCCACTGACGACGACATGGACCACTCGATGGACGATTCGAATGACGATGACGAGATGGCCATGGATATGGGAGCGATGGTTATGCAGCAGATCATGGCCCTCGATCTCCCCGCAGGTGAGACCGTCAATCTCGAACCGGGCGGCTATCACGTCATGCTGATCGATCTCGCCGAGCCGCTTGTCGAAGGAGAGAGTTTCGAGGTCACGCTCGACTTCGCTGAGGCGGAGGATCTCACCGTTGAGGTCGTCGTGCGAACCGAAGCTCCCTGAGCCTCACTGGAGCGGTCTGAGCAGTGCGGTGATTGCGCTGACCCCCAGCGCGACGACCGCGCCGACGACAGCGGCGGTCGCTCCACGATCCAGCCATTGCGGGAGTGCGGTCGGGATGAGCGCCGCCGTATAGGAGTCGAGCCGGGTCGGGAGCCAGGTCGCGAGTTGAACCGTTGCGATGAGCGCGGCCCCATTCGTGAGGAATGCCCGACCTCGTCGAGCCGCGATGAGCGCGAATCCTGCGGCGATCGCCCCTGTCGCGGGCAGGAGTAGCCAATTCAACGACGGGTCGGTGTCGTTCGGTACCGAGAGAAACAAACCGAGTCCGGCAGCGAACGCGGTCAGCGCGGATGCGAGAGCGGTCCATGCGAGGGAGACCGGAGGCTGGCGAAGCAGCAGGAGCCCACCGCCGAACGCGATGAAAGCGCTGATGAGGATCATGGTGATCGGGGAGTTCGACTCGAGGAGGGTGCTTTCAACGTTGATCTCGACCGCGACACCGTCGACCTGGATTGGCACTGACGTCTCGATAATCACATCACCCGGTTCAGCACCGATCGGTGGCCGGTGGTCCATGTAGTGGATCCGATGGTCGTGCCACGCGTAGGACCCGTCGTCGTCGACGCGGATCCACTCGGGTTCGGCGGAATGATCGATGTAGTCGGGTCGTTCCGCCGAGCCGTACCGGTCTTGGTTGTAGATGGTCGAGAAACTGAGGCGGTTCTCGACTACGGAGCCATCGGCGTCGAATCGCAGGTACGGCTCCCCCTCATATCCGGGAACCGCGGCGGTCGTTCCCGGTTCGACGCTCAGCGAGAGGAATGAGTCGTGCCCCTCGACAGAGATCACGAATCCCGTGGGTAGTGGGGACCCGTCCGCGGTGGCTACCTGGGTGATCTCGGAGCGATAGTCGGTGGGTCCCGGGGCGTCGGCCCGCGCCACGTCCGGGCTCGAGAGGAACGCACCGAGCAGCACGGTCGTAGCGACCGCCAGCCGCCTGCTCATGCTGCCTCGACAACAGTGAGCGTGAACACCCCACTCGAGTGCACGGTGCACTCGCCGGTCAGCACCCCGGGGGCCGTGAACGACTGAGTCAGGGTCTCGCCAGCGCCCACGTAGAAGACGCCCACCACATGTCCCCTGGTGTCGTCGTTGGTGATGCGGATCGACTCGCCCACGGTGACCTGCAGTTCCGCCGGGAGGATGTCGATGCGCTCTCCGGCGTCGATGCGTTCCCCGGTTCCCACGGGGATCACGTAGTCGTAATCGGCGGGGGTGTCGTCCTCGGCGGCGCTGAGACCGGGACGGGGCGCGTCGTCATTGAGCACGGTGGCACCGAACGCGATGCCTGTGATCAAGGCGATCGCTACCGCGAGCCCGAATCGCCAACGGCTCATGCTCGTCGTCCGTCGAGGAGGTCTTCGATGTCGGCGGCCATCTCATCGATGTCGATGCCGAAGGGCCAGGTCATCACGAGCAGGCCGGCATCATCCACGGCGTAGAGCGCGGTCGAGTGCGCCACTTCGATCGCACCGTCGTCATCGGTCGACACCAGATACGAGGCTCCGAAGGGAGCGGCCACCTCGGCGAGCAGAGCGTCGTCATCGGTGACGAGGGCGCGCCCACCGGGGAAGAAACTGCCCACATAGTCGGCGAGGATCGGTCCGTCGCGGTCGGGATCAACCGTCACCATGGCGACCTCGACTCCGGCGGGGTCCCCGGCGCGGCGGAGCGCGATCTTTAGCTCCGACATGGTGGTCGGGCAGTAGTCAGGGCAGTTGGTGTAGCCGAAGTAGACCATGAGCAGTCCGCCCGGTTGCGCCCTGAGAGTGAAGTCGTCCCCGGTTGTCATGTCGGGGAGTGACCGGGTCGAGACGTCGGGAGCCGGTTCTCGAACGAAGCCAGCGAACTCACGGGTGGCGCAGCCGGTCGACATCGTCGCCACTGCCGCCGTGGCCGCTATCACGGCGAGGAGTCGTCTGGTGGAGGTCATTGGGTACCCAATTCCTCGATCCACGCCATGATGCTCGCAACTTGGTCGTCGTTGAGGTTGTTCGATGGCATTCGTCCCCGATACCCGGCGACGAGCTTCGCTCCCGGCTGGGTGATCGACTCGTAGAGGTAGTCGCGATCGGCGACGACGATCGACCCATCGATGAGTTCGCGATCGGACAGGTACAACCCGACGAACCCAGGCCCCACCCCGCCTTGGCCGTTCGCTCCGTGGCAGGCCGCGCAACCGTTCGATCTCGCGATGTCTCGGCCGTCTATGGCTGCGGGCGACAGCGTGATGGCCTCGTCGTCGGCCGCCGCGCAGCCCGCGAGCGAGAGGGCCAACAGGAACGTCGCGGCGACCCTGCTCACGCCCGCCTCCGGCGCGGAAGCGCTTCCTCAGTGCCATCGAGCGCCTCGACGAGGTCGGCGCGCGCTCGCGCGACGCGCGATCGGACCGTGCCGATCGGGCAGTCGAGCACGGCAGCCGCCTCGGCGTAGGGAAGCCCGAGCACCTGGGTCGCGATGAACGCATCGCGTCGGTCCGCATCGAGTTGCTCGATCAGCGAGCTGAGCTCGGTGACCTCCCCCGCGTCGACGTGGTGCGCGGCCGCTGCGGCGAGCTGTTCGTCGCGGCGTCGCTGCCGGATCCGTCGACGGGTGGCATCGGCGCATGTCCACCGGGTGATTTGCCGTACCCAGTGGAGAAACGGTCCCTCGCCGCGGAAGCGGGGAAGGCCGGAGAGCACGCGCTCCATCGAATCCTGAATGAGGTCGTCGCGGTCCTCGAGATCACCGAGGATGGCGACGAGCCGGCGGATCTCGGGCTCGATGATGACGGCGAGCCGTTCGACTGGCTCGATCTCACCGGCGATGGACCGAGTAACGAGATCAGCGAGATCGTTCTGTCCGGGTGGGGGAACCACGGCCATGCTTCCAGTCAACCACGTTCCGGCTTCGGGTGCGCAGGGCGCTCGGTCACTCTTCGCGTCGTGGAATTTGTCGCTCCCACCAGGCGCTGAGGGGGCCGTCCTGGGCAATGCCGAACGCACGGTGAACGAGTTGGCCGCAGGAGATGGCGTCACCGAGCACGAGTGCGGAGACTGCGTCATCCAGGCTCCCCGACGGCCAAGGCAGGTCGACCAGGCCGCGGACGCTCACGCGCAGCGATCGCGGAGAGAGTCCGGTTCCCGCTGCGTGGGCCCACATGAGTCGGGAGGCGATGGGAGAGGTGAGCACGGCCGCGATCTCCGCGGCTTTCACATCGGCGAGCGGCTCGAGACGCACGACGGGCACGGCCGGCACCCACGAGCCATCTGGATCGCTCACGGCTTCGATCACGCGGGTCTGGGTGGCTACCAGCACCTTGGGGATGAGCGTCGATTCGGCCCAGCGTCGAAAGCGATCGGCGAGGAGGCCCATGTCGACGCGAGGCGCCTCGAATCGCTGTTTCCCGAAACGGGTCGGGCGGCGGCCCCACAGACAGACTCCGGGATCGATCAGCCCGCTGGTCACCAGAGGCGGTCCGGAGCTGGAATCGACGACGCTCCCGGCAAGGCCGTAGTACTCGTCGCGGAAGTTCGCTCGGATCCGGGCCCGCTGGCCGATCGATCCGTCCACTGAGAGACCATGGGGTATCGCCGGCAGACCGAGTCGGTCGGTGACAATGCCGGTCCAGTCGATCGGAGCCGGCTCGCCCGAGCGCTCGAGCACCACCGCGCACACGGTGACCTGCGCGTCGAAGATGGGGGTCTCCGACCACCATGACCAGAGGAGTCGGTAGGCCGCCTCGGTGTTTCGTCGGACGTGCTCCGCGTCGCGACTACTCAGGATCGACTGGG
This sequence comes from Ilumatobacteraceae bacterium, assembly GCA_038136655.1. Taxonomy (GTDB): domain Bacteria; phylum Actinomycetota; class Acidimicrobiia; order Acidimicrobiales; family Ilumatobacteraceae; genus Casp-actino5. Next base: position 10,503 of record JAYQAE010000027.1, read on the forward strand.
GAAGGATGAGGGCGACCCGTCCGCCTTCGGTCTTGGCGAGGTCGAGGGCGAGATCCCAGAAGCGCGTGGCGAGGTCGGCGTAGGGCGATCCGGGTGCGGTGACGGCGGAGGGTCCTCGTCGCGACAGCGGACTCGAGAACGGTGGGTTGGCGATCACTAGATCGAAACTCGACCGCTGCCACGGGTGTTCGAGCGCGTCACCCGCGATGATCGTCGCCAACCCATCGAGTTGGATCTGGGTCGCGCGAGCCGTCGTCGGGTCGATCTCGCAGCCGACCGCCTCCACTTCGAGCCCTTGAGCCTTGAGGGCGGAGATGACGGCGGAGAGGAGTCGACCATCACCGCAGGCCGGATCGATCACTCGGATCGTTGGCGCCGGAGCTCTGATGCCGTCGAGGGAGGCAGCGACCAGGAGGTCGACGAGATGGTCGGGGGTGTACCAGGCCCCGGTGCTCGCCCGGGCATCGGTCGTCCGCCTCACGATCCCGGGTGCCCCGCTTCCATCGACCGGAGCGTAGGGTTCGACCCGTGCCTGACCGGTACCTCGCTTTCCGCCGCGATGACTGGGCGACCCTGCGCGCCGCGACCCCGCTGACGCTCACCGAGGACGACCTCGATCACCTCCGCGGGATCAACGAGCGGATTGACCTCGACGAGGTCGCAACGGTCTATCTGCCCCTCAGTCGCCTGCTGAATCTCTATGTGAGCGCGGTTCAGGATCTTCACCGGGTATCGGCGACCTTCCTCGGTGCAATTTCGCCGAAGGTGCCCTACGTGATCGGCGTGGCCGGTTCGGTGGCGGTCGGCAAGTCGACCTTCTCCCGCATCCTCCAAGCCCTTCTCGCCCGGTGGCCCGACCATCCTCGGGTCGATTTGGTGACCACCGACGGGTTCCTTCTGCCGAACCGGGTGCTCGAGGAGCGGGGACTGATGGAGCGGAAGGGTTTTCCCGAGAGCTACGACACCCGGGCGCTGCTCGCCTTCCTCCGCCAGGTGAAGAGCGGTGTCGAGTCGGTGACTGCTCCCG
>JAYQAE010000027.1:11629-15845 GCA_038136655.1 Ilumatobacteraceae bacterium
CTGCTCGCCTTCCTCCGCCAGGTGAAGAGCGGTGTCGAGTCGGTGACTGCTCCCGTCTACGACCACACGGTCTACGACATCGTTCCCGACGAGGTGGTCGCCGTCTCGAGCCCGGACATCGTGATCGTCGAGGGGCTGAACGTTCTGCAGGTCGACCGCACCGGCGCCGAGTTCGTCAGTGACTACTTCGACTTCTCGATCTATATCGATGCCGACGAGGCCGACATCGCCTCGTGGTACGTCGATCGGTTCCTCACCTTCCGCGCCTCGGTGTTCCAGCGCAGCGACAGTTTCTTCCGGAACTTCGCTGATCTGGATGATGACGAGGCGGTCGCGCTCGCCCGTGGCATCTGGGATCGGATCAACGGGCGCAACCTGCGCGAGAACATCGAGCCCACCCGAGAACGGGCCTCGCTTGTGGTCCGCAAGGGAGCCGATCACCGGGTGACCGAGGTCCTGCTCCGCAAACTGTGAGGTCACCCGTCCCAGGCCGCGATCAGTGCGGGAAGCTCAACGATCGAGTCGAGCACCGGAAAGTCGTGCTCGGCCGCGTCGATGGTCTCGTGCTCCCAGGTGACGTGATACGGGATGTGGACCCCTCGGCCGCCGAGTTCGATCGCCGGGAGCACATCGCTCGGCACCGAGTTGCCGACCATGACGAACCGCTCTGGGTCGATCGCCCAGTCATCGAGTAGCCGACGGTAGGTGGCCCGGTCCTTCTCGAGCACGACGCCGACCCGATCGAAGTGGTGCTCGAGTCCGGAGGTCCGAATCTTCCGGGTCTGGTGCACGAGGTCGCCCTTGGTGATCAGGACGAGGCGGTGTGAGCGGCCGAGATCAGCGAGCACCTCGGGCACGTGGGGGAGCAGCTCGACCGGTTCGCGGAGAAGATCGTGAACGTGATCGACGAGGTCGCCGAGCACCCGGGAGGGCAAAGCGCCCTGGGTGGCGGTGACCGCTGCCTCGATCATCGAGAGGCCGAAGGCCTTCACTCCGTAGCCGGAGAGCGCGATATTGCCGAGCTCGATAGAGCGGAGGGCTGCGGCGAGGTCGACGCCTTGAGGGGTGTGCGGTCCGACCCACTCGAGAAAGAGCTCCTCAGCGCGCCGGAAGTGGTCCTCGCTTCGCCAGAGCGTGTCGTCGGCGTCGAGACCGATGACGAGCGGCGAACTCACCGGTGGATCGCGTTGAGATAGTTGTAGACCGTGATGCGGCTCACGCCCATGGCATCGGCTAGGTCCTCCACCGCTCGGCGAAGGGTAAATGCGCCGCGCTCATCAAGCAGTCGGACGGCCCGTTGCTTGTCCTCGCGCGACAGGCTCGGCAGTGGCCCTCCGAGCTCGTTCTCCACCGACTCGATGAGCCGGTCGAGCGCTCCGTTGAGCGGGGGGACGCGGACCCCGGCCACTGTCTCACCCTCCCAGATGATGTGGAGGTCGGCCGGTTCGATGTCGTCCCGCCCGACGACTCGAGCGCCCATCGCCTCGAGCGCCGGTCGGACAGCGGCCACGACCGGGTGCTCGCCGCTCACGCCGACTCCCCGTCGCCTCCGGCGACCTCGATCGTGAGCCGGGTGGCACCGTTGGCGAAGGCGGTTCGGACCACCTCGGCGACCGCCTCCGCGATGCTCTCGGCGTCGATCTCGCAAGAGGATCCGAACGCGCCAAAGTCGACCTCGACACCGCGGGCTGACAGCGCCTCAACAGGCGCCGTGACGTGGGCTCCGGGCCGGCCCTCATGGAAGGGCTCCACCGTGAAATCGAGACGTGGCACACCGTGATCGTAGGGGATCGGGGTGGGTGGCCTCCGAGCCGTCAGACACCCATCACGCGATGCAACTCGCTCGATCGCGCGAGACAGTCGCGGCCGGCGGCGCCGAAGGCCTCGTTGAGTCGGGCGAGTGCCTGGCGGAACGACTGGTTCCATTCCTGTTCGAAGCGCTGACGGGCTGGTCCGTGCCAGACGGTGCCGGCGAACGTCGAGTCAACCGTCGACATCATTTGGGTGATCACATCGATCTGCTGGTTGAGTGTTCTGCCGAGCTGCGCGAGCTGCTCTGGGTCGGCACCGTAGATGGCCATGCGTTCTCCTCTGATCGGATTGCTGGTCGGACCCTTGATCGGACTGAGGGAGTCCGATCGGGGCGAGGGGGCGCGCGACCGTCAGCCCGGCGGAAGATGTTGCGGCGACCATCCGGACGCGGCTTCGGCAAGTCCCTCGATCAGCGCGAGGGTGTGCGGCACCAGATCGCCCTCGTGGTCCCACCAGAGCGGCCCCTGACCTCGGACGCGGGGCGGCAGTTCAATCTGGACTCCAGCATCGCGAGGGAGGTTGACCGGGTTGTCGTCGTGGAGTCCGCGGAGGCGCACCGGGATCTCCTCGAGGTCGGTGATCACGCGGTAGCCGGGGAGCCGATGCTCGATATGTCGGCTGACGTGGTGAGCGAGATCGCGGTTACGTCCCCCGAGGAGGAGCGATGAGAACATGCCGCGTCGTCCGAAGCCGTGCACGGTCACGACGACGTCGACATGGTCGATGAAGGCAGCCAGGTTGGCGGACTCGGCGGGCGCGAACCGAGTGGATGGGACGTGGGTCGGATCCTCGTCGGTGTGGAGGACCCCGTAGTAGGAGGCGCCGGCCCGCTCGGCCGCCGCGCGCGCTATCCGGTCGGTGGTGACCTCGAGCCGGCCTCCGTGGAAGGCCATGAACCCGAACCTCGACCGCAATTCGATCTCCTCCACCGCCCGGCCCTCGGAGAGCAACGAGGCGAGCCCAGCGGTCATGACCCCATGCTCGCAAGACGGGGGCGCTGTCGTAGCATCGAGATGATGTTGGTGTGGATGGATCTCGAGATGACCGGACTCGATCACACCACCGACGTCATTGTTGAGATCGCGACGTTGATCACCGACGACGAACTGGAGATCGTCGCCGAGGGACCCGATCTCGTCGTTCACCAGAGCGATGAGGTGCTCGCCGCCATGAACGAGGTGGTGACCGGGATGCACACTGCCTCCGGCCTGCTTGAAGAGATCCGATCCTCCACGCTCGGTCTCGAGGAGGCTGGGCAGATCACCCTCGACTTCATCCGAGAGCACTGCCCCGAGCCGGGCACCGTGCCGCTCTGCGGAAACTCGATCGGAACCGACCGGCGCTTCCTCGCCGCCTATCTTCCGGAGATCGAGGGCCACCTCCACTATCGCTCGGTGGATGTATCGAGCATCAAAGAACTCGCTCGCCGGTGGAGCCCCGAGGTCCTGCAGCAGGCGGTCCGGAAGCCGAACAGCCATCGGGCGCTCGACGACATCCGAGCCAGTGTCGACGAGTTGCGCCTTTACCGCGATCTTCTCTTCCGCGACCCGGGTGAGCTGGCCAGCGCGATCGCGGCCCGCGCGACCGACTCGCCGACCTGAGACCACCCGGGCCACACTGCCGATATGCGCGCGGTAGTTGTCACCGAAGCCGGTGGTCCGGAGGTGCTCCGGGTCATGGAGGTGCCCGATCCGGTCCCCGGGCCGGATGAGATCCGGGTCCGGGTGGAGTACAGCGCCTGCAATCGGGCGGACATCATGCAGCGGCTCGGCGGTTACCCGGATCCGGTGCGCCGCGAGCATGAGATTCTCGGACTCGAGTACGCCGGTCGCGTCGAGTCGGTTGGTGAGCGGGTGACGCGTTGGTCGGTGGGCGACCGAGTCATGGGCATCGAGTCAGGGGCGTGCAACGCCGAACTCGTCGTGAGCCACGAGCGCCTCGCCATGCCGGTGCCTTCCACCCTCGACGATGTCGGCATGGGCGCGGTCCCCGAGGTGTTCACGACGGCGTGGGACGCGCTGGTCGCCCAGGGAGGGCTGACGAGCGGTCGTTGGGCGCTCGTTCACGCTGGGGGTTCCGGTGTTGGCACGGCCGCCATCCAAATCGCTAAGGCGATCGGGGCGCGCATCGCGGTGACCTGCTCGGCTCGCAAGGCCGACGCGTGTCGCGAACTTGGCGCTGATCTGGTGCTCGAGCGATCACCGGCTGACTGGGCCTCCGCTCTCAAGGAAGCGGTGCCTGACGGCGTCGACGTGGTGCTCGATGTGATCGGAGGAGAGGAGGCTGATCGGAACCTTCGGGTGGTTCGACCGCAGGGCACGATCATGCAGGTCGGCCTCCTCGGCGGTGCGACGGCGACCGTGTCCACCGGGCTGATCTTGACGAAGCGGGTGCATTGGATCGG
>JAYQAE010000028.1:0-1160 GCA_038136655.1 Ilumatobacteraceae bacterium
TCATGTCACGTCAACCCGACGGCGCCTTCCAGGTCAACCTCATGATCATCGCCGACAGCGGCCAAGTCGTGTCATACAGCCTCGAGCCCTCAGCAGGGCCTGCCGATGAAGCAAAAATCGCCGAGCAAGAGGTCCTCTCTCAACAGATGCTTGATGCCATGACGGCGAAACCCGGCGACCGGGTCGAGATGGGTCAGCCGATCGGCATTCTCCTCGGTCAGGACGAATGGGCGCACGTCCACATGACCGTCAAACAGTCCAACAGCCAGCCGGAAATCTGGCTGTGCCCGATGGACTACATGAGCCCGGACGAACTCAACGACCTCGCCGAACCCACGCAGGTGTGGGCCGACAGGCTCTACCAGGGCGCGAAAACCCCCGAGTTCTGCAACACCTAGACCGCTCTCGCGGCCGATCTCGCGCCAGAGCCGCCGACCGCACGGGACACCCCCGCGCAGCCGGCGATCAGCGTGAACCTCACATCACTCGCTGGCAGGGGCCTCGTTCCAATGAGCGACACAGGATGCGAGAGCCAGAATCGCGAGCACAATGCCAACAACCAGCGGAGCGACCGGTAACGACGCGTCCTCGCCGTACCCACGAGAGCTGAGCGAAGCAACCGTTGCGATCTCACTCACGACGAACGTGACGACGAGCGACGCCCCGACCCGCGCTCGGGCAGCACCTTTGGTGAACTGCGTCGCGAGAAGGAGCAGCACCGCGAACGCGAGGATCTTGATGCCCCAGGTCAACTCGATTCCCGTCGCGATGTCGAGCTCACGACCCGACAGACCAGACCACTGGTCGTCCGCCCAGTCTTCAGCGCCAACGATGTTGCCGAGCCCCCCGAGAACACCCATTAGCGCAAACACTCTCAGCCAGAGCCCCGGCTTCAACTTGTTCATCATCTCCCAACCCTCCTTGGAACGACCCAACCGACCCGCCAGCCGCAAGCGGAGTGACGGACGCTTCAGCGAGCGTGCCCGCAGTCCATCAGTACGACGTTGTCAAAACGTTGCAGGCGAAACCGAGGAGCAATTCGCGCGACACAACTCAGGTCGGTATGCACGTCGCGATCTCAACTCGTTCCCGCCCACGCCGAGGCGTTATCTCCACCCGAGGCTCTACCGGCTGGCGAGCATCAAATGGTGTCGGAGGAG
>JAYQAE010000028.1:1170-6218 GCA_038136655.1 Ilumatobacteraceae bacterium
AGCTTGAACCCGCGCGCACCGCTTACAACGACTCCAGATTCACGAATCTCGGCACGACCGAACGCCTGCTGCATCAAGCCGGCAGCAGCAAGTCTTTGCGCCTCGTCATTCGTGGCTGAACGCCACGCTGACATTCCCAACTCCAGAAATCTCCACGGAATACCGGCTACCTGCAACCACGTCAACCATTGGCCCGAGTGCTCCGGTGAGGATCACGTCACCCGCGCGGAGAGGGTTACCCCTCCGGGCGAGTTCGCCAGCCAGCCAAGTGGCCGCAATCAGAGGACTCCCGAGACAATCGGCCCCGGTTCCACTTGACACCACTTCAATGTCGCCGCCATCACCAGCGCACGTCATCGTCATAAAGCATCCAACCAAGTCGACATCGGCGATGGCGGACCGGTTGTCACCAAGCACGAACGCCGCGGACGACCCGTTGTCTGCGACGGTGTCAACAATGCCGATCCGCCACCCGCTGATACGGCTACCAACGATCTCGATCGCCGGGGCGACCGCGCCAACCGCGGCTGCAACCTCATCAGCGGTGGGCTGCGAGACATCAAGGTCGGACTGAAGAACGAAGGCAAGCTCGGCCTCAACACGGGGTTGCAGTACGGCGCCCACTGACATGTTTCCCCCGTCGGGAACAGCCATGTCGGCAAACAAGACCCCGAAATCGGGCTGATCAACGCCAAGCTGCGCCTGCACCTTCGGGTTCGTGAGCCCAATCTTGCGACCGACGATCCGTCGACCAGCGGCCGTCCACGCCTCAACACTCAATGACTGCACCTCGTAAGCGGTGTCGATGTCACCGGCGGGAATCACACCAGTGATCGGTTCGACCGCCACACCGGTCGCTTCAGCGGCCCGCAGCAGCTGAGAAAGCGCTTCAACGGTCGCTCGGTCAACAGTCATGATGCTCCTTCGGGTCCGATCGCGCCTCTCGCGCCGAGCAAATCAAGCGCGACGTCCACAATCATGTCTTCCTGGCCACCAACAAGACGTCGGCGACCGGCTTCCATGAGCAGCTCGACTGCAGGCAAGCCGTACCGCTCCCCTGCTGTCTCGGCATGCCGTAGGAAGCTTGAGTACACGCCTGCATAACCAAGCGCGAGCGTTTCTCGGTCGACCCGGACGGGCCGGTCCTGGAGGGGCCGAACGAGATCATCGGCCGCGTTCATGAGCGCAAGGAGGTCGCAGCCATGGTCCCAGCCAAGGCGGTCGGCGGCCGCGATAAACACCTCGAGCGGTGCGTTTCCAGCACCGGCGCCCATTCCTGCGAGCGATGCGTCAACTCTCGTGCAGCCGTGCTCGACTGCGACGATCGAGTTCGCGACCCCCAATGACAGGTTGTGGTGGGCATGCATTCCGGTGGCCGTCTCCGGTTTCAGCACCTGGTTGAAGGCATCGAAGCGATCAGCGACGTCACCCATGGTCAAAGCTCCGCCGGAGTCGGTCACATACACACACGTTGCCCCGTAATCCTCCATGAGTTTCGCTTGACGGGCGAGTTCAGCGGGCTCAGCCATGTGCGACATCATCAGAAACCCGACGGTGTCCATACCGAGCTCTCGAGCAGCGTGAATGTGCTCGGCAGAGATGTCGGCCTCGGTGCAGTGGGTGGCGACCCGAACGCCGCGAGCCCCGGCCGCGTACGCATTCTTGAGATCTCTCACCGTGCCGATCCCGGGGAGGAGCAATGTGGTGACCTGCGCGTTCGTGACAACGCCTGCGACCGCCGCAATCCATTCGAGATCGGTATGGGCACCAAAGCCATAGATGCACGACGACCCGGCGAGGCCGTCACCGTGGGCGATCTCGATGGAATCAACCCCGGACGCGTCGAGAGCTGCCGCGATCTCGACTGCCTGCTCGAGCGTGTATTGATGACGGATGGCGTGCATTCCGTCGCGCAAGGTGACATCGGAGATGTACAACTCGTTCATGCCGAAACCTCCGTCGACGCTGCGATTCGTTCGCCGGTCTGCAAAGCGGCGGCGGTCATGATGTCGAGATTGCCCGCGTACTCGGGCAGGTAATTCGCCGCGCCGGTCACCTCAAGGAACACGGTGACTCGAGTGCCCCAGAACTTCCCTGTCTCGGGGATGTGAATCGCGTGGTCCCGGTCGAACACGTCGAACTGCACTTCCTGTTTGAGGCGGTAGCCCGGCACATAAGCCTGAACCCGTTCGACCTGAGCATGGATCGACGCAGCAATGGCGTCGTGATCGCAGTCGCCCTCCACCAAGCAGTACACGGTGTTGCGCATCAGGAGCGGCGGCTCAGCCGGGTTGAGAACAATCACGGCTTTGCCCCGACTCGCACCGCCGACAACCTCGAGCGCCTTCGACGTCGTCTCGGTGAACTCATCGATGTTGGCGCGGGTGCCCGGACCAGCTGACCGTGACGAGATCGAAGAGACAATCTCGGCGTACGCGACCAAATTGACGTGGTTGACCGCGGCGACGATCGGCACGGTCGCCTGACCACCACACGTGACCATATTGAGATTTGGCGCGCCGAGGTGCTCATCGAGATTGACAACGGGCACGCAGTACGGGCCGACGGCAGCTGGCGTCAGGTCGAGCACTCGTACTCCGGTGTCTTTCAAACACTCCCAGTTGTGCCGATGGGCACCAGCCGAGGTGGCGTCGAACACCAGCTTGATATCGGCGAAGTTCGGCATCGCGAGTAGGCCCTCCACGCCATCGGCGGTAGTTGGCACACCCATTCGGTTGGCTCGCGCGAGACCATCGGACTCGGCGTCGATTCCGACCATCGCCCCCATTTCGAGATGTTCTGCATTGCGCAGCACCTTGATCATGAGATCGGTCCCGATGTTGCCGGAGCCGATGATTGCGACTGGCCACTTCTGTGCACTCATCAAGTGTCCTTTCTTCGTGCGGATGTGCTCACCGAGGAATGACCACGACAGCCGGGGACGGTTCGTCGGCATACATCGCCTCGACGCTGGTGGCCCGGCGGCGCAGCACCGCGGCCTGATTGATGTAGCCCTTGTCGGTTATCTCTCCGGCTTCGATCGACGGAAGGTCAGTTTCGATGATCAGCCGCCGGATCACCGCTGAGGCTCCCTTGCCAATGTTTGCCTGTGTAAACCGGTCACCAAGTCCTGCACGTAGTTCCGCGGAGTCAACCTGACCGGGGGCGAGCCACACGATCAGCCCAAGGCTGTCGCGGTCGTGCCCGGTGACGACGGCGTCGAGTAGCAGCGGCGCGGCAGCGGCGATCGCAGTCGTCCGAACGCTCCCGACTGAAACCCAGGTGCCGTTGGAAAGTTTGAAGTCCTCACCGATTCGACCGTCGAAGACAAGTCCTGCGTTGGGATCGTCCGGATCGGCGAGCCGGACAGCGTCGCCGGTAATGAAGTAGCCCTCGTCATCAAACGCGACCGCCGTGCGCTCGGGATCGTTGAGGTAGCCGGGCATCACCCCGGGCCCGATCACCCGGATCTCGGATTTGGGGCCCGCGTCGACAATCTTCACGGTGGTGCCGGGCAGTGGGGTTCCGATTACGCCGGCCCGATCGAGATGCATGTGAACAGCGACGGCTGCTGGCGCTGTCTCCGTCATACCCCAGCTCGACACCATCGAGACCTGACCGGGCGCGTACTGGTCGACAAGGGCGCCGAGTCGATCCCAAACGTCGGGCGAAAGGGCGGCGCCCGCGTAGAACGCGATCCGCAACCGGTCGAAGATCGCCGCAGCGAGGTCGGTCCGCTCCTCGATCTGTTCAACGAGTCGGGCCCATCCTGCTGGCACATTGAACGCGAGTGTCGGTCGAACCGCGGCGAGGTTGGTGACCGTGACATCAACGAGTTCTGGGGCTGGCCGGCCGGCGTCGATGTACATCGATCCACCGTTACGCAATGCCATGTTGAAGTTATGGCTGCCACCAAACGTGTGGCTCCACGGCAACCAGTCGCAGATCACCGGTGGCTCATCGACCAGGAACGGCCACACCTGCACCATCGCTTCCTGATTGGAGGTGAGCATCGAGTGAGTGGTGAGCACCCCCTTGGGATTCCCGGTCGACCCTGACGTGAACAAAATCTTGGCGACGGTGTCAGGACCGACCGTGTCGGCCACATCGTCAATCGTCGTTGCCTCCGTAGCGGCGAGCTCGTTCAACTCAAGGCCGGTTCCTCCATCACCGGTGATGATCGTGTAGTCAGCGACGTCGGCGAGCACCCGTTCGTACAACGTGCTTGACCCAGCGAACACCGCGCCAGCTTCGGTGATACCCAGTATGAATCGGACCCGCTCACTCGTCGACGCACGCAGCGAATAGGCCTCCGACACCGGCACGATCGGGACGCCGGCGAGATGGCAAGCGAGCATCAGCCTCCCGTGATCGATCCCAGCTCCCGACAACACAGCCAACGGACGGCTAGGACCGAGTCCCTCATTGAGGAGAGCCTGACCAAGGCTCAGTGCGGACTGGAGCGCCTCCGCATACGTCAGTTCGATCCATGGCTGGCTGGGATCACCCGCCGGACGCTCCGCGAGAAACACTCGGTCTGGGGCGTCTTCCGCCCACCTCCGGAGCCAGGACCCAACGGTTGCGTCGTGGTCAGCAAGGGGTACACGAGATCGCAGGAGGACGTCGCTGTCGCGTCGGACCAACTCGACATCCGGGCGCGCGAACTGGTTGGCAGCACTGCCCGTGGTGTTCGCCGCTTCGGTCATGCCGCCTCTCCCATGGAGTGAAGATGCTCGGCAACGGCTGAGAGCCCCTCGACCGCGATCTCGGTGTGGTCACCTGCTGGGAAAAGGTTGAGCAGTCGTGCACCAACTTGCACGTACGGCGTCAAGTGCTCTGTGACTTCGTCGACTCCTCCGACCGGGATGTAGCGGTGGAACGGCTTGGGATCAAGATCGTAGAACCGCCTGATCTGCGCGTCGGCGGCCGCACGGCCGGTTGGTCCAAAGCCGACCCACGCCTGGTAGCCAAGCGTCGCAGCCGGTCGGAGGGTCCGAAGTTGCGCGGCGCCCTCAGCGAACCGATTCGGCGAGCAGAAGGTCGCCAGC
>JAYQAE010000028.1:6228-15766 GCA_038136655.1 Ilumatobacteraceae bacterium
TGACTCTCCCGCCGGAGCCGCGCGACAGCCCTGGCCCGGCAACGGGATAAAAGCCGCCGTCGTGCTCGATCTCGTCTTGTTCGGCGAGCAATTGGACCAGGCGTTCCACCGATTCGGTCATGCGCTTGCCGCGAACGGAGGCCTGCATGCCGACCATGGTGAACTCCTCCGGATCGTCGCCACCGAGGCCGACCGCTGCAACCACACCGTGTTCATGTATGTCGGCGAGGTCAATCAGTTGCCGCGCGACGAGAGTCGGGTGACGCAGCGGGAGGATGAGCACTCCCGTGTGGAGCTCACGTTCAATGCCCAACCCGGCCAGGTAGTGCATCGCCGCAAGCCCGTCTTGGCCTCGCCCACCGCGAAAGGCAACATGGTCGGTGACCACCACATGGTCGATCGCGCTGGCGTTGATCCGGGCGACAAGGTCGAGCATTCGTGGCCGATCAAGCCGGATCAGGTCGGGTGACAGGCCGATGCCGACCCGGATGTGACCACTCATCGGCGCCCGCTTTGCGCCTGACGGCCACGCACGCCGATACCTCCGTCGCAGTTGTGAATCGATCCGGTGGTCGTGAGCGCTTCGGTTCGAGAGGCGAGCAACACATAGTGGCCGGCGTAGTCCTCGGGTGCTATGGCGCGTTCAAGCGGGGAGAACTCAGCGACGAGTTCATCGACCGGGAGCGAGTCGAACGCCCGTTCAGACTGACCGAGCGCCCGGGGCCCGCGAAGGTCACTCGGCATCCCGCCGGGGGCGACGCCGTTCACTCGCACTTCGGGCGCGAGCTCGTAGGCGAGCTGCTTCACGAGCCCAACCACAGCGTGCTTGCTCGCGACGTACAGCGGTCCACCACCTGACGGCCAGAACGCGGCATTAGAGGCCGTAAAAATCATTGAGCCGTGTGTCTCGCGGAGCGCGTCAACCGATGCCCGCGCGCCGAGCAGGTAGGCCATCACGTTCAGTCGGAACACCTCGTCGAAGGCACCGGCGATGGCCTCGGGGGGAAGCTTTGTGAGCGGCATCGAATAGTCCCACAGGCCAGCGTTACCAACGAAGCAGTGGAGCGGGCCGAACGCATCGATCGTGGCTGTAACGGCCGCAGCATTGTCGTCGTAGGAGGTCGCGTCGCCGACCTGAACGACTACGCGGTCGCCGTGGTCCGCCTGGAGTTGCTCGGCTTTCGATTCGGCGATCTCGAGCACACCGACGTTCGCCCCTTCCGCGACGAACCGATCAACGACGGCACGTCCAAGCCCGGAGCCTCCGCCGGTCAGTAGCACGGTGGTGTCGTCCAACCATCCCATCAGCACACCACCATCAGAAGAACACGGTGAGGTTGGGTGACGTCAGCACCGTCTGCTCGATGTAGATGTCACGGCTCGCAATCATCAGAGCCCCGTCAACACGACGCAATGTGTCAACGCGATGCCCGAACCAGTTGTCCTCCTCCTCGACCAGCCGGGTGCGATGAACGTGAAAGTTCGAGGCGGCCCTCAACTCGGCGCCATCGTCGCTCAAGACCCGAACGTTGGTGATCAGATGACGGGTACGCGACGGAGGGTCCTCAGACCACGAACGTCCGGTGCCAAGCTTCACCAGCCGACTCACGAGCATCTCGCGTGTGTCGTCGAAGAAGGCGATCTCGCCCGGCTTGGTGAACTCACTGTCGAGCTCCTTGAGCGACCGCGTGCGACGAATCGGCATGAAATAACGCGCGTCGTCAGCGAACAGAGCGATCCACTCCTCGAAGCGGCGCTCGTCGAGCATCGCCGCTTCTTCGGTGTAGAAGCGTTCGATCTCATACTGGCGCGCCATCTCCGCGACGAGATCGTTCGCTGGCAGCTCGGTCATCGTGGACTCCTCAGATCTCACTCGGCGGCTCGGTGCGCTTCCTCAGCTCGGCCCATGAAGTGCCGCGAAGCCACTCGCGCCAACAGTGATAGAGCCATAACTGGCCGTGCTCATTGGTAAGCGACTCCACCATGGCAAGACCACCGCGCCGCTCGACTTTGCCGCGACCGACCCCCATGTTGACCCGAACGGGGACGTCACGGCTAGCAAAGCCATGGGTCTGCATCGTGGCCTGCGACCAGTTCTCGCCGTCGTCCTGCTCCAGGATGCCAGCCGGTCCGAACACCCGGGTCGCCGCAGACGCCGCGAGGCGGCGGCCACGTTCGCTCGCGTTCTTGTCAACAAAGGAGAACCACCACACCTCGGTGACCGTCGGGCTCAGCGGTATGCGGAGCGAAAGCTGGGCGGTACCAGGTATGAAGATGTTAGGGAAAATCGCCGGGTGGCCCGCGAGATCTTTGGCTATCGGGCCAAGAATCTCCGCGGCGGCTGGTTCACGCCGCCATTCAGGCTTGTACTCGCCAGCGCTCGCATCGACCGTCGGACCACCCATCGCGTGACCGAACTCCCCCAACACAGCGACACTCGGCATCTTCGTGCCACTCATAGCCGCGCCTTTCGACATCGACAGGTTTTGACCGTCCTGCATCGTGAGTTCATCCTGATCGATGTCCTCAATCGTCGACTTGCGAGGATCGGGAATCGCGCCGCTGGACAACGCTGATGCATGGGTGACCTGCGGGTGGTACCAGTCAAGGACGTTGTCTTGGGGGAACTTCCAGTTGCACTTGATCCTGAACTTCTGAATACCGGGGATGATCTCCATGTCGCCACGCGCGGCGATCTGTTCGATGCCCAGCCGACCGGTCGGACCGAGGTACTCGCTCAGCGATGGAGCGTCCGGGTCGTGCGTCGCAAACACGAACCCGCGGTACGAGTCAAGTTGGGCGACACGGGGGAGGTCGTACTCCGATTTGTCCCAAGCCTCGTGGTACAGGTCGCGATAACCCGGCACACCTTTGAGGCTGCCATCAATGCCGAACGACCAGCCGTGGTACGTGCACAGGAAGCTCCGAGCATTGCCTTCATCGGCCCGACACACGGCGTTGCCACGGTGAGTGCAGGAGTTGAGAAATGCCGCAATCGTGCCGTCCTTCTGCCGCACTACGAGCACATTGTCGCGACCCATGACTGCGGCAAAAAAGTCACCGCGTTCAGGGATCTGCGTCTCGTGACATAGGAAGAGCCAGGCCCGACCGAAGATCTGTTCCATCTCCGCTTCGAAGATGCCCTCATCGCAATAGACCCGTCGGTCGACTTCACCAGTCTGGAGGGAAACGAGTTCGTCAAGGTGGTCGATAGGTGACATCACACCTCCTGGAGGAATGACCGGACCCGTGCCACGAACCGCTCACCCTGTTCAATCTGCAGCCAATGTCCGGTCGCTTCGAAGATCTCAAGCTGGGACGACGGAAGTTGTTCAGCGAGCCAACGACTCGAATCGATCGACACGACACGATCGTCGTCACCGTGAAGCAGAAGCACTGGCATTGTCAGGTTCGAATAGTCATCCATTGAGAGGCCGGCCCGAGGTCCGTTCCCCGAGAACGTCGCGATGTGGCTGCGCCAAACCTCCTCACGAAGCGCGTTTGGAAGGCGCGCCTCCGCGATCGCACGGAGGTCCTCACCGAAGATCGACGGGTCGTGAAGAAAGTTCCGGAGCAGGCCCTCCATCGCGTCGGTCGACGGGTCTCTATAGAAACCGATCAGGTTCTTCAGGCCGTCCAGCATCGGCGCCTTACCGCCCGCGGATCCCATCAAAATCATCGACTTGACCAAGTAGGGACGGGCCCGCGCGATCATCAACGACAGAAGTCCACCCATCGAGTTGCCCACCAGCGTGACCTGTTCGAGCCCGAGTTCATCAAAGAGTGCAAGCAACGTGTCAACGCGAAGCTCGGAGAATGCGGCGAGGCCGTCGGGTGGAGGTTCGGGATGGCTGGAGTGCCCGAACCCGACGATGTCAGGGGCGATGCAGTGGATGTCATCGCCAAGTTCACCGATGACCCACTCCCAGTTGCTGAGGGCGTCCGCTCCGGGTCCGGAGCCGTGAAGAAAGACGACCTGAGGGTCATTGCCCTTACCGGTCTCAGAAAGACGGAATGTGACATCGCCAACAGCGATGTCGCGTGTGTTGATTGGGCTACTCATGGTGACGATGAATCCTTGCAGTTAGGCGGTGGTGTCGATTTTGGTCATGACCCCGGGACGCAGTGGACCGTCGACCGGCGGCCGGTGCCCCCAAATGCTCATGGCGTCGAAACTGGTGACTTCCCACGTGCCATCGTCGATCACGAGGCCTCCGGCACCGAATTCGAGTTCGAAGCCAGATGGCGTTCGCACGTAGAACGAGGTCATCTCATCATTGGGATGACGCCCGTAGTCCATTGCGAGAGCATGACCAGCGTCGCGGACCCGGTCGAGCGCAAGGCCGACCTCGTCGAGATCGGCGACCTCAACCATGATGTGATGCAGGCCGCGACGGCCAGGCACCTGGCTGAACGCGACCGAGTGATGACGCGAGGCGCTCCCAGCGCAGTGGTAAAAGCGGAGACCGGAGCCAACGTCGACGGTATCGCTGAGCAACAAGCCGAGCACGCCGGTCACGAAGTCATCTGCCTGTTCGAGGCTCGGCACCATCAAGACGAGATGCCCCATTCCTTGGGTGCCCGTTACAAATCGTCCGTCAAGTTCACGGGGGACCTCAGTCTCAGCAATGTTGACCAAGAACTCGTGGCGAAAGCCCCACGGATCGATGGTCCAGGCGGCGGCATCGGCGTGCCGCGTGGCAGCAAGGGCGTCATCCTCGTGCAGGGCTAGCCCACGCTCCGCGAGTGCTACTTCGAGTTGCCCGAACGACTCGTTGTCGACGTCCCAGCCGATCGCCGTCAAGTCATCGACCTCGCCGGGTCGCACCCGCAGCCGGTACGGACGCTCGTCGAGTCGCACGGCAACCGCGCCGTCGTCAGCGACCGACGCGCTGGCTCCGAGTAGGCCCACGAAGTCAACCCAGTCCTCGGCCCGCGTCGACGAGACCTCCACGAATCCCAAGCGCTTGACCACGAACACCTCCGCACCGACAGTTCTGAACGAACGGTCCAATTGGACCTTTCAGTACATCTAAGTCTCTCCGGGGACTAGTGTCAACGCCATGGGGTCGCAGGTCGAACCTGAACGCCGGATCAGAGTCGATGGCCATGCCGCCAGACGGCGCATCCTCGACGCGACGGCAGAGCTGGCAGGTGAACGGGGCGTTGACGGCGCATCAATCGGTGCGATCAGCGAACGTTCCGGACTTCCAAAGAGTTCCATCTACTGGCACTTTGGCGACAAGGAAGCCCTCATAGCTTCCGTCGTCGATGACAGTTACCAGCGCTGGAGTGCACACATCAGAGCCACGACCGAGCCGCGAGACCACGAGCGTCTTGGCGCAGGCTTCGGTCCGTCAATCAGCGCCATCACCAACTCGCCCGACTTCCTTCGCCTCGGCCTCATGCTGAGCCTCGACCAACGCCAGCCCGAATCCCCAGCCCGACAACGCTTCATCGAGATCCGGGCTGAGGTGCGCAGCACCCTGCGGCGCCTCTACCGCAGAACTTTTCCCGATCTGTCCGAGGCCGGGCTTGACGGCCTAGCCCAACTCACAATGGCACTCACCGACGGTTTCTTCATCGCGGAGCGAGCGAGCGAGACCGAACTCGCCGCCAATCACCACCTCATCGAAGCAGCCATCAACGGCGCAGCACAGTCACTCGTGTGACGCGCACCCGGACAACCGGTCAGCCTCAGACCACGCCGCAAACGCGATCAGGTTGTGCGCTAGCAAACTCTGCTGGGAGGCTGCCGGCTCGCAGATGCCGCGCCTTGACTGCGAGGCTCCAGCGATGACCACCAAAGTGATCCTCGACGTCGACACCGGCACCGACGATGCCGTCGCGTTGATGGTCGCTGCGCTGGCACCTGAGATTGACCTCATCGGCGCAACCACCGTCAACGGCAACACGGGCATCGAATACACAACCGAGAACACGCTGCGAGTGCTCGACTGGATTGGAATGCCGCACATTCCGGTGTGTCGCGGTATGGCCGAACCAATGGCACGCCCCCAAACCAGCATTGGCATGGCGGCAGTCATTCACCGCAATCTGCTCGACCTTCCGCAAGCAACGCGCGGGACCAACCTCAACCCACGCCATGCCGTCGACTGGCTAATCGACACATATCTGACCTCGGACGGCGACATCGTCCTGTGCCCCGTGGGCCCGCTGACGAACATCGCTTCCGCCATAGAACGAGAACCACGGATCCTGGAGGCCATTCCCGAGATCGTCATCATGGGAGGCGCCCACGAGATGGGGAACCTGTCCGCGTCAGCCGAGTTCAACTTCCTCATGGATCCTGATGCGGCACGTATCGTCGTGAATTGCGGACGACCAATTCGGATGGTGCCCCTTGATGCGACACACCGAGCGCTGTTGTCGACTGCTGACGCCAAGCGACTTCGAGACCTCGGCACACCAGGAGGCGTCGCAGCCGCCGACTTCACGGAGCAGCGCATCACCGGATACGAAGCGACGCAACCATTCATCGATCGACCCGGCCACGCGCCAATCCACGATGCGCTTGCGGTGTGCGCAATCATCGATCCGTCAATCCTCACGACCCGACACATCCCTGTGGACGTCGAGGTTCAATCGGCACAGTCCCTCGGCCGAACGATCTGCGACTTCCGAACCCGACCAGACCGACCAGCGAACGTGCACTTTGCAGTTGACGCCGACGAACAGAAATTCAGGAGGATGCTCGTCGACATCCTCGGCCGCGTAATCTGACGTCCGGACCGCTCTCGTCCGCTCTAAGGACAACACGCGCGGTAGTCCGCGCTCGCAAACCGAGCATTTGGTCGTGTCGGAGGGGGGACTTGAACCCCCACGCCCATTAGTAGGGCACTAGCACCTCAAGCTAGCGCGTCTGCCATTCCGCCACTCCGACGTGGTGCGTGCGAACGATATCGGCTGTCAGTAGCGAACCATCAAGAAGCTCAGCGACAGCAGGGAGAAGATCCAGACCAGCACGAACACGAAGGTGATCCGGTTCAGGTTCCTCTCCGCGGCCGTCGAACCGAGCGCCGCTCCCCCGCCACCGCCGAACATGTCGGACAGGCCGCCACCGCGTCCACTGTGCAGAAGCACCCCGGAGATGACGGCGATCATCGACAAGATGTTGATGACCAGCATGATGTACATGACGATGTCGCGCACGGCCGAGAAGCCTACCGGCGCTGGTCAGCCGAGCATCGTGACGACCGGATCACCCTCGATCATCGGTGACGGCGTGAATCCGCTGGAATCCCGGCTCTCCCAGAGGCCGGGCACCACGAGCGCGCCCATCTGGTTGCGATACCAGAGGTCGCTTCCGCACGCCGAGATCGGCGACGAGCAGGAGGGCCACCTCTCCACTCCGATCACGATCTGTCCATCGCCATCGAGGTCTTCGAGGGCCACGAGGGACTCCAGCGACAGGTAGCCCGCAGCGCGAACATCGCGAAGAACCGACTCTGGTCCGAGTTTGTCGGGGCGCCACGCCACCGCCGACGGGAGTCGGACCATCGGAAGAAGCTGCCGCGTCTCGGCGAGGCGGCGGTACACCCCTGCCATCGCCTCGGCGACCTCCGCCTCGTCGGTGGACCCGGCCGCCACTTTGAGGAGCGCCGTCGCCTCCTGATCGCACCAACCGCCGAAGTTGCGGCCGAGCACCGCCCCAGGCACCTCGGCGCAGGTGAAACGCCGAAGCGAGGGTCCAACGCCCGGAGGGTCGGCGGTCGTCACGAACGCCATGTCGTAGTCGAGGGCCCCGAGGCGCTCCTCGAAGACGCATTCGCCCCGACACTCCACGACCTCGATGCGGAATCCGAGCAGCGCCAGAGACGGCTCGAGCACCTCGAGCAGTCGGTTCTGACGCCCGTGACCGGGATCGATCAACCAACGGATCGACACCTCTCCCCCGGTCGGGTCCTGCCAGAAACCATCACCGTCGAAGCGCCAGCCGGCATCAGTGAGCAACTGCGCGGCTGCACCCGGATCGAAGGTCGCGTCGAACTCTCCCCCGCTGACGCACCACTCCTCGTTCACCGTCGGGCCACACGACAGCAACGAGATACCCGACCGAATGGGGTCGTAGACATTCTCGAGGAGCAGATCACGATCGACCGACATCCAGAACGCCGATCGGAACGCCTCATCGGAGAACACTCCCGCCGTCAACGGCGCGACTGAACTCTGCAACACGAGGGACTCCACCCGCGGGCCAGCCTGCAGCTCGAAGGCCAAATTGGGATCGTCGAGACGCTCGCTGAGCCCTTCCTCGAGGTCAGGGAAGATCAGATCGACCTCGCCCGAGCGCAGCACCTCGGCTTCAAGCGCCACCTCTCGGATCGGCACCATCACCACTCGGTTGACGTTGACGAGGCCCTCCTCTCGAGCCCACTCACTCGGCTCGAGGATCATCTGGGCGGCGTTCCACACCTCTATTCGAAACGGACCGGCCCCGGCTGGTGGCTCCGAGGCAACATCCGAAACGTCGGAGCAATCCTCGTGATCGGCGGCGCGGATCACGCGATCGAAAAGCAGGTGGTGCCCGGCGACCACAGCATCGAAATAGATCTCGACCGAACCGTCAGCCGCGTCGCGAACCGCGATGACCGATTCGTAGGCGCGACCATCGGCCGAGTCGGGAGTACCTCGGAGCGCGTCGAGCGTGCAACGGAGATCGTCGGCCGCGAGCCTCTCGCCGTCATCCCAGCGCGCGAGATCGGACAAGCGGAACGACACCATCATCGCGGCATCATCGGGTGCCGGGGCAGCCGTGGTCTCGGGCACTGACGGGCCCGCAGGCTCGACGGGCACGGTGGCCTCCGACTCGGTCGGATCGACCGTGGTCGTGGTGGTCGCCTCAACGGCACTGGTCGTCGTGGCCACCAAGGTCGGAGCCGACTCATCGCCGCCGGAACACGCCGCGACCAGCGCGGACGCCAGCACCGCCGCGAGGGTACGACGCAGCCCCGCTCGTGGGGAGAAGCGGAGTCGCTGCCGGATATGCATCGCTGGCGCGACCGTACCAGCGGGGAGCGCCGCTGGGCAGTCAGGAGGCGGCGAGTCGGATGATCTGCGCGAACTCGTCCGGGTCGAGGCTCGCTCCGCCGACGAGGGCCCCATCGACATCGGCGCAGGCCATGAGCTCCTCGGTCGTGCCGGCCTTCACCGACCCGCCGTACTGGATACGGATCGCGGCGGCGGTCGCCGCATCGAACCGCGCCGAGACCGCCGACCGGATCGCCGAGCACACCGCCTGCGCGTCAGCCGCTGTGGCGGTGCGACCGGTGCCGATCGCCCACACCGGCTCGTAGGCGATCACCATCGATGCGGCCTGCTCGGCCTTCACACCCTCGAGACCCGCGGACACCTGTGAGAGCACACGGATCTCGGTCTCACCGGCCTCGCGCTCGGCGAGGGTCTCACCGACGCACAGGATCGGCGTCATCGAGTGCTTCAGGATCGAACGCACCTTGGCGTTCGCCACCGCGTCGTCCTCACCGAAGACCATCCGACGCTCGCTGTGGCCAACGAT
>JAYQAE010000029.1:0-15101 GCA_038136655.1 Ilumatobacteraceae bacterium
GTCGTTGGCTCATCGAGCAGGTAGATCGTGTGACCGGTCGAGCGCTTCGCGAGTTCCGTCGCGAGTTTCACGCGCTGGGCCTCACCGCCCGACAGCGTGGGCGCCGACTGGCCGAGTCGCACGTAGCCAAGACCGACATCCATCAGCGTCTGAAGATGCCGAGCGATCGGCGGCTGGTTGGAAAAGAACTCAACCGCCTCGGCGATCGGCATGTCGAGGACATCGGCGATGTTGCGGCCCTTGAACTCGATGTCGAGGGTGTCGCGGTTGTAGCGCGCTCCCTTGCACACCTCGCACGGGACGTACACGTCGGGCAGGAAGTGCATCTCGATCTTGATCGTGCCGTCACCCGAGCAGGCCTCACAGCGGCCCCCCTTCACGTTGAAGGAGAACCGGCCGGGCAGATAACCGCGAACCTTCGCCTCATTGGTGGTCGCGAAGAGCTTTCGGATGTGGTCGAACACACCGGTGTAGGTCGCCGGGTTCGACCTCGGTGTGCGCCCGATCGGCGACTGGTCCATGTCGATCACCTTGTCGAGGTGCTCGATGCCGTCGATCCGCTTGTGACGTCCAGCCGGGGTCTTCGACTTGTAAATGCGTTGCATCAGCACCGGCAGCAAGATGTCGCGGACCAGTGTCGACTTCCCTGAGCCCGACACCCCGGTGACCGCCACGAAACACCCGAGAGGGATCTCGACGGTGAGGTCGTCGAGGTTGTGCTCACGAGCGCCCCGAACCACGAGTCGCTCGGCCTTGGGCGGGCGTCGCTCCCCCGGCACCGGGATCGAGCGTCGGCCCGAGAGATAGTCACCCGTCACCGAGTCAGCCACGCCGTCGAGACCCGGGACCGGACCGGAGTAGACCACCTGCCCACCGTGCTCGCCGGCTCCGGGGCCGATGTCGACGATCCAGTCGCTCTCGCGGATCGTCTCCTCATCGTGCTCGACCACGAGCACGGTGTTGCCGAGATCGCGCAGTCGGGTGAGCGTGTCGATCAACCGGCGGTTGTCGCGCTGATGCAAGCCGATCGACGGCTCGTCGAGCACGTACAACGTGCCGACGAGACCTGATCCGATCTGGCTCGCGAGACGGATCCGCTGCGCCTCACCACCGGCGAGGGTTCCCGCCGACCGGGCCAACGTCAGATAGTCGAGTCCGACGTCGAGGAGAAAGCCGAGGCGGGCGTTGATCTCCTTGGTCACACGCTCGGCGATCATGCGGTCGCGCTCCCCGAGCTCGAGACCGGCGAGGAACTTCGCCGAATCACCGATCGACATCTCGCACACCTCGGAGATGTTCTTGCCGTTGACGGTCACCGCGAGGGTGAACGGCCGAAGTCGCGCTCCCCCGCACGCCGAGCACGGCACCTCGCGCATGTACCCCTCGAATTGCTCCCGGGTCCAGTCGCTGTCAGCCTGCTCGTGGCGTCGCTTGATCCACGGGATCACACCCTCGTATTCGGTGCTGTACGAGCGCTGGCGTCCGTAGCGGTTTCGGTAGCGCACGGTCAGCTGACCGCCAGTGCCGTGGAGGAGGATCCGCTGCTGCTTGGCCGGCAGGCTCGACCAGGGCACGTCGAGATCGATCTCGTTCGCCTCGGCAACCGATTCGAGCATCCGCACGAAGTACTGGGTGTGCGCGCTACGCCACGGAGCGATCGCACCGTCGTGCACAGAGAGATCGACATCGGGGACGACGAGCTCCGGGTCGACCTCGAAGGTGGTGCCGAGCCCGTCGCAGGTTTCACAGGCGCCGTACGGCGAGTTGAAGGAGAAGTTCCGGGGAGCGGGCTCTGGGTGGCTCGCCCCGCAGGTCGGGCAGGCGAGGTGCTGGCTGAAGGTCAGCGTCTCATCCTCACCCCCGTCTCCAGCACCGACCAGTTCGATCTGCGCGACGCCGTCGGCGAGGGTGAGGGCTGACTCGAGCGAGTCGGTGAGTCGCCGCTCGATGCCCTCGCGGAGCACGAGACGGTCGACGACCACCTCGATGTCGTGCTGCTCGTAGCGCGCGAGTTTCTCCTCGCGGGCGAGGAACTCGTCGATCTGCACCGTCTCGCCGTCGACACGCGCTCGCACATAGCCCTGACCGGAGAGATCCTCGAGCAACGACTCGTACTCACCCTTGCGGCCGCGCACCACCGGTGCGAGCACCTGGAAGCGGGTGCCCTCTGGTAACTCGAGCACCCGGTCCACGATCTGCTGGGGGGTCTGACGCTGCAGCCGGGTGCCATCGTCGGGGCAGTGCTGCACGCCGATACGGGCGTAGAGCAGCCGGAGGTAGTCGTAGACCTCGGTGATCGTCCCCACCGTCGACCGGGGATTCCGGCTGGCCGACTTTTGGTCGATGGAGATCGCAGGGGACAACCCCTCGATGACGTCGACATCGGGTTTGTCCATCTGCCCGAGGAACTGCCTCGCGTATGAGGAGAGCGACTCGACGTAGCGACGCTGCCCCTCGGCGTAGATGGTGTCGAAGGCGAGACTCGATTTACCCGAACCCGACAGGCCGGTGAGCACCACGAGTCGGTCGCGCGGGATCTCGACGTTCACGTTGCGGAGGTTGTGCTCCCTCGCCCCACGCACCGAGATCACCGGGGGGCCGTCAGGCGAGCGCGGTGCCGGCGCCTTCTTCTCGGGTGCCTTCTTCGCTGCGGGCTTTTTCGCGGCCGACTTCTTCGGTGCCTCCCGCTTCGCTGGCGACGTTTTCGCGGTCGTCGTGGTTCGGGGGGCCATCGTCGGCGAGGCTAACGGTGCGCGGCTCAGCGGGCGTCACGCAGTTCGCGACGAAGTTCGTTGATCTCGTCACGCAGACGGGCGGCGTACTCGAAGCGGAGATCGACAGCCGCCTCGTGCATCTCCTCCTCGAGGGTCTGGATCAATCGGGCGATCTCCCCCTCGGGCAGGGACGCCAGCTCGCGCTGGACCCGATCGCGCTCCTTCTGGCGCCGACGGTCCTTACCCGGAACTGGAGCGGTCGCCGCCTCCGGTCGCAACATGGAGAGGATGTCGCCGACCGCTTTGCGGATGGTCTGCGGATCGATGCCGTGTTTCTCGTTGTGAGCCAACTGCAGCGCGCGCCGACGCTGGGTCTCGCCAATCGCCCGCTTCATCGAGTCGGTGATGCGGTCCGCGTACATCACCACCTCCCCCTCGACGTTTCTCGCAGCTCGACCGATCATCTGAATGAGGGAGGTCTCGCTGCGGAGGAACCCCTCCTTGTCGGCATCGAGGATGCACACCAACGACACTTCGGGCAGGTCGAGCCCCTCGCGCAGAAGATTGATTCCGACCAGCACGTCGAACTCGCCGAGCCGGAGCGCCCTCAGGATCTCGATTCGCTGGATCGTGTCGATATTCGAGTGGAGATACCTGACTCGCAGCCCCTGCTCGAGCAGGTACTCCGTGAGGTCCTCAGCCATCTTCTTGGTCAACGTGGTGACGAGAACGCGGTCGCCGCGGGTGACTCGCCCCTCCACCATCGTCATCAGGTCGTCGATCTGCCCCTTGGTCGGGCGAACGAGCACCTCCGGATCGACGAGACCGGTCGGGCGAACGATCTGCTCAACGACTCGGTCGGAGACGCCGATCTCGTAATTGCTCGGCGTCGCCGACAGGAACACGCACTGGTTGACCCGCTCGAGAACCTCCTCGAACCGGAGAGGCCGGTTATCGCGGGCGCTCGGCAGACGGAACCCGTGCTCGACGAGCACGTCCTTGCGGCTCCGGTCGCCGGCGTACTGACCGTGCAGCTGCGGCACGGCCACATGGCTCTCATCGATGACCAGCAAATAGTCGTCGGGGAAGTAGTCGAGCAGGGTGAACGGCGGTTCGTCGGGGGACCGTCCGTCGATGTGCATCGAGTAGTTCTCGATCCCGTTGCAGTAGCCGACCTCGGCCATCATCTCGAGGTCGTACTGGGTCCGCATTCTGAGCCGCTGCGCCTCGAGGAGCTTGCCCTCCTGCTCGAACTCGGCGAGACGCACCTGCAACTCGGCCTCGATCCCCTGGATGGCTCGGGCCATGCGCTCGACGCCGGCGACATAGTGGGTCGCCGGGAAGACGTGAGTTCGCGACAGCTCCTCGAGGGTCTCGCCGGTCACTGGGTCGATCCGCGTGAGCCGATCGACCGTGTCGCCGAAGAGTTCGATCCGAAGCACCGACTCCTCGTAGGAGGGATGCACCTCGATGGTGTCGCCGCGCACTCTGAACTTGCCGCGACCGAGGGTCATGTCGTTGCGGTCGTACTGCATGTCGACGAGACGCCGGAGGATCGAGCGCATGTCGTAGTCGACGCCGACGCTGAGGTCGATCAGCTGACCCCGGTACTCCTCCGGCGACCCCATGCCGTAGATGCACGAGACCGAGGCGACGACGATGGTGTCCCTCCGGGTCAGCAGCGCCGCGGTCGCCGAATGACGGAGACGGTCGATCTCGTCATTGATCGACGCGTCCTTCTCGATGAAGGTGTCACTCGACGGGATGTAGGCCTCGGGCTGGTAGTAGTCGTAATAGGAGACGAAGTACTCGACCCGATTCTCGGGGAAGAACTCGCGCATCTCCTGAGCGAGCTGCGCCGCGAGGCTCTTGTTGGGCGCGAGGATCAGCGTCGGACGTTGCACCTGCTCGATCGTCCAGGCGATCGTCGCCGACTTGCCCGAACCGGTGATGCCGAGGAGGGTCTGGAACCGCTCCCCCGCATCGATCCCCTCGGCGAGCGAGGCGATCGCCTTCGGCTGGTCACCGGCCGGTTCGAACTCCGAGACGACGCGGAATCGATCCTCGGTAACCGGAGTGGGGATCGCGCTCATCGTCCGCGGCGGTTCGCGTCGACCACCGGCACATCCGGGGGTGGTGTGGTGGCCCGGTACCGGTCGCCCTCGCCGGGCAGCAGGGCATCGAACGCGCCATCGACGAGATCCCAGTAGCGGCGCTCGATGCCAGCGCGGCCCCGATCGCGGCCATCGAGGTAGATGTCGAGGGCGACCTGTCGGGGCACGTAGGTGACGACCCGCCCGATCTCCGGGCCGTTCTCGAGGAGCCGGACCCCCTCGGTCACGTCCACCCGGTCGTAGTTGCGCTCACGCGCGTCGAGGCGCACGAGTTCGTCGGGATGCACGAGCGTGACGATGCCGTTCATGCAGGCCCCGTCGACCGCGGTGATGCCGAGCGCGACCACCACGTCAACCCGATCCACGTCCGGCCCCACGAGGTCGCCGTCAGCGACCGGCATGCCGTAGTTCCAGCGGCGCTCCCAGCCGTCGCACTCGGCAGCGAGGAAATCAACCCCGCGGATCGGATCCCGTTGGAGCGTCCCGCCGAGGGAGGACGGGCTGACCAGCGAGCCGTACCCGAAGACCCAGACGCTCTCGCTCACGGAGTCGACGCTACCCCTCGGCCCTCAGCCGCAGGAGGTCGTCCCATACCTCGCCGACGCGCCGGTTGAGTTCCGCCTCGTCTCCGGAGTTATCGATCACGTGGGTGGCGATAGCGCGACGCGCCTCGCGGTCGGTCTGGCTCGCGATGCGCCGTCGGGCGTCATCGGCATCCATTCCTCGAAATGCGACGAGCCGCCCCACGGCGATGTCGGGATCCACATCGACGACGATCGTGGCGTCGAGATCGTCGCGAGGGTTCTCGGCGAGGAGGGGGAAGTCGAGGATGACGATCCGGTCGGTGTCGGTCAGCGACTCGATGCGGGAGCGGATCTCACGTTGGAGAGCGGGATGGACGATTCCGTTCAAATCCGCCCGGGCCGCCCGCGCCTCCTCGGAATCGCCGAACACGACCGCCGCTACTGCCGCTCGGTCGAGGGAACCGTCGTCGAGGATCACGTGCGCGCCGAAGCGCTCGGCCATCTCGCTGAGCACGGGCGAGCCCGGCACTTGCAGCTCTCGCACGATGGCGTCAGCGTCGAGGATCTCCGCGCCGTGGCCGGCGAGGAGAGCCGACACGGTGGACTTGCCGGCTCCGATACCGCCCGTCAGTCCGACGAGCAGCACGATTCAGTCGTCCGACTCGGCTTCGGCCGGGGTCTCCGGGGCGGCGACCGCCTCGGGTGCGGCTTCCGCGCTCGACTCCGAACCGCTCTCGTACTCGGCCCAGGCCGCCTCGACCTCATCGTCGCTGTGCGTCCAGTTGCCCTCCGAGTCGACGTCGAAGTGCTCGCGGTACTCGGCAGCGAGCTCGCCACCCTCAGCGGCCTGCTTGATCGACAGGCTGATACGGCGGCGCGGCAGATCGAGATCGATGATCTTGACCCACAGCTCCTCACCGGGCGTGACGATGTCGGCGGGATTCTCGACGTGGTGGGCGGACATCTCCGAGATGTGCACCAGACCCTCGATGCCGTCACCCACCTGCACGAAGGCACCGAACTGGACGAGCTTGGTCACTCGGCCGTAGACGAGCTGGCCAACGGCGTGACCCTCGGCGAACTCGGCCCAAGGATCCTGCTGGGTGGCCTTGAGCGAGAGGCTGATGCGCTCGCGGCTGAAGTCGACATCGAGTACCTGCACGGTGACCGGATCTCCGACGGCGACCACGGAGCCCGGATGGTCGACATGCTTCCATGACAGCTCGCTCACGTGGATGAGGCCGTCCATACCGCCGAGGTCGACGAAGGCGCCGAAGCTGACCACCGAGGAGATGGTTCCCGAGCGGACCTCGCCCACCTTGAGATTGGTGAGGAAGTTGTCGCGAGTCTCCTTCTGGTTCTCCTCGAGGTAGGCGCGACGCGAGAGAACAACGTTGTTGCGGTTCTTGTCGAGCTCGATGATCTTGGCCTGAACGACCGTGCCCACGTAAGGCTGCAGATCGCGGACGCGTCGGAGCTCGACCAGCGAGGCGGGGAGGAACCCGCGGAGCCCGATGTCGACGATGAGACCGCCCTTGACGACTTCGATGACCGGACCCTCGACGACGGCGTCGGCTTCCTTCTTCGCCTCGATGTCGCCCCAGGCGCGCTCGTATTGGGCGCGCTTCTTGGAGAGGACCAGGCGACCCTCCTTGTCCTCCTTGGTGAGGACCAGCGCCTCGACCTCCTCGCCCATGGAGACGATCTCGGCCGGGTTGACGTCGTTGCGGATGCTCAACTCGCGGGAGGGGATCACGCCCTCGCTCTTGTACCCGATATCGAGGAGCACCTCGTCGCGGTCGATCTTGACCACGGTGCCGTGGACCAGTTGCCCGTCATCGACATCGATGATCGAGGCGTCGCCTCCGTCGACGGCGTCGGCGAAACTCATTCCGAGATCGTTCGAGACGACCTCGCGGGGGGTGTAGTTGCCCTCGTCATCGAAGGTTCCCATCTGGGACGGTGCGGGGGCGGTAGTGGTGTCGGACAAGGTCGGGTACTGCTTTCGGAAACGGATACGGATGGTCGGCGGATGCGCCCGGAGGGTCGCGAAACCGCGGCGGCAGAGCGTATCAGTGGCTCAGAGCGATGCCATCCGGGCGATGAGCAGGTGCTCGGGCAGGTCGACCGAGGGAGGTTTCGCCGAGTAGTCCCCCGGTTCGGCGCCATCGACGGCGATCACCTCCAGGCCGACGAGCTCGCAGAGCAACCGGAGCTCGCGCGGCGTGTAGCCGCCGGTCCAGAGATCGACGTCCTCGACGCGACCGGCCTCATCGCGCACTTCGGTGCGCTCGTGGATGATCCCCGAGCCGACATCGAGACTTGCGTCGAAGTCACCACGGGCGATCGCAGCCGCCGTGAACAGGCTGTTGAACGCCGAGAGCGCCAGCCGACCTCCCGGTGAGAGGGCAGCGGCCATGCCCTCCAACACCAGTCGATCTCCGTCGACTCCCCCGCGGGCGTCCTCCGGGCGCATCAAGCCGAACGCCCCCTGGCAGAGACAGATCACCGCGTCGTGCGAACCTCGGAGGCGATCGACTGAGGCGAGGTCGCGGGCATCGAGTCGCTCGAACGTGGCGCCCTCCGGTGCGGCCTCCACGGCCAGATCGATGAACCGCTGCGAGATATCGATGCCGTGAGCCCTGACGCCGCGGCGCGCCAGTTCGTGGCTGTGCCGTCCCGGACCGCAACCGACATCGAGCACCCGATCGCCCTCCCGGAGCTCAAGCAACTCCATGAGGCGGTCCACCTCGGCCACGGTGCCCTTCGTGAACGAATAGCGGAGATAGGCCCCTCCGAGATGCTCGGCCACCGGCTCGAACCAGTGGTCCCTACCCGGTCGAGGGCCCGGCTTCACGACTTCGCCGCGGCCCAGGTGTCACCCCAGGCCACGTTGACCTCGAGGGGCACATCGAGCTCAGCGGCCCCGCGCATCAGGTCGACAACGAGCGGTCCCACGACCTCGCACTCACCCTCGGGCACCTCGACGAGCACCTCGTCGTGCACCTGGAGCACCAACCTCGCCGCATGACCCGCCGAGTCGAGGGCCTCATCGATGCGCACCAACGCGATCTTGAAGATGTCGGCCGCCAGGCCCTGGATGCCGGCGTTCATCGCCTGGCGCTCACCGGCCTGACGCACCCGCCAGTTCGAGTCGAGGAGTTCCGGCACCGGGCGGCGCCGGCCGAACAGCGTCTCGGTGAAGCCGTTGGTGCGCGCCTCGGCCACCGTGCGGTCCATGTAGTCGCGCACGTTCGGGAAGGCCTGGAAGTAGGCCTCGAGGATCTGGGCCGCCTCGTCAGTGGGGATCGCGAGGCGCTGGCCGAGGCCGTAGGCCTCCATGCCGTAGGCGAGGCCGTAGGAGACCATCTTGGCCTTCGACCGCTGATCGACGGTCACCTCGTTCGGATCGACCTCGAAGACTCGGGCCGCCGTGGCTCGGTGGATGTCCTCTCCAGCGGTGAACGCTCCAATGAGCCCCGGGTCGGCGGCCAGATGGGCGATACAGCGCAACTCGATCTGGTTGTAGTCGGCCACCAACAGTCGATGCCCGTCGGTGGGTCGGAAGGCGGTTCGGAACACCCGTCCCTCGTCGGTGCGCACCGGGATGTTGTGGAGGTTCGGCCGATCGCTCGAAAGTCGGCCGGTGCGGGCCACCGTCTGATGGAAGGTCGCGTGGATCCGTCCATCGGCTGCGACCTCGGCGACGAGCCCCTCCCCATATGTGCCGCGAAGCTTGTCGACCTCGCGATGACGCAGCAAGGGCTCGATGAACTCCGGCCACTGATCGCGCAACTTCTCGAGCGTCTGCGCGTCAGTCGAGTAGCCGGACTTGGTCTTGCGGACTCCGGCCGGGGAGAGCCCTCGCTCCTCATAGAGCAACTGGCGCAACTGCGTGGGCGAGTTGAGATTGAGTTCGGGCTGGCCCGCCTCATCGCGCAGGCGCGAGGCGAGTTCATCGACTTCGGACCGGAGCCGGTCACCGATCTCCCGTAACCGCGCGACGTCCACCTCGATGCCGAGATGCTCCATCCGCGCGAGCACCCTCACCAACGGGGTCTCGATCTCGTCCAACAAGCTCGTGGCATCGACGTCGGAGACCGCGGCGAGTATCGGTGCCGAGCATCGGGCCACCGCGAGCGCGGCATCACCGGCGGCTTGGGCCCGATCCTCGTCGTCACCGCCGAGGTCGAGTTGTCCGGACGGCACGACGCGCCGCTGGCCGATGGAGAGATCGGTGAATCGGGCCACGAGATCGGGGATCTCATAGTCGCCGACGACCGGATCGACGAGATAGGCGGCGATGGCGAGGTCGAGCTCGAGGCCCCGCAGATCGATGCCCGCCGGCAACAGCGACCGCATGGCGTCCTTCGCACGGTGCATCCGGAGGCGCGGGTGATCCCCGAGCGCGGCAACCACTTCTGGGTCGGCGAGGAGATCAGACCCCACCCAGAGCACTTCACCGGCGGCCTCATCAGTAACCAGAGCGACACCGCCCACCGGGCTGCGACCAGGCTCGCCATCGAAGTCGACCGCGAGATGAAGCACCTCGACCCCCTGCACCGCAGCCACGACGATCGAGGAGGCGTCGGCTCGCGCAACGCTCGCGGAGATCGCCTCAACGGATGGCGCGGGCGGCGCCTCGTCATCGGAGATACCGCCGAGCTCAGCCAGCACCGACTCGAGGCGGCCGAGCAGCTGCGAGAACTCGAGCACACCGAAGAGGCGGCGCAGCTCACCGCTGTCGGGAGTGAACGCGAGCGTCTCGGGTGACAGGTCGCCGATCGGCGCGTCGGTGCGCAGCACCATCAGCTCGTGATTGCGACGGGCCCGTTCCTCATTCGCGGCGAGGTTCTCCCGGAGCTTCGGCGTCTGCGCGTCGAGCGCGGCGAAGATCCCGTCGAGACCACCGTGGGCGTTGATGAGCTTCGCCGCGGTCTTCTCCCCCACACCCGGCACACCGGGCAGGTTGTCGCTCGGATCGCCCCTCAACGCCGCGTACTGCGGGTAGAGCGCGGGCGTGACCCCCGTGCGCTCGAGGATTCCCGCCTCGTCGTAGAGGGCGTAGTCACTCACCCCGCGCTTGTTGTAGAGCACGCGAATGTGCGGGTCGCGCACGAGCTGGTAGCTGTCGCGATCACCGGTCACGATGATCACGTCGTCGCCGCGGGCAGCGAGACCGGCGGCCGCCGTCGCGAGCAGATCATCGGCCTCCCAGCCGGCTGCCTCCACCTGATGGACACCGGCCGCGGCGAGTACCTCTCGGACTACCGGAAGTTGCTGCCGGAGGGTGTCGGGGGTCGACTCGCGCTGCGCCTTGTACTCGGGCTCCGCCTCGTGGCGGAACGTCGGCTCGGGACGGTCGAACGCCACGAGCACCCCGTCGGGATGCTGATCGCGGAGCACGTTCACCAACATCGAGACCAGCCCGAACACCGCGTTTGTCGGCTGCCCGGTGCTCGTCGCCATGTCCTCGGGAAGCGCGAAATACGCCCGGTAGGTGAGGGAGTTCCCGTCGATGAGCAGATAGCGAGCCACGGGAGGATCGACCTCAGCCGGGGCGAAGCGAGCCGTCGAGGATGCGGTCGGCCACGTCGCGCATGCGGATCCGCTCCGACATGGCGGTGCGCTGGATGAAGGCGAAGGCGTCGGACTCTGACATGCCGACCTCATCGATGAGCAGCCCCTTGGCGCGGTCGACGAGCTTGCGGGCCTCGAGCTGCTCGCCGAGGGCGTCGATCTCGCCGGTCAGGTCGCGGAGCTCGCGGAACCTCCCGATGGCGACCTCGATCGCCGGAACGAGATCGCTCCGCTGGAACGGCTTGACGAGAAAGGCGAGAGCACCGGCATCCCGGGCCTGCTCGATCACCTCGCGCTGACTGAACGCCGTCAGCATGAGCACCGCGCAGAGTTTCTCGGAGGTGATCACCCCCGCGGCCTGCAGGCCGTCCATCCCGGGCATCTTGACGTCGAGGATCGCCAGATCCGGAGCAAGATCGCGAACGAGGCCGACCACCTCATCGCCACGGCCCGTCTCGGCGACGACCTCGTAGCCCTCCTCCTCGAGGGTCTCGCGAAGATCCATGCGGATGATCGCCTCGTCCTCGGCGATCACCACCCGGATGGCCATCAGCGAGCACCTCTGAGGGACGCGTTCATCGGGTGGCCGCGGCGATCCGGTCGAGCAACTCGTCTTGGCGACGCTCGAGTTCGGCGATCTCTCCGAGGAGGTGGAGACGATGACGGTCGAGGGCGGAAGCGTGCCGACGGGCATCGGCGGCCTCGAACTCGGCGAGCGGGGTCTCCGAGACGAGCGCCCTCAGCGCGTGGTCATCGGCCTCCGAGGCGACCACCGCGCATTGCTCCTCGATCTGGGCGAGCTCGTGCCGCAACTCCGCCAGGCGCGCGCCGTTCTGCGCCAGCCGTCGTTCCGCGAGCCAAGTGGCCATCCGAACATGCTAGGCCGACCTCCCGCCGACCCAGCGGAGATCAGCCGCGCGATCGATGACCGGCCGGTTGGAAAGTGCCCCGAGTCGGATTCGAACCGACACTGGACGGTGTTTGAGACCGCTGCCTCTGCCGTTGGGCTACCGGGGCGACGCAGGGAGCCTACCGGCCGTGCCACTGCGCCTACCGGGCGGTAGCCGACGGCCGGCGGAGGCTCGGTCTAGCCTCTCCGACGTGCTCGCGTTCACCTTCCCCGGGCAGGGGTCGCAACGCCCGGGAATGGGACGTCCCTGGGTCGATCACGAAAGCTGGGATCTCGTCCACGAGGCCAGTGAGGTCGCCGGCCGTGATGTCGCCCGCCTGCTCCTCGACGCGGAGGCCGACGAGCTTCGCGACACGAGGAACGCTCAACTCACCACCTTCGTCTCGAGCCTCATGGTGCTCGACGCGGTGGAGCGCCTCGGCGTCGACGCCGACGTCTACGCCGGGCACTCCCTCGGGGAGTACACCGCACTCGCGGCCTCTGGAGCGCTCGGCTTTCCCGAGGGGGTCGCCCTCGTCGGTGCTCGGGCCGAGGCCATGCACGACGCCGGCCTCGAACGACCGGGAACCATGGCCGCCGTACTCGGACTCGACGACGACAAGGTCGAGGTCGCCTGCAACCTCGCCGACGACGAGGTGTGGGTAGCGAACTTCAACGCTCCCGGCCAGGTCGTGATCGCCGGCTCCCCCGAGGGCGTCGCCTCGGCCAGCGCCCACGCGAAAGAACTCGGTGCCAAGAAGGTCATGCCGCTGCAAGTGTCCGGTGCCTTCCACACGCCGTTCATGGGATCGGCGCGCGACCGCCTCCGCGACGCCATCGCCACGGCCACCATCCGCAGCAGCGACCTGCCCATCGTGTCGAACGTCGATTCGCAGGCGCACGACTCGGCCGACGACTGGACCAGCCTGCTCTCGGCCCAACTCACCAGCCCGGTGCGCTGGAAACATGGCCTTCTCGCCATGTCGCAGATGGGGGTCACCTCCTTCGCCGAGCTCGGCCCGGGCGGAGTGCTCACCGGAATGGCGAAACGCACCCTCGACGACATCCACACGATCGCGGTCGCCACACCGGACGACCTCGACCGCTTTGTCGAGTGGATCGCCGGCACAGCGCCACCGGCACCCGCCGCCGACCACGAGGGCGAGCATCTCCATCTCGCGGAGCGCTTCGTGGTCAGCCCGTCCGCAGGGGTGTTCTCCTCGGCCGGACTGGCCGAGGGCAGCCTCATCGAGGTCGGTGCCATCCTTGGTCGGGTCGGCGACGACGAGGTGCGTTCCCCCTTCGCTGGGGTGTTCCAGAGCTACATCGCCGCTGACACCGAACGCGTCGCACCGCGACAGCCGATCGCGTGGCTCCGCACCTCGTAAGGATCGACCCATCTAAGGTGAAGTGACCTGTCGACCCCTTCTGGGTCGTTGAGGAGGACCACATGCCCGCAACACGCCCAGGCGCCACCGGCGCGGTCATCTCCGGTTGGGGAACCGCGCTACCTGAGAAGGTCGTCACCAACCACGACCTCGAGAAGACCCTCGACACCAGCGACGAGTGGATTGTCGCTCGAACGGGCATCTCCGAGCGCCGCATCGGTGGCTCCACCGCCTCGCTCTCGGTCGAATCGGGTCGCGCGGCGATGGAGATGGCCGGGCTCACCCCGGAGCGCATCGACGCGCTCGTGGTGGCCACCACCACACCCGACCGCCAGTGGGGAACCGCGCCCATCATCCAACGCGACCTCGGACTCTCCTGCGGCGCGTTCGAGCTCAACGCGGCCTGCTCGGGCTTCGTCTACGGCCTCGTCAACGCCCATGGCCTCATCGCCATGGGCGCCGAGCGGGTGCTCCTTATCGGGACCGACACTCTCTCGCGGATCACCGACTGGAACGATCGCGGCACCGCGCCATTGTTCGCCGATGGGTCTGGAGCCGTCGTCCTCGAGTCGACACCGCACGGAGGCCAACTGCTCGGATGGGATTTCGATGCCGACGGCTCGGCCAGCGAACTGCTCTGGGCCGAGGTCGGGGGCACGGTCAACATGGACGGCAAGGAGGTCTTCCGCCGGGCCGTGCGCATCATGGTCGACTCCGCCGAGAAGTCGATGCGCCACGCCGGTGTCACCGGTGACGACATCGCGATGATCGTCCCGCACCAGGCGAACATCCGGATCATCCAGGCCGCCTGTGAACGCCTCGAGGTGCCGCTCGACCGGGCTTCGGTGGTCATCGACCGCACCGGCAACACCTCCTCCGCGTCGATCCCGCTGGCCCTCGCGGCCGCCCTCGACGACGGACGCATCGACCACGGCGACCTGGTGTTGCTCGTTGGTTTCGGTGGCGGCATGACCGCAGCGAGCGCCGTCCTGCGATGGGGCGGCGAGAAGGGAGCGTCGACATGAGCGACACCGGCCGGATCGTCCTCGTCACCGGAGGGTCGCGTGGCATCGGCCTCGCCGTCGCGCGCCGATTCGCCGCCGCCGGCGACCGGGTGGCGGTCACCTACAACTCCTCCCCTCCCCCCGACGGCCTGTTCGGGGTGCGCTGCGACGTGACCTCCACCGACGACGTCGACCGGGCCTTCTCCGAGATCGAGGAGCACTTCGGCGGGGCGGTGCAGGTGCTCGTATCCAACGCCGGCATCACCCGCGACGGACTGCTGCTGCGCATGGGTGAGGATGACTTCACCGCGGTCATCGACGCGAACCTCACCGCCGCCTACCGGGTCACGAAGCGAGCGGTCCAGCAAATGCTCCGCGCGCGCTCGGGCCGGATCATTCTCGTCTCCTCAGTGGTCGGCCTCCTCGGCGCCGCGGGTCAGGCCAACTACGCCTCCTCGAAGGCCGGGCTCGTCGGTCTCGCCCGATCTCTCGCCCGAGAGCTCGGCTCCCGGTCGATCACCGTGAACGTCGTGGCTCCGGGCCCTGTCGCCACCGACATGACCGCCGCTCTCGGAGAGGATCGGCTCGCCGAAATCACCTCCTCGGTTCCCCTTGCCCGCATGGCCGAGGCCGACGAGATCGCCGGGGTGGTCGAGTTCCTCGCCTCTCCCGATGCCGGCTACATCACCGGAGCGGTCATCCCGGTCGACGGCGGCCTCGGTATGGGACACTGAGCGTCCCGTCACAGACACCCGCCGCTCCCTACACTTGGCGGCGATAACGCGATCGCGGTACTCGCGACACGACAAGGAGACGACATGGATCAGGAACTGTTCGCCCGCTTCAAGAAGTGCGCCGTCGAGGTGCTCTCGGTCTCGGATGACCAGG
>JAYQAE010000030.1:0-6997 GCA_038136655.1 Ilumatobacteraceae bacterium
TCGGAGACCCCGGCAAGCGCCGGGGTCTCCGGCGTTTCGGTGAGCCCCGGTCGCGGGGGCCTCGCCTCGGACACCCCCGTCGTAGGATCGACGGTCCATGTCGGATTCCGGGCAACTTCCCCTGTCGGCCCCGGACGCGCCTGTCGACGCCTTGCTCGAGGGCCTCAACCCCGATCAGTACGACGCGGTCATCCACCCGGGCGGTCCGCTGCTGGTGGTGGCTGGCGCCGGCTCGGGCAAGACGCGGGTGCTCACTCATCGCATCGCTCATCTCGTGCGATCGGGCGTGCATCCCACCTCGATCCTCGCCATCACCTTCACCAACAAGGCGGCGAGCGAGATGCGCGAGCGCGTCGCCGGGCTGGTCGGACCGGTGATCAAGGCGATGTGGGTGAGCACCTTCCACTCCGCCTGTGTCCGAATCCTGCGTGCCCACGGCGATCGCATCGGCTACCCGCGCAACTTCTCGATCTACGACCAAGCCGACGCGGTCCGACTCACCGGCTACGTGGTTCGCGACCTCGGCCTTGATGCGAAGCGGTTCGCCTCGCGCGCGGTGCACGCTCACATCTCGCTGCTGAAGAACGAGCTCGTCGACCCCCACCAGGCGATCGCGCGCGCCGATGACATCTTCCAGCGCAAGCACGCTGACATCTACGCCGAATATCAGGCCCGGCTCGAACGGTCGGGCTCGATGGACTTCGACGATCTGCTCGTCAACGTGGTGCGGCTCTTCCGGGAGCATCCCGATGTGCTCGAGGAGTACCGGCGTCGCTTCACCCACCTGCTCGTCGACGAGTACCAGGACACCAACCTCGCCCAGAACGAGATCGTCCTGCAGTTGGCTGCCGCCGATGACCCGGCTGCCGAGCACAACGTCACCGTCGTCGGCGACAGCGATCAGAGCGTGTACCGCTTCCGCGGCGCCGACCTCCGCAACATCATGCAGTTCGAGGACGCCTTCGCCGACGTCACGATGATCGTGCTCAGCCAGAACTACCGCTCCACGCAGACCATCCTCGACGCGGCGAATGCGGTCATCGTCAACAACGCCGGCCGAAAAGACAAGGACTTGTGGACCGACTCGGGCCAGGGTGAGCGAATCGTTCGCTATTTCGCCACCGACGAAGGCGATGAATCGACCTGGGTGGCGTCGACGGCGCGTGGGCTGTCAACCGAGCGCGGTGCAGCCTGGAACGACATCGCCGTGCTTTACCGCACCAACGCGCAGAGCCGCGTGGTGGAGGAGGCGTTCATGCGCCTCGGCGTGCCATATCAGGTGGTCGGTGGCACCCGCTTCTACGACCGTCGAGAGATCAAGGACGCCCTCGCCTACCTCCGCGCGGTTGTCAATCCGGCCGACGAGGTGAGCGTGAAGCGGGTGCTCAACGTGCCGAAGCGCGGTATCGGCGACACCAGCGTCGCCCGGCTCGACGAGTTCGCCTCCGCCGAGGGCATCACCTTCCTCGATGCCTGTCGGAGGGCTTCGGAGGCCGGTGTTGGGGGCCGGGCGGCGAAGGGTCTCGAGTCGTTCTGTCGGCTTATCGATGAGGTTCGCGCGGCGATGGACGACCCCGCCCCCGAGGCTGATGACCTCGGACCGGGCGATGTGCTCCAAGCCACCCTCGAGCAGTCGGGGTATCTGGCCGAGCTCGAGGAGATCGACACCGTTGAATCCCACGGTCGCCTCGAGAATCTCGGTGAGCTCGTCGGCTCGGCACGAGAGTTCACCCGCGTCGACGAGTTTCTCGAACAGGTCGCCCTGGTCGCCGACACCGATGAACTTGCTGGCGATGACCGCGTCGTGCTCATGACCCTGCACGCCGCCAAGGGACTCGAGTTTCCGTATGTGTTCCTGATCGGCGTCGAGGAGGGGGTGTTTCCCCATCACCGCGCGCTCACCGACCCCGATGAGATGGAGGAGGAGCGACGCCTCGCCTATGTCGGCATCACCCGCGCGATGCAGCAGCTGCACATGACGCATTCCTGGTCGCGGATGCTGTTCGGCTCGACCCAATACAACCCGCCGTCGCGGTTCTTCGATGAGATCCCTCCCGAGCTCTTCGATGTGCGCGGCGACGCCGACGGGGGCCTCGGGTCGTCTCGAGTGTCCTCCCGAGCCGAGTGGGGCTCCGCGCGCTCCTCGGTGCCCGGATATCGCCGGCGAGCCGTCGACCGCGCGAGTGATGAGGCGCATCGCGAACGCGTGGTCGATGAGGCGATGCGCGCCGGATCCAAGCCCGCGGAGCGCTCGAACGCGCACGAGATCGGGTTCCGAGTGGGCGATGACGTGACGCATCCCGCCTTCGGTGAGGGCGTCATCATCGAGATCTCGGGATCAGGTGACCGAGCGGAGGCCGTGGTGAACTTCGCCGGGGTCGGAACCAAGCACCTCGCCCTTGCCTGGGCTCCGCTCACCCGACGTGGCTGATCCCGCGGGTCGCGAGTCTGGTTGAATACTGCCGATGAAGGCAGCACTGCTCGTTGAGAGTCTCACCGGCAACACGACCCGTGCGGCGGAGCGAATTGCCGATGGCCTCACCCAGGAGGGCTGGTCGGTCACCGGTTTGTCGAGGGTGCGCCGGCCCGA
Source organism: Ilumatobacteraceae bacterium (assembly GCA_038136655.1). Taxonomy (GTDB): domain Bacteria; phylum Actinomycetota; class Acidimicrobiia; order Acidimicrobiales; family Ilumatobacteraceae; genus Casp-actino5. The sequence continues at coordinate 2,591 of JAYQAE010000030.1, forward strand.
TCTGGCGTCGATCCAGCAGGCCAACGTCGTGCTGGTCGGCACCTGGACCCACGGGCTCTTCGTGGTCGGCCAGGCGCCGTGGGCAGCGGCGGAGATCGCCAACTTGCCGACGATGCGCGGCAAGCGGATCGCCGGTTTCCTTACCTACGCCCTCGATGCGGGAAAGAGCCTCGACCGACTCTCGACCGCACTCGGCTCAACGGGAGCGGATGTGGTTGGCGGGCTGCTGATCAAGCGCAGCCGAATCGACGAGCACTGCGAGATCTTCGTTGACCGGCTGTTGGGCGCCGTCGAAACGGTCTAACCCGTTCTAGGCACGGTCAATCGGCGACGACACCGCGCAGGTCGATCTCGAGTCGTGTTGAGTCGTAGACGACTGGTCGCACCCCCGGGTCGGGCGGTGACAGCTCGTCGACGGAGATCTCGCGTCCATCGCAGTCGATGAACCGGTCGGTGCCAAGCACCTGCTCGACGATGCACTCGGGTCCGCGGTCGGCCGGATACGCCCAATAGACGCGCCAGCCGAGGGCCGGGTCGTCGCCGGTGTGGTCGATCACGATCGAGCGAGCGCCGACCGGGGTGCCCAACTCGGCGAAGAGCAGGGGGCCGTCGCTCTCTACGAGGTCGCTCAGGAACTCGACATTGCCGACCGTGAACGTCGACGGGGCGAGTCTTTCGGAGCTCTCCGCGCCCCCCGATGAGATCACGGCCGCCATACCCCAGGTGAATGAGCCGATCAGGGCGAGCACGATGAGTCCGCCGATGACGGGCAGGACCGCTCTTGCGAGGGGGCTTCTGAACTCGGGGAATCGCACGGCGTCAGTGTGGCGGAGAGTGTCCGAGAGTGCTCACTCGATGTGCCGGGTGATCCAGTCGGCGACGTAGAGCTCGTCGTACGAGCCTGCCGCCACGCCAAGCATGAGATCGACCGCTTCGTCGTCGGTGTGAACGATGGTCGCTCCATTCGATTCGAGAAACCACAGGAGCGCGAGCCAAGCGAGGCGCTTGTTGCCATCGGGAAGCGGATGGTTGCGAGAGATCCGCACGGTCAGCACTGCCGCTTTCGAGGGGAGATCCGGATAGACGTCAACGTCACCGAATCCGGCTCGGGGAGCGTGGAGCGCCGAGTCGAGGAGTTCAACACGCGAAACGCGGCCGAGGGTCGCAGCATCGATCCCGGTTGCCGCTTCGGCGAGGAGCATGGCCTCAGCGAGCGTAAGGAAGTTCACTGGGCGAGGCGGTCGAGGATCGCCTTGTTGTCCTCGACCAGTCGGCGAAGCCGCGCTTGGAACTCGTCGTTCTCGCGGAGTCGCTGGATCTCGGACGCCAGGGCGTCGATGATGAACTGATTCACGCTCGTGCCGTTGGCGCGCGCGGCGGCCTCGGTGGCCTCGGCGAGTTCGGCTGGCAGGCGAACGGTGGTCTGTTTCATCGGCTGTGATGTTACATCATGACATCATGTTGTCAAGAGGTCAGGCTGCCACACCGGAAGTTCGGTGCGAGGGGCTGAGCCGGTTGGCCGCTCGCTCGAACAAGCGAATAGGGTCAACAACTTGTGAAGCGCCCGTACCGCGTCGTCGTCGGCAAGCCGGGCCTCGACGGCCACGACCGGGGGGCGAAGACCATCACCCGAGCGCTGCGTGATCACGGTTTCGAGGTCATCTACACCGGCCTCCACCAGACCCCGGAGCAGATCGCTGAAACGGTGCTCCAAGAGGATGCCGACGCGGTGGGTCTCTCGCTCCTCTCGGGGGCGCACCTCACCCTCTTCCCCCGGGTCATGTCCGAACTGGGTGATCGCGGGCTCGCCGATGTGCTCGTGTTCGGCGGTGGTGTGATTCCCGATGCCGACGCCCGCGCCCTCCGCGAGCAGGGTGTCGCCGAGATCTTCCAACCCGGAGCCTCGCTGAAGGCCATCAGCTCGTGGCTCGAATCCGCACTTGACGAACGAGAGGACTGACACGTGGATCTGTTCGAATATCAGGGCAAGCAGTACTTCGCCCGCTACGACATCCCGGTGAGCGCGGGTGATGTCGCGCTGACCGTCGACGAGGCGGTGTCAGCGGCGGAGGCCGCCGGCTATCCGGTCGTTGTCAAGGCCCAGGTGCAGGTCGGTGGCCGCGGGAAGGCCGGGGGCATCAAGTTGGCCGCCGACGCCGATGAGGTGCGCCTCCACGCCGGGAACATCCTCGGCATGGACATCAAGGGTCACGTCGTCGAGCGGCTCTGGGTGGAGCACGCCTCCGATATCGACGAGGAGTACTACGCGAGCTTCACTCTCGACCGCGCCGCGAAGAAGCATCTGCTGATGCTCTCCGCTCAGGGTGGCGTCGAGATCGAGGCGGTCGCCGAGAGCGACCCTGAGGCGATCGTGAAACTCCACATCGACCCCGTCGACGGTCTTGATCTGGCGACAGCGCGCCAGGCCGCCGTCGACGCGAAACTGCCGGAGCGAGCCCTCGATGGCGCGGCGGACATCTTGGTGAAGCTCTACCGCTGCTTCACCGAGGGCGACTGCGACCTCGCTGAGATCAACCCGCTCATCCTGAAGCCGACCGGTGAGGTGCACGCGCTCGACGCGAAGGTCAGCCTCGACTCGAACGCTGCGTTCCGTCACCCCGAGTGGGAGGCCTACGCCGCTACCGAGGTGCTCGACGATCGCGAGCAGCTCGCGAAGAAGAACGGTTTGCAGTACATCGGTCTCGAGGGCTCCGTCGGCATCATCGCCAATGGAGCCGGTCTCGCCATGTCGACTCTCGATGTCGTGAATCAGGTGGGTGGCACCGCGGCCAACTTCCTCGACATCGGCGGCGGCGCGAACGCCGACGTGATGGCGGCCGCGCTCGAGGTGATCAACTTTGACCAGGACGTTCGCTCCATCTTCATCAACATCTTCGGTGGCATCACCCGAGGCGAGGAGGTCGCCAAAGGCATCGTCGAGGCACTCGGTCGTGTCGAGTTGCGCGCGCCGATTGTGATCCGTCTCGACGGCACGAACGCCGAGGAGGGTCGTCGCATCCTCGCCGAGGCGGGCATCCCGGAGTCACGGCTCCGTTCGGAGCCCACCATGCTCGATGCCGCTCGCGCGGCTGTGGCCCTCGCCGGCCAGAACTGAATCGAAACGTCCAGGGAGAAGCGGGAGACAACATGTCGATCTTCGTCAATGCTGAGACCAAGGTGATCGTCCAGGGTCTGACCGGCGGTCAGGGCAAGTACCACGGCCTTCGCAACCGCGACTACGGCACCAACGTGGTCGCCGGAGTCACCCCCGGCAAGGGCGGCCAGGATGTCGAGGGCATCCCGGTGTTCGATTCGGTCGCCGAGGCCGTGGCGGCCACCGGAGCCGATGCCTCGTTCGTCGCTGTCCCGCCCAAGGCCGCTCCGGCCGCGATCCTCGAGGCTGCCGCAGCGGGAGTCGGGTTCGTCGTCTGCATCACCGAGGGCATCCCTGCCCAAGATGAGGCCAAGGTGTTCAACACGCTCGTGCGGGACCATCCGGGCACGCGCCTGCTCGGGCCGAACTGCCCGGGCATCATCAGCCCCGGCAAGTGCAACATCGGCATCACCGCCGGCGAGATCGCTCTTCCTCCGAGTGCCGACGGTCCAAACGTCGGCATCGTGAGCCGGTCAGGGACGCTCACCTATCAGGCGCTCCACGAGTTGAAGGAGAAGGGGATCGGGGTGTCGACCTGCGTCGGGATCGGTGGCGATCCCGTGCCGGGCACGAACTTCATCGACTGTCTCCGCGAGTTCGAGGCCGACCCCGAGACCCACGCCATCATCATGATCGGAGAGATCGGTGGATCAGCTGAGGAGGAGGCCGCCGAGTTCATCGCGGCCAACATCTCGAAGCCGATGAGCGCCTACATCGCCGGTGTCACCGCGCCGGCTGGCAAGAAGATGGGTCATGCCGGGGCGATCGTCTCGGGCGGCAAGGGCACGGCCCAGGGCAAGATGGACGCTCTCGCATCGGCCGGCGTCCGCGTTGGGCAGAACCCGACCGAGGCCGGCGAATTGATGGCGGAGATCGTCGCCGGGCTCTAGCCGAAGGACTCGGTGCCGGGTCGTACAGAACGTCAACGCGGGGGCCGTCTAGGTTCCTCTCGTGCCCACCGCGCTGTTCTCCGTCTTCGACAAGTCCGGAGTTGCCGAGTTCGCCTCGGCGCTCCACGCTCTCGGTTGGCGGATCGTCTCGAGCGGCGGGACGGCCCGCGAGATCGCCGCGAACGGCGTCGCGGTCACCGATGTCGCCGACCTGACTGGGGTGCCGGCGATTCTCGGCCATCGCGTGGTGACCCTCCATCCGCGGGTCCATGGGGGTCTGCTCGCGGATCCGACCGATGCTGAGCATGTCGCCGACATGGAGGCGCACGGCATCGAGCCGATCGACTTGGTGGTCGTCAACCT
>JAYQAE010000030.1:7097-14983 GCA_038136655.1 Ilumatobacteraceae bacterium
TCACTCGAGCGCGCCGAGGTGCTCCGCTACGGGGAGAACCCTCATCAGATCGGCGCTCGCTATCGGGACACCACCTCGTCGGGGGGATGGTGGGATGCCGCGGTTCAGCATCAGGGCAAAGCGCTCAGCTATCTGAATCTGTACGACACGGAGTCCGCCAGTCGACTAGTTCATGGTTTCGCCCGGCCAGCGGTGGTGATCGTGAAGCACGCGAACCCGTGCGGGGTCGCCGTGGCGGATGACATCGCGGATGCCTACGCGCGCGCGAACGCCTGCGACCCGGTGAGCGCGTTCGGTGGAATCGTCGCCGCAAACCGGCCGGTGACCGCCGCACTGGCGGAGGCGTTAGCCCCGGTGTTCACCGAGGTCGTCGTCGCGCCGTCGTTCGACGCCGCCGCTCTCGAGGTGTTGTCCTCGAAGCCCAACCTGAGAGTGCTGACGGCACCGGCTCCCGGCGAGTGGCGTTTCGATGTGCGCCCCATCGGTGGAGGCCTGCTGGTGCAGACTCCCGACGCGGTCGCCCTCGATGATGCCGAGTGGCGGGTGGTGACGGCCGCGGAGCCCGACGAGGCACTCTGGGCCGACCTCCGGTTCGCCTGGCGGGTCTGCGCCGCCGTCAGCTCCAATGCGATCGTCTACGCCCGCGAACTGCAGGCCGTCGGAATCGGCGCCGGTCAGCAGAACCGGCTCGACTCGGCTCGCATCGCGGCTGAGCGGGCCGATGGTCGCGCCAACGGAGGGGTGTGCGCGAGCGACGCGTTCTTTCCGTTCCGGGACGGTCTCGATGCGGCGGTGGCGGCCGGGGTGCGAGCAGTCATCCAACCCGGAGGCAGTGTCCGCGACGACGAGGTGATCGCCGCGGCCGATGAGGCCGGCATCGCGATGGTGTTCACCGGGCGTCGTCACTTCCGTCACTGACGGCCGATTGGGCCACCCCGGGGCGATACTGGGTGGCCATGTCCGCGACGTCCCACGTCGAGCGTCCCCGCCGGGTGACGATCAGCAGCGTGCCCTACTTGCCGGGGCTCGATGGTCTGCGCGCGCTCGCCGTGATCGCGGTGATGATCTACCACGCCGATCCGTCGTGGTTGCCCGGCGGTTTCCTCGGTGTCGAGGTGTTCTTCGTGATCTCGGGCTATCTCATCACGCTGCTGCTCATGGCTGAGCGCGAGCGCGACGGGCGCATCAATCTTGGCGCGTTCTGGATGCGTCGGGCGCGACGGCTGCTGCCGGCGCTCTTCGCCGTGATGGTCGCTCTGTCGATCTGGACGACGATCGCCAAGCCGGAGGCGCTCGGCAAGGTGCGCGGTGACCTGATCGCTGGCTTCTTCTACGTGTCGAACTGGTTCCAGATCTGGGTGGGGGCGGGCTATGCCTCCTCCGGTGACTTCGCCCCGCTCCGGCACCTGTGGAGCCTCGCGGTGGAGGAGCAGTTCTATCTGCTGTGGCCGATCGTGATGGCGGTCATCCTGCGGGGCGGCACCCGGCGGGTCGCCCGCCCGGTGCTGTGGATGCTGGGCATCGTCGCGGTGGTGACGCTGGTGACCTCGATCGCGGTCCACGGTGGGCCGATCGGGGAGTGCTCCATCACCCCTGAGGCGTACTGGACCCTCGGCGACCGGTGTATCGCGAAAGCCGACACCCTCTACCTCTCGACGATCACGCGATCGACCGGCCTACTGCTCGGCGCTGCCATGGCGATGCTCTGGCGTCCGGTGGCGGTGATGCGCGGCCCGATGGCGCGCAGGGGGCTCCTGCTCGACCTGGTCGCCCTGCTCGGTCTCGTCGGTCTCGCGCTCGCGGCGGTCCGCTATCACTTCGTGATCGACGACCAGGTGGCTGAGGCCACGGTGGCCGACACGGGGCTCTTCCGCGGGGGGTTCGTGCTCACCGGTCTTGCGACGGTCGCGGTGATCGCGGCGATCGCGCATCGCCGGTCGTTCACCGGACGTCTGCTCGGCGCCTCGCCCCTGCTCTGGGTGGGCACACGGTCGTACGGGCTCTACCTCTACCACTGGCCGATCTATCAGATCATCCGAGGGGTCGCCGGTCGTGCGCTCTCGCTCTGGCAGTTCGCGTTCGCCATGCTGTTGACGGTTCTGGTCGCCGAGGCCTCCTACCGCTTCCTTGAGACCCCGATTCGCCGGGGTGATCTCGCTGAGCGGTGGCGACGGTTCCGCCGTCGGGCCGCAGCCGGGCCGCGCCGGATCGCCGGGGTCGCTGCGACCCTGGTCGTCGTGCTCTCGCTTGTCTCGGGTGTGCGGGTCGCCACGGCCGACCTCGAACTCAACGAGATTGAGCAGAGCATCCTCGTTGGGTCGTCCTCGGTGACCGACATCTCCGAGTTACTCGCCGACGCCCCGGTCACCGCGACGACGGTCGCTGAGCCCGCTCCGGATCCGACGGCTGGCGAGACGGTCGGCGCGTCGGCCGACGAGACGGTTGACGCGACGAGTGAAACAACCACCACCGCGCCGCCGATCAGCGTCGCCCCGAAGCGCGAGCCGATCCCGTATCTGGCGATCGGCGACTCCGTCATGCTCGGCGCGGCGCCGATCCTCGCGGAGCGCGGCTACACGGTGAACGCCCAACAGAGCCGCCAAATGAAGGACACGGTGCCGTTCATGCAGCAGTTGCGCGACGCCTCCGTGTTCGGTCAGGCCGTCGTCGTGCACCTCGGCACGAACGGCTATTTCTCCGAGGAGACCCTCGACGCGTTCCTCGAACCGCTGTCGGAGGTGCCGGTGATCATGCTCACCGTCCGCGGTGACCTCGCCTGGCGCGATCACAACAACGACATCTTGAAGGCGCGCGATGCCGAGGCCGATGACAACCTCATCGTGATCGATTGGGAGGCGGAGTCTCGAAACTGCGTTGGGGAGTGCTTCGCCGGTGACGGGATCCATCTCGCCGCCGACGGCCAGGTCTTCTACGCCAATCTCATCCGCGACGTCACCGGTCAGTGAGGTTCCACGCCGCGCGCGGTTGGTGAGGGGGGAGGCGTCAGGCGTACGCTCGCGCCATGACCTCCTCCACCTCTCCCGTTCGAGTCGCAGTCACCGGCGCCGCCGGTCAGATCGGGTACTCGCTGCTGTTCCGCATCGCGTCGGGTTCGATGCTCGGACCCGATACCCCCATCGCTCTGCAGTTGCTCGAGATCACTCCGGCCCTCGGCGCTCTCGAGGGGGTGCGCATGGAACTCGACGACTCGGCCTTCCCGCTCCTCGATTCGATCACCTGCACCGACGACGCCGATGTCGCCTTCGGTGACGCTGATGTCGCCTTGCTCGTCGGCGCGATGCCGCGCAAGGCGGGCATGGAGCGCTCAGATCTGCTCTCGGCCAACGGGGGCATCTTCAAACCGCAGGGCGAGGCGCTGTCGCGGTCCGCGAAGCGCGATGTGAAGGTGCTCGTGGTGGGGAACCCGGCGAACACCAATGCCCTCATCGCCATGTCGAACGCCCCCGACCTCGATCCGGGCCGCTTCACCGCCATGACTCGACTCGACCACAACCGCGCCGTGACCCAGATCGCTCAGCGTCTCGACACCAGCGTCAACGACGTGCGTCGCATGACCATCTGGGGGAACCACTCCACCACCCAATACCCCGACCTCTTCCACTGCGAGGTGGCGGGCCGAAACGCCTATGAGGCGGTCGGCGACCACGAGTGGGTCGACCAGACCTTTATTCCGACGGTGGCCAAGCGCGGCGCGGCCATCATCGACGCGCGCGGTGCCTCATCGGCGGCCTCGGCGGCCAACGCGGCGGTGGATCACATCCGCTCCTGGTCGCTCGGCACACCCGAGGGTGACTGGGTCTCGATGTCGATCCCGTCGGACGGCTCCTACGGCGTGCCCGAGGGCATCATCTCATCGTTCCCCTGCGTGTGCCGCGACGGGAAGTACGAGATCGTGCAGGGCCTCGACATCGGCGAGTACAGCCGCGCCAAGATCGACGCGACGGCGGGTGAGCTCGTCGAGGAGCGCGATGCGGTGCGCGAGCTCGGGCTGATCTGAGGCGGCGACTGCGGAGCGACTCGCTCAGTCGCCGACGGCGACGCGGCAGGCGATCCGCATCATCGAGTCAACCCCGCGGCGGAGCTCCTCGTCGCTGATCCGCACCGACTCTCCGTCCTCTCCGAGCACATCGGAGACGGTCATCATCGCGAGCGCCTCTAACCGGTGGACGGCGGCCACGGTGTACATCATCGCGGCCTCCATCTCGACCCCGATGTGGCCGAGCCGCTTCCAGGTGGCGAACGTCGTCGGGTCGGAGTCGTAGAACAGCCCGCTGGTCACGATCGGACCGACGTGAACCGTGGCTCCGGCTTCGCGCGACAGAGCGACTGCTGACTCGACGAGGCTGTGGGTGGCCGTCGGCGAGTAGCCGGGCATCTGGGCGTAGCGGAGTGGGGTCGCGTCGTCGGTGCTGGTGGCGAGGGCGATCACGGTGTCGCCCATGCGCATGCCGTCGCCGAGCCCACCGCAGGTGCCGACGCGCACGAGGCGTCGGGCGCCGAGCATGACGAGTTCCTCGAAGACGATGCCGGCCGACGGGCAGCCCATGCCGGTGGTCTGCACGCTGATCGGACGGCCGTCGAAGGTGCCGGTGTATCCGAGCATGCCCCGCTCGCTGTTGACGCACCGGAAGCCGGGGTCGAAGAAGGTCTCGGCGATGTAGGTGGCGCGCACCGGGTCGCCGGGGCACAGGACGTTCGGTGCGTAGTCGCCGGCTTCGGCGCGCAGATGGATCGGCATAGGCCGATCGTAGGTGGGGAGACCCTCGCGGACCTCAGGTGTAGTCGGTGCGGGTGCGAACCTCGGCGAAGACGGAGTCGAGCGCGGCGAATACCTCGAGGGACGACATGAGCAGCTCGCGATCGCCGGTGAGCAGGATGCGCCCGGTCACGAAGGCCTCCTGGGCGTTGAGCTCTCCGGTCGCGACCGCCACCGCGGTGTCCCAGTCCTGCTGCATCCGGATGTCCTCGTCGTCGGCGGGCCCAGCGCCGAACGCGGCCGATCCGTCGGCGACTCGCAGGTGATAGGCCACGTCGCCCTCCGGCGTGTCGGTGACGATCTGGGTGACGGCGACACGATGCTCAGCGGCCAATTCGGCGAGTCGTTCGCTCTCGGCGACGGCGGCGGACAGCTCGCGGATCCACGCGAGGGACAGATATCGGATCCGGTCCGGGGCGGTGTCGGCGGTCATCGGCCTAGTCTGCCCGCGATGCCGGTGACCGCCACCGACGAGGGTCCCCACGACGGTTGCGTCGACGAATGGGTCTTCACCGTCTGGGAACCCGATGGAGAGACCGGGGTGATCTGCGCCCATCGGCTGCTCGGACGCCGACTGTGGTATTGGTCGGCGGTGATCCTGCCCGGCGCCCCACTGATCCATGTCGCTGATTTCGAAGTGCGCGCTCGACCCGATTGGGGTCTCGTCAAGGGCGAGCAGCTCTGGGCGGAGCACGTCTGCGAGGTGCCGCTCGCGCAATGGACGATCGGCAACGAGACGATGGGGGCCGCCCTCGACGATCCGAACGAGGCGCTCGGCCGCGGACACGGTACCCCGACGCCGGTGGCCGTCGATCTCGAGTGGTACGCCACCGGCGACGCCGCGGAGGTACCCGATGGCTACGTCCAGCCGGGTGTGGTGCACGGTGTGATCGAGTTGGGTGGCCGACCGACGACTTCGCTGGTGGAGGCGCCGGCTTCCCGGTGGCACCGATGGTCGCCGGCCGGCCCCGGTCTCCTCGAGTTACCCGAGGTGGTGGCGCACACCGGGCGGCGCGCTCCCTTCGATCTGCCGGGCCTCGGCCTGTTGGATCTGGTGCTCACCCCGCAGGGCTGGTGTTCTCGGCGGGGTGCCGCCGGCGTCGGATCAGGATGATCGCTCCGGTCGTGGCCGCGATGATGAGCGGGGCACCCGCGGCTGAGGCGTAGGCGAGGGCGGCGAGCAGTCCGATCATCGCGGACCATCCATCGACGAGCCCGAGGACCACGGGATTGCGGTCGTCGATGGGGGTGGGTGCTTGGGGCTGGTGGAGGTTGAGGTGCACGGTGGCCATCTCGACCTGAGCGTCGAGATCGGCCTGTCGGGCGAGCATCACCTCGAGGTCGGTCTGTCGACGGTTGAGTTCTGCTTCGAGCAGGACGACGTCGCCGATGTCTATGGCCTCGGCCATGATGCGCCGCACGGTGGCGATCGACTCTCGAAGGTTGTCGATGCGCACCTCGAGTTCGACGAGTTGACCGGTCACATCATCCGCGCTCCGACTCTCGGAAACGACCCGGCCAAGATCGGCGTCGTCGGAGAGTGCACCGAGCATCGCGTCAAGTTGGTTGGGCGGGACCCGCACGACCATCCAGGCCCACCCCTGGTCGGTGCCGCTCTCAACCGAGATCGAGGTGATCAGCCCACGCTGGGAGGCGACGAGTCGCTGGACGCGCCCGACAGCCGCCGACACGTCGGTTGTCTCGATCGTGACGTCGCTTCGGAGGATGACGCTTCGCTGCTCGTCGATGATGAGCGAGCCCGTGGATCGCTCCTCCGCGGCGGCGAACTCGGTGTCGGCAGCGGGGAACCCTGTGTCACCGGTTGCCCAGTCGGCGATGTCGTAGGACTCGGCTGGCATGGGTTTGGCCGAGTCATCGCCTCCTGAGCAGGCGGCGAAGCTGAGAGCAGCGAGCGGAAGCAGCGCGCTCAATCGTCGGGCTCGCGGGTGGATGCGTCGGGTGTCGCTGTGTCGTGTCATGTCTCATTCGACGGTCCGGCGCTCGAAACGGTTCCCGTGTCACGCTGGGGAGATGAGCCGACGGCCCGAGCGCGACATCCTCGAGGAGTTCGCTGAGCAGCGCTCCCGTCCGCGCTATCCGGAGGTGGAGATCGAGACCGGCATGGTCGTCGAGGATCGCTCCAGCGGTTATGTCGGCGATGTCGTGCGGTGGTCGCATGAGGGTGTGACGCTGCGCGATCGCCAGCAGCACCTTCGTCACTTTTCGTGGAAACCGGGAGGCTTCCTGCTGGAGGGGAGGGCGGTGACGTTGGTGCGGCCGGCCGCTGTCGCCACCGCGACGCAACGCAGATCGGCCGCCGGTGCCGTGCTGTCGGAGCCCGGGCGGGCTCGGGTGGCCCGACCCCACCGGATCTGGGTGGAGGGCCGGCATGACGCTGAACTTCTTGAGCGCATCTGGGGTGATGAGTTGCGTGAGCTGGCGGTGGTGGTGGAGCCCCTCCATGGTGCTGATGATCTCGCCGCTGCCGTCGCCGAGTTCCGGCCGGGTCCGGATCGTCGACTCGGGGTGCTGCTCGACCACCTCGTGCCCGGTTCGAAGGAGAGCCGGATCGCCGACTCGGTCACGAATCCGAACGTGCTCGTCACCGGTCATCCGTTTGTGGATGTTTGGGCTGGGGTCCGACCCCGGCTGATTGGGCGCGACGCCTGGCCCGAGGTGCCGCTCGGCTCACCATGGAAGGAGGGGGTCTGCGACGCCCTCGGAGAGTCGGTCGAGGGGTTCTGGGCCCGGCTCATCGCTCAGGTGTCATCGTTCGCCGATTTGGAGCCCGAGCTCGTCGGGGCAGTCGAGCGGCTGATCGACTTCGTGGCGTCCGCTGCTGACTGAGGCGATTCGGTCGGAGAACGTCGAAGGGCCCGGCCCACGCGATGTGGACCGGGCCCCTCGGGACGAACAGATCAGACGAAGGCGGAGGCGAACACCAGCGCCACGATGGTCATCACCTTGATGAGGATGTTCATCGCGGGGCCCGAGGTGTCCTTGAACGGGTCGCCGACGGTGTCGCCGACCACAGCCGCCTTGTGCGGGTCAGAGCCCTTGCCGCCGTGGTTGCCGGCCTCGATGTACTTCTTGGCGTTGTCCCAGGCGC
>JAYQAE010000031.1:0-5986 GCA_038136655.1 Ilumatobacteraceae bacterium
TGTCGAGGTCGTCGCCGAGGCCGAGGTCGACGCGGTGCACCTCGACCTCGCGCCATCTCAGCAGCGGCAGGCTGACCCCGGGGCGGGTGCCCGACAGCGTGGTGGCGGTGAAGTCCCAGTCGGTGACGGCGTCCCAAGCCGCTTCGAGTTGGGTGATGCTGTTCGCGACGTCGTCGATGAGGGTGTCGGCGTCGCGGCTGGCCCCGGTGTCAATGTCGGTGTTGCGCCGCTCGAGGCTCGGATATTGCGGGCGTCCGTCGAGCATGTCGACGTGGCTGTCGGCGTTGCGGGCGAGGTGGGTGAGCACGTGGCCGACGCTCCAGCCGGGCAGGCGACTCGGCCTGGCCGGGTCGAGGTTGTCGAGGCCGGTGAGGGTGGCCACGAGGTTCGCGTGCGAGTCGCGGCATCCGCCGGTGTCGCGGACGATGGAGGCGGGAACGGTCACAGGTGTTCGCGACGCGGGATGACGACGACGGTGCCGTCGGGGTCGCGGTGGACGGTCACGCGAACACCGTAGAACTCGGCCAGCGTGTCGGCGTGCAGGACCTCGTCGACGGCTCCTTCGGCGACGACGGTGCCTTCGTGCAAGAGGGCGAGCCGGTCGGCGTACATGCCGGCGAGGGTGAGGTCGTGCATGGCCGAGATGACGGTGAGGCCGTGTTCGGCTCGGAGTCGTGCGACGAGTTCGAGGGCTTGTTGTTGGTGGCCGATGTCGAGGGCGCTGGTCGGTTCGTCGAGCAGCAGGATGGGGGCTTCGGTGGCGAGGGCGCGGGCGATCACGAGGCGTTGGCGTTCTCCACCGGAGAGTTGTCCGAGGCGCCGGGTGGCGAGTGCGCCGAGGTCGAGTCGGTCGATGACGTCGTCGACCATGGCGCGGTCGTGGCGGGTGGGCGCGCCGAAGTAGCCGATGTGGGGGGTTCGCCCGAGCAGCACGTAGTCGCCGCCGGTCATGTCGTCGGGGAGGATCGGGTCTTGGGGGACGTGGGCGATGAGGGCGGCGCGACGGGTGCGGCTGCGCAGGGTGAGCGATGATCCGTCGACGATGATGTCGCCGCTGTGCCGGTGGATGCCGACGGTGGCGCGCAGCAGCGAGGATTTGCCGGCCCCGTTCGGTCCGATGAGGCCGAGCCATTCGCCGGTGCGGATCGAGGCGCTGAAGCTCTGGACCGCCCGGGTGCGTCCGTAGCGGACGCCGACCTCGCGGAATTCGATCGAGCTCATCGGGTGACCTGCCGGGTGCGCAACAGCACGATGAAGAACGGGGCGCCGATGAAGGCGGTGACCACGCCGATCGGCACTTCGGCCGGTGCCGACAGGGTGCGCCCGGGGATGTCGGCGAGGATGAGGAAGGCGGCGCCGAAGGTGATGGTCATGGGGAGCACGACGCGGTAACTGCTTCCAGCGATGAGTCGCACCATGTGGGGCACGACGAGTCCGACGAAGCCGATGAGGCCGCTGACGGCGACGACGGCGGCGGTGCCGAGGGTGGCGGCGATGACGACGACGAGGCGCACGCGGGCGACGGGCACGCCGAGGGCGGTGGCTTCGTCGTCGCCGACGCGCAGCACGTCGAGGTGGCGGCGGTGGAGGAACAAGATGACGGCAGACACGGTGACATAGGGCAGCACGAGCCCGACGTCGTTCCAGCTGGCGGTGGAGAGTCGTCCGAGGATCCAGTTGTAGACCTCGCGGACGACATCGGAGTTGCGTTGCAACACGAAGGTCTGGATGGCGGTCATCAGCGAGACCATGGCGACGCCGGCGAGCACGAGGGTGCTGGTGGTGCGCAGGCCGCCGAAGGAGGCGCCGACCACGTAGGTGACGGCGACGGTGCCGAGGGCGAACACGAAGGCGACGACGGGGACGGGGTCGATGATCCAGTCGTCGCCGAGGCCGCCCCAGGTGGCGATGACGAGGGTGGCGCCGAGGCCGCCGCCGGCGGCGGCTCCGAGCAGGTACGGGTCGACGAGGGGGTTGCGGAACACCCCTTGGTAGCTGGCTCCGCCGAGGCTGAGGGTGGCGCCGACGATGCCGGCGAGCACCACTCTCGGCATGCGGATGTTCCAGATGATGGACCATTCGCGTTCGGTGACCCCGGAGTCGATGCCGAGGCGGTCGAGGAGCGGGATGCGTTCGGCGAGGGCGAGGGGCACCCGCCACCAGTCGGGTCCGGCGGGGCCGATCATGGCCCCGGCGACGGCGACGATGACGAGCAGCATCGCCGAGGCCGGGATCCAGACCGTGCCGGGGAGCCGGCCGGTGGCGGGTCGCGCCCGTTCGCTCATGCGGCGGCTGCTGCCCCCGCCACGACGGCTTCGACGGCGTCGACGACCTGTTCGAGGTGGTCGACGATGCGCGGTCCCCAGCGCGAGGCGATGTCGTCGTCGAGTTCGATGACGTTGCCGTTGGCGACGGCGGCGAGGGTGTCCCAGCCGGGTCGGGCGGCGACGGTGTCGATGGTCTCCCCGCAGTATTTGGTGCAGGCCAAGAAGATGAGGTCGGGGTCGGCTTCGAGGATGAACTCGGCGGAGAGCTGCGGGTAGCCGTAGGACTCCTCTTCGATGGCGTCGGCGATGTTGACGAGGCCGAGGAGGCGGTAGACGGTGCCGATGAACGTCTCGGAGGTCACCGAGTAATAGGTGGGGTCGAGCTCGTGGTAGTAGCTGAGCGGCTCGTTGTCGAGTTCGGCGATGCGGGCGAGCACGGCGTCGACGCGGGTCGCCATGTCGGCGGTGAGCGTGACGGCGGTGTCGAGGTGGCCGGTGGCGGCGCCGAGCTGCTCGATCTGGGCGTAGACGTCGTCGAGTCCGACGGCGGCGGGGCCGGCCCAGTGGGCGATCCCGACTCGTTCGATCTGCTCGATCAGGTCGGGGTTGGAGCCCTCGGTGACGATGAGGTCGGGTTCGAGGGCGAGGATCGCTTCGACGTTGGGGTCGTAGCCGCTGATGCCGGGCATCTTGTCGGCGGTCTCGGCCGGGTAGTTCGAGAAGTCGTCGACGGCGATCACTTGGTCGCCGGCGCCGATGGCGTAGAGCATCTCGGTGGCGGTCGGCGAGAGCGACACGATCCGCGAGGGGTAGGTCTCCTCGGGTTCGGCCTCAGCCTCAGATTCAGCCTCGACGGCTTCCTCGGTCGCCTCGGGCTCGGCCTCGGCGGGCGGGTCGGCTTCGGGTTCGGAGAACTCGGCTTCGGTGGTGGTCGGCGCCGGCTCGGTGGCCGGTTCGGCGACGGGTTCGGGGTCGCTGCCGCAGGCGGCGACGAGGGTGAGGCCGGCTATGAGACCGGCCAGGGTCTTGCGGGTCATGTGAATGCCTCCGTTGTTCCGGAGGTCAAGTCGGGTCGAGGGCTGTTGCCAGCCTGCGAACCTCCCTTGCCTCGAGGGTTGGTTTCGCGCACACCGATGGTCGACCGGGCTCGTCCGGACTGGCTTGCCAGCCGGAACCACCGTTGCGGGACAGCGCCGGGATCTCACCGGACTTCGCACATCAACGTGACGTCGGCAACGTAGCACCGACGCGACCCTCGCTCGGTCATCGCGACGCGCCACTCGAGGTGGGCAGGGTCGGACACCTCGGGCGGGGTGACACCTATGCTCGGCCGGGCATGACCGCTGACCCCTCCCCCACAGCCGCGCTCGATGAGCACGGCGCCGACGACCAGCCGCTGACCGAGGACCCTCGTCCTGACGGCTTGCGTTCGGTGCCGTCTCTGGTGCTGGTGCACACGGGTAACGGCAAGGGCAAGTCGTCGTCGGCGTTCGGGGTGATGGTGCGCGCCCTCGCCCTCGATTGGCCGGTGGCGGTGGTGCAGTTCATCAAGAGCGGTGAGTGGAAGGTCGGCGAGGAGGTCATCGGCCGCAAGCTCGGTGTCGAGTGGCAGTCCTTCGGCGACGGGTTCACTTGGGATTCGAACGATCTGGAGACCGATCGCGCTCACGCGGCGGCTGGTTGGGCGGCGGCGAAAGCGCTGATCGAGGCCGGCGAGCATCGCCTGGTGGTGCTCGATGAGTTGACGTATCTGTGCACTTGGGGTTGGGTCGATGTGGCTGAGGTGGTCGACACGATCCGGTCGCGGCCCGAGCACGTGAACGTGGTGGTGACGGGGCGTGACGCTCCGGCCGAGTTGGTCGAGGTGGCCGACACGGTGACCGAGATGACCGAGATCAAGCACGCCTATCAGCAGGGCATCCGCGCGAAGCGCGGTATCGACTACTGAGGTCACACCCGGTGTCTGAGCGCACCATCGACACCCTCGATTTCGCGACGTCGCTCGCTGAGTTGCGCGATGGTGGGGCGCGGCTACTGACAATCCGTCCGGCTGATGATCCGGCGGAGGCGCTGCTCGAGACGGCCGACGGCGATCGGGTTCGTCTGCGGCGCACCCCGGTGGCGTTGTCGCGTGGCGATGATCGCCATGGTTGGCACACCGGTCGGGCCGGCATGCACTACCGCGATCTCATCCCCGATCGTTGGGACGGCCGGTTCGTGGCGAGCCATATCGCGGTTCCGGCCGGTGGCGAGGTGCCCGACGACGTGCATTTCCATGATGTGCGATTCCAGTTCCTCGCGGTGCGTCGCGGTTGGGTGCGTCTGGTCTATGAGGATCAGGGCGATCCCTTCGTGATGGAGGCCGGTGATGTGGTGTTGCAGCCGCCGACGATCCGCCATCGAGTGCTCGAGACATCACCGGGGTTCGAGATCGTCGAGGTGGGGGCACCAGCGGATCATCTGACCACCCTCGATCATTCGCTCGCCCTGCCGAACGGCACCGGTGACGCTGATCGCCGCTGGGAGGGTCAGCGCTTCGTGCACTATCGAGCCGGGTTGGGCGCCCCGGTCGCCTTCGACACGCCGGGGTTCTCGGCGCTCGACACGGGCATCGGCGCGGCGACGGATGGCGTGGTCGAGGTGCGTATGGCGACCGCTGGTGATGGTCCGGTGGCGGCGCCGATGGAAGCCGAGTTCCGGTTCATGTTCGTCATGGACGGTTCGGTGTCGGTGGCGTTCGCTGATGGCACCGGCCGGCGCCTCACCGGTGGTGATTCGCTCGCTGCTCCGGCGGTGGCCGGGGCGGTGCTCACCGATCCGTCGGCGGACTGCGTGCTGCTCGACGTGGTCGTCCCCCGCTGAGCGACCCGGGGTTAGTGTCGGCTGCCGTGTCGAGGCTGCGTTCGGTTGTCCCTCAGGTGTTGCGCGGTTTCGCGATGGGCTCGGCCGACATCGTGCCGGGGGTGTCCGGTGGCACGGTGGCTTTGGTGCTCGGCATCTACGAGCGCTTGATCGCTGAGGTGCGCACCGGGGCGGGGGCCCTGCGGTTGTTGTTGACCGGTTCGATCTCGGGTGGCTTCGCGGCGTTGCGGCGGGTGTCGTGGGTGTGGATGGTGTCGCTGCTGGTCGGGATTTTGGCGGCGATCGCGGTGTTGTCGTCGGTGATCGAGGAGTTGTTGCACACCCAGCCGGTGCGGACCGCGGCGGTGTTCCTCGGTTTGGTGGGTGGTTCGGTGGTGGTGGCCTGGCGCACGATCGGCGCGATCACGGCTCGCCATGTGGCGACGGCGGCGACGGTCGCGGTCGCGTTGTTCTTGTTGCTCGGTCTGCGCGACGAGACCGAGGCCTCGGGGGCCGAGGTGGTGACGCGGTCCTGGGTGGTGTTCACCTTGGTCGGCGCGGTCGCGATCTGCGCGATGATCCTGCCGGGGGTGTCGGGGTCGTTCATCTTGGTGATGCTCGGCATGTACACCGAGGTGCTCGGCGCGGTGAACGATCGCGATGTGGTGGTGTTGGCCGCGTTCGCGGTGGGGTGCGCGATCGGCCTCGGGGTGTTCTCGACGTTGTTGAACTGGCTGCTCGAACACCATCACGGTCTGGTGCTGTCGGCGATGGTCGGACTGATGGTCGGGTCGCTCCGGGTGCTGTGGCCCTGGCCGGGTGGGACGGGCACGACGCGACTCGAGTGGCCGGCCGATGACGTGGTGGTGCCGGTGGTG
>JAYQAE010000031.1:6086-14904 GCA_038136655.1 Ilumatobacteraceae bacterium
AGTTGACGAGGGCGGCGATGCGCGCGATGCCTTCGGCGATGTCGTCGTCGCCGAGGGCGAAGGAGAACCGCGCGTAACCGGGGGCTCCGAAGGCCTCGCCGGGCACGAAGGCGACCTTGGCCTCGGTGAGGATGAGGTCGGCGAGCTCGAGGGTGGTGGCGGCTCTCTGGCCGGCGATGTCACGGCCGAGGAGACCGGACACGTTCGGGAAGCAGTAGAAGGCGCCTTGGGGGGCGATGCAGCTCACCCCGTCGATGGCGTTCAGGGCGGCGTGCATGGCGGCGCCGCGGCGGGCGAAGGCCTCGCGCATCATGACGACGTCGTCGAGGGGTCCGGCGACGGCGGCGATGGCGGCGCGCTGAGCCACGTTGGACACGTTCGAGGTGGCGTGGCTCTGGAAGTTGGTGGCGGCCTTCACGACGTCGTTGGGGCCGATGAGCCAGCCGACGCGCCAGCCGGTCATGGCGTAGGTCTTGGCGACGCCGTTGACGATGAGGCACTGCTCGGCGATCTCGGGCACGAGGGCGGGCATGGAGGAGAACTCGTTGTCGCCGTAGACGAGGTGCTCGTAGATCTCGTCGGTGATGACCCACACGCCGTGCTCGACGGCCCAGCGTCCGATGGCGGCGACCTCGTCGGGGGTGTAGATCGATCCGGAGGGGTTGTCGGGGCTGACGAAGAGCAGCACTTTGGTGCGCGGGGTGCGGGCGGCTTCGAGTTGGTCGACGGTGACTTTGAACCCGGCGGTGTCGTCGGTGTCGACGATGACGGGCACTCCCCCGGCGAGCGTGATCGCTTCGGGGTAGGTCGTCCAATACGGGGCGGGGCAGATGACCTCGTCGCCCGGATCGCACAGCGCCGCGAAGGCGGTGTAGACGGCGTGCTTGCCGCCGTTGGTGACGAGCACCTGGGAGGCGTCGACGGCGACGCCGGAGTCGCGGAGGGTCTTGGCGGCGATCGCCTCGCGCAGCTCGGGCAGGCCGCCGGCGGGTGTGTAGCGGTGGTTGCGCACTTCGGCGCAGGCGGCGATGGCCGCTTGGACGATGTGGTCGGGGGTGGCGAAGTCGGGTTCGCCGGCGCCGAAGCCGATGACGTTCTCCCCTTCGGCCTTGAGGGCCTTGGCCTTGGCGTCCACGGCGAGGGTGGCCGAGGGGGCGATGGCGGCGAGGCGGGCTGCGGTGCGGTTCACCCTGCAACTTTGCCACGGATCGGTCGGGTTCCCTCAGGTGATCTCTGCTCGGTTCGCGGTCGGTGCCGACGGTGGCGGATGTCTCGTTGTCGTTACCGACAATGTCGATCTCGACGGTGGGGTTGCGCGGCACCACGGCCATCCTGTGGGGGTGGATCCCACCTCGATCGTTCTTCCCGCTGAGATGTTGCCGGTGGACGGCCGTTTCGGTTGCGGTCCGTCGAAGGTGCGCCCCGAGCAGGTCGAGGCCCTCGCCCGGGTAGGTGGGTCGATCCTCGGCACCTCGCATCGTCAGGCACCGGTGCGCGACCTGGTCGGTTCGGTGCGTTCCCGGGTGTCCGAGTTGTTCTCCCTGCCCGATGGCTGGGAGGTGGTGCTCGGCAACGGCGGGTCGACGGTGTTCTGGGATGTGGCGACCTTCGGGTTGATCGAGCGCCGTTCCCAGCATCTGGTGTTTGGCGAGTTCTCCTCCAAGTTCGCCGAGGCGGCGACCGCGGCTCCGCATCTTGTCGATCCGGTGGTGATCTCAGCCGAGCCCGGTGATCATCCGGCGGTGTCGGCGATCTCCGATGTCGATCTGGTGGCGTTGACGCACAACGAGACCTCGACGGGGGTGGCGATGCGCCCGGTGCGTCCGGTGGGCGCTGACGAGCAGGCCTTGGTGGCGGTGGACGCGACGAGCGCGGCCGGTGGTCTGGCGTGGGATCCGGCTGAGGTCGACGTCTACTACTTCGCTCCGCAGAAGTGTTTCGCCTCCGATGGTGGGTTGTGGGTCGCGGCGTGCTCTCCAGCCGCGGTGGAGCGCATCGAGCGGATCGCCGCGAGTGAGCGGTGGTGTCCGGCGTCGCTCGATGTCGCGGTGGCTCTCACGAACTCGCGCGCGAATCAGACCTACAACACCCCGGCGCTCGCCACGTTGGTGCTCTTCGACGCCCAGCTCGGCTGGATGCTCGACAACGGCGGCATGGAGTTCTGCACGGCGCGCACCAATGAGTCGTCCTCCGTGGTCTACGACTGGGCGGAGGCCTCGTCGTATGCGACGCCGTTCGTCACCGATCCGGCCAAGCGCTCTCAGGTGGTGGCGACGGTCGATCTCGATGGGGTGCGGGCCGAGGACATCAACGCGGCCTTGCGGGCGAACGGCATCGTCGACACCGACAGTTATCGCAAGCTCGGTCGCAACCAGTTGCGTATCGGTCTCTTCCCCGCGGTCGAACCCGATGATGTGCGGGCGTTGGTGGCCTGCATCGACGCGGTCGTGGAGCGTCTCGGGGGCTGAGTGGACCAGGTCCTCACCCTCGCGGCCGGCGATGTCGGCGATCTCGAGTCACCGGTGTTGGTGGTGGCGCTCGAGGGCTGGTTCGACATGGCGGGGGCGGCGACGCGCGCGGTCGATGAGTTGTTCGCTGTTGAGCAGCGCGTGATCGTCGGTGAGATCGATCCGGATCCGTTCTACGACTTCACGGTCGAGCGGCCCTTCATCGAGGTGGTCGACGGGGCGTTGCGTCAGATCCGGTGGGCGCGCAACGAGTTCTCGCTCTGGCGGGCGGCGGGCGCGGGTCGCGATGTGGTGTTGTTGCTCGGGGTTGAACCGCATCTGGCCTGGCCGACGTATTGCGATGCGGTGCTTGAGGTGGTGGAGCGGCTCGGCTGTCAGGTGGTGGTGACGGTCGGTTCGGGTGCCGAAGCGGTGCCGCACAGTCGCACGCCGATGGTGACGGGTTCGTCCTCGAACGTGGAACTGGCTCGTCGGCTCGGGTTGTCGTCACCGAGTTATCAGGGTGTGACCGGCCTGGTCGGGGTGTTGCATCCGCGGCTCGAGGCGACGGGTGTGGCGTCGGTGTCGTTGCGGGTTGGGGTGCCGCACTATTTGGCGAACACCTCGCATCCGATCGCGGTGGATGCCCTGCAACGGCATCTGGCCCATGTGCTCGGGATCGCCGACCCGGTTGATCTCGGCAGCGAGATCGCTCAGGCGCGGGCCGCTCACGATGACATCGTCGCCAATGATCCGCAGCTCGCGATGTATGTCACGATGTTGGAGCGCGAGTACGACCGGCGGGCCGAGGCGATGATCCCGACGGCTGATGATCTCGGCGCCGAGTTCGAGGCGTTTCTCGCCGGTCTCGACGACACCGACCCGGATCCTGCAAGCGACGATCAGGATCCCGACACCGACTGAGTCGTTCGGGCCGCTGCTCGCGGTCGCTCTAGTGTGCGGCGATGGCTCGTGCGATCCGTGGCGACGATGCTCACGTCGCGGAAGGTCCCGCCGGTCAGATCGTCGACTCGTCACTACTGGCTCACACCGATCGGCTGCGTCGCGAGCTCTACCCCCTCGGGGAGAACGCCTGGACGCTGGTGGGCAACGGCCTCTCGAATCAGACGTTTGTGCGCGGACCGCGGGGCATCATCGCCATCGACACCGGTGAGAGCGTCGAGGAGATGCGCGCGGCGCTGGCGGCGTTGCGCGAGGTGGCGTCCGAGCCGATCGTCGCGGTGCTCTACACCCACTTCCACTATGTGGGTGGCACCACGGCGATCACCGAGTCGGAGCCGGTGGAGTCGATCATCGGTCATGAGCGGATCGCGTCGAATCTGTCGCGGTCGGCGACCGAGATCGCGCCGACCTATTCACGTGGTCTCGTCGAGCAGTTCGCGGTGTCGCTCGACGAGGACGGCCCCGATGGCCTGGTCAACGTCGGCCTCGGGCGGTCGTATCGGTTCGCCGAGCACGCCCCGCACACCATTGGTCATGTGCCGGCCACGGTCACCTTCGGTGACGAGTCGGTGTTCCAGGTGGCGGGGCTCGAGGTGGTGGCTCGGCCGGCGCCGTCGGATGCCGATGACTCGGTGACGTTCTGGTTCCCGGAGTTGTCGTTGGCGGTCCACAACTTGGTGTGGCCGGCGCTGTTCAACGTGTTCGCGATCCGCGGCGAGTCGTATCGCGATCCGCGGGTGCTCATCGACGGTCTCGATCATCTCGTCGGCCTCGGCGCTGAGCATCTGGCCGCCACCCACGGCCCGCCGATGTCGGGTGCCGCTGAGATCGCGACGCGGGTCACCCGGTATCGCGACGCGATCCAGTTCCTGTGGGATCAGACGGTGCGCTGGACGAATCGCGGTCTGTCGGGCCCGGATCTCGCTGAGCGCATCCAGTTGCCCGAGGTGTTCTCCGATGACTGGTTGTTGCAGCAGCACTACGGGGTGGCCGAGCATCACGTCCAGCAGATCCGGTCGGGTCTGTTCGGGTTTTTCGACGGTGATCCGCAGCGTCTCCTCCCCCATCCGGAGCGTGAGCGGGCCGAGCGGTTCGTCGCGGCGATGGGTGGTCTCGATGCGGTGCGGGCGATCATCGAGGGGGCGACGGAGGATGACCCGCGGTGGGCGCTCGAGTTGGCCGGCCTGGTCGCCAATCATCGCGACGCCGATGAGGGTGATCGACAGCGGCTAGCGGCCGTGTTGCGGGTGGTGGCGCGGCGGACGACGTCGGCGAATCTGCGCAACTGGTGTTTGACGCGGGCCCGTGACGCTGATGGCACCCGGTCGTTGGATCGCAACCGGGTGCATCGGTTCCGTCCGCGGCAGGTGGCGTCGTGGTCGACGAGTGATCTGGTCGGTGTGTTGCGGGTGTTGTTGGTGCCGGAGCGCGCCGAGGGCCTCGACGCGCATCTCGGTGTGGAACTCGACGGTGAGCGGGTCGGGTTGCATGTGCGCAACGCGATCGCCTGTCCGACCGATGGTGTGGGGTCTTCGGTGGTGGTGAGGTGCGCGCGGTCGACCTGGGTGGATCTGTTGTGCTGTTCGACCTCCCTCGATGAGGTGATCGCCTCGGGCTCGCTCGCGATCGACGCGGATGCCGACACGAATGCCGATGCCGGTGTCGACACCGATGTCGACACGGTTCGCCGGGTGCTCGGGGTGTTCGATCTGGAGTCGTTGGCGGGGTCGTCGTGAGTGATCTGCCGGTCGGCACCCCGGCGTTCGATGGTGAGATCGGCCGGTTGATCCCCGAGTCGACCCCGCGGCCGTTGCGGGCGGCGACGCCGCCGGACGGCCCGAATGTGTTGTTGGTGATGCTCGACGATGTCGGCTTCGGGTCGATGTCGACCCTCGGTGGTCCGGTGCCGGCTCCGGCCTTCCAAGGCGTCGCCGAGCGGGGTGTCCTCTACAACCAGTTCCACACCACAGCGTTGTGCTCGCCGACGAGGGCGTCGCTGCTGACGGGCCGTCAGCACCATCGGGTGCATATGGGGGGTATCACCGAGATCGCGAACTCGTTCCCCGGCTACGACTCGGCGATGCCGCCGGAGGCGGCGACGGTGGCGCAGATCTTGCGGATGTCGGGCTATTCGACGGCGTGTTTCGGCAAGTGGCATCTCACCCCGTCGTGGGAGCAGGGCCCCGCCGGGCCGTTCGATCGTTGGCCGACGGGGATGGGCTTCGATCGTTTCTACGGGATCCTCGGCGCGGAGGCCTCGCAGTTCGAGCCGGCGGTCTACGACCAGACGACGCCGATCGCTCCGCATCTCGGTCGCGAGGGCTACCACCTGAATGAGGATCTCGCCGATCGGGCGATCGAGTGGATGGAGCGTCAGCGGGCGGCGGCTCCGCATCGTCCGTGGTTCTGTTATTTCTCGACCCCGGCGGTGCACGCTCCGCATCACGCCCCTCTCGAGTGGATCGATCGGTTCTCGGGGGCGTTCGACGGCGGCTGGGATGAGTTGCGCTCGGCGATCCACGCCCGCCAGCTCGATCTCGGGGTGATCCCCTCGGGCACGGTGTCGACGGCTCGTCCGGGTGAGATCCCGGCCTGGGACGAGTATCCGGAGCGGTATCGGCCGGTGGCGTCGCGGTTGATGGAGTGTTTCGCCGGGTTCTTGGCTCACACCGATCATCACATCGGCCGCGTGATCGACGCGGCTCGGGCCGATGGCCGCGACACGTTGATCATCTATCTGTCGGGTGACAACGGGGCGTCGGCTGAGGGCACGGTGCATGGGGCGTGGAGCGCGCCGTCGTTCCAGAACGGGGTGCATGAGGATCCCGAGTGGCTGCTTGCCCACATGGATGATTTCGGCACGGCGCGATGCGAGAACCATTTCAACGTGGGGTGGGCCTGGGCGTTGGACGCGCCGTTCCAGTGGATGAAGCAGGTGGCCTCGCATTTCGGTGGGACGCGTAACGCGATGGCGATCGAGTGGCCGTCGCGGATCGCCGCTGGTGGTCTGCGGTCGCAGTTCCATCATGTGGTCGATCTCATGCCGACGATTCTCGAGGCGGCTGGGGTGGAGGTGCCGGCGAGGGTGAACGGCATCGAGCAGATGTCGCTCGATGGGGTGTCGATGACGTACTCGTTCGACGCCGATGGGCCGAGTGAGCGCACCACCCAGTATTTCGAGGTGCTCGGGAACCGCGGGATCTATCACGACGGTTGGATGGCGTCGTGTTTCCACGGTCGGGTGCCTTGGATCCGCATGCAGGCCTTCGAGTTCGACGGCCCGCAGGAGGTGTGGGAGCTCTACGACATCGCGAACGACTTCTCTCAGGCGGTCGACCTCGCTGATGAGCAGCCCGATGTGTTGGCGCGGATGCGCGAGCTGTTCGATGCGGAGGCGGAGCGAAACGGGGTGTTCCCGTTGCGTGACGCGGGGTCGCCTCGGGGCGGTGATCTGTCGGTGCCGTCACCGCTCGGCGACGTCACCTCGATGACCTACACCCGGGCGCATGTGCGAATGCCGGAGTGGTCGATCGTGTCGTTGAAGAACTGCTCCTGGCGGATCAGCGCCGAGGTCACCGCCGGCGCCGACGACCATGGCGTGGTTGCCTGCCAGGGCGGGAACATGGCGGGCTGGTCGCTTTGGCTCGACGATGGCCGTCCGGCGTTCACCTACAACTGTTTCGGCCATGACATCACGACGATCGCGGCGCCGTCGGCGCTTCGCTCGGGGTCGCACTCCCTCGTCGTCGAGTTCGCCTATGACGGCGGGTTCGGCGCCGGGGGCGAGTTGGTGTTGAGCGTCGACGGCGAGGCGGTCGCCGGGGCGCGCCTCGAGCGGACTGTGCCGATCGTGTTCTCGATGAGCGGCGAGACGTTCGATGTGGGCTGTGACACCGGTGCCCCGGTTGGGCCCTATGGGCACGGTGGGGTGTGCAGCGCCGAGATCACCGGCGTCACCCTCACCCGGTTGGATGAGCCCTCAGCGGAGGTGCGTCGCCTCGTCGCTGAGGGTTTGGTGCGCGCCGGGTTCTCGACGCAGTAGGTCACACCGCGGCGAAGCCGCGATCGAGGTCGGCGATGATGTCCTCGATCGACTCGAGTCCGACGGAGAGCCGGATGAGCCCGGGGGTGACCGAGCTGGCGGCTTGTTCCTCGGGGGTGAGCTGGCTGTGGGTGGTGGAGGCCGGGTGGATCACGAGGCTGCGGACGTCGCCGATGTTGGCGACGTGGCTGTGCAGTTCGAGGGCTTCCACGAACTTCTTGCCGGCTTCGAGTCCGCCGTCGATCTCGAAGGCGAGCACGCTGCCGTAGCCGCGGCCGCCGCCGAGGCGGGTGGCGCGCTCATACCAGGGGCTGGACGGCAGGCCGGAGTAGTTGACCGAGAGCACCTTGGCGTGTCCGTCGAGGTACTCGGCGACGGCTTGGGCGTTGGCGAAGTGCCGCTCCATGCGCAGGCTGAGGGTCTCGATGCCTTGGAGGATCATGAAGGCGTTGAACGGCGAGATGGCCATGCCGAGGTCGCGGAGCATCTGCACGCGGGCCTTCAGGATCATCGAACCGTGGCCGAGGGCCGGCCAGTAGGCGAGGCCGTGGTAGCTGGGGTCGGGTTCGGTGAAGTTGGGGAAGCGTCCGGAGGCGCCGTAGTCGAAGCGTCCGGCGTCGACGATGCCGCCGGCGACGGAGGTGCCGTGGCCGCCCATGAACTTGGTGAGTGAGTGCACGACGATGTCGGCGCCCCATTCGATGGGTCGCACCAGATACGGGGTGGCGACGGTGTTGTCGACCATGAGGGGGATGCCGTTGTCGTGGGCGACGCCGGAGACGCCTTCGATGTCGAAGAAGTCGTTCTTCGGGTTGGGCAGCACTTCGCCGTAGAAGAGCTTGGTGGTGTCGCGGATGGCGGCGCGCCACTGGTCGAGGTCGTGGGGGTCGTCGACGAAGGTGACCTCGATGCCCATCTTCGGGATGGTGTGGTGCAAGAGGTTGTAGGAGCCGCCGTAGAGCGACGGCGAGGCGACGATGTGGTCGCCGGCTTCGCAGAGCGTGAGGATGGCGAGGGTTTCGGCGGATTGGCCGGAGGCGACGGCGAGGGCGCCGGGCAGGCCGATGGCGGTGGTGCATCCCCCTTCGAGGCTGTTCAGGCGGGCCTCGAGGGCGGCCTGGGTGGGGTTCATGATGCGGGTGTAGATGTTGCCGACCTCGGCGAGGCCGAAGAGGTTGGCCGCGTGTTCGGTGTCGCGGAACTCGTATGAGGTGGTTTGGTAGATCGGAACGGCGCGGGCGCCGGTGGCGGTGTCGGGGTCGCCTCCGACGTGGATCTGGCGCGTGTCGAATCCCCAGTTGGCGGTGTTGTCAGACATGGCGGGTGATACTACGGCGAATAATCCCGACCCACAAGGTCAAGTTTC
>JAYQAE010000032.1:0-14219 GCA_038136655.1 Ilumatobacteraceae bacterium
TGAGGGCTGCGGTCATCTCGATGCACACCTCCCCGCTCGCCCAGCCGGGCTCGGGCGACAGCGGTGGCATGAACGTCTACGTCCTCGAGACCGTCTCCGCGCTCGCGCATCTCGGAGTGGACTGCGTCACCTACACGCGAGCCGACGCCGCCGGCCTGCCCCGAGAGGTGCTGGTAGAGCCAGGCCACCTCGTCGTGCACATCGAGGCCGGTCCGCATCACCTCCCGAAAGAGGCGCTCACCGATGTCCTCGACGAGTTCACCGAGGCGGTCGCTGCCGACATCGCGGCCCGCGGAGGTGTCGACGTCATCCACGCCAACTACTGGATGAGCGGCATCGTCGCCCATCGGCTGAAGCACCGTCTCGACATCCCCTTCGTGACCACGTTCCACACCCTCGCTCGGGTGAAGGCATCAGGTGGCGACGTCGAGTCGATCGAGCGCGATCGCGCGGAAGCCGAGGTGATCGGTTGCGCTGACGCGGTCTGCGTGTCGTGCGAGGCCGAGGCGGATGACTTCCGCCGCCATTACGGCGACCCGGCGGGCCGACTCGAGATCGTGTCGCCCGGGGTTGAGCACGCCTTCTTCACACCCGGCGATCGAACGGGTGCTCGGCGGGCTATCGGAGTGGAGATCGATTCGCCGCTCGTGGTGTTCGTCGGTCGCATCCAGCCGCTGAAGGGACCCGACGTCGCGATCCGCGCCCTCGCCCTCTCGCGCCATCGCGACGCACGGTTGATCGTGGTCGGCGGGGCCAGCGGTCCCGAAGGCGGCGAGGAGTTCGAGCGGATGGTCGGCCTGGTCGATGATCTCGGTCTCGGTGATCGGGTGGAGTTCCGCCCCCCGCAGGCCCATCACTTGCTGTCCACCTACTACCGGGCGGCCGATGTGGTGGTGGTGCCGAGCCGCAGCGAGAGCTTCGGGTTGGTGGCACTCGAGGCGAGCGCCTGTGGGACCCCAGTGGTGGCGAGCGCCGTCGGCGGTCTGCTGTCGTTGGTTGACGACGGCGAGTCTGGCTTCCTGGTCGATGATCGACGTCCCGCGAGTTTCGCCTCGTCAATCGACGCGATCCTCGACGATCCGGCGATGGCGACCTCGATGGCGATGACCGCCTCCCTCCGCTCGAGCCGCTACACGTGGCGGGCGGCCGCCGAGCGTCTGCGCGCCACCTATCGGACGGTGATCGACCGTTCCCAGGTGGTGTGCCAGTGAGTGAACTCCGGTCGGTGGCTGAGGTCGCCGACCTCGTCGCGGTGATCGACGCCGCGCTCGAGCGGTTCCGCGAGGAGCACGAGATCGTGCTGGCGATCGACCGTGGCACCACCGATGGCACACGGTTCGGTGAGCCCCGTTGGTATGTGCGGATGGCGGGGGAGGAGAAGGACGTCATCACCGTCTGGCTGACCCTCGGGCAGCGGACACTCCGCTATGAGACCTACGTGCTGCCGGCTCCGGAGGAGAACGTCTCGGAGTTCAACGAGCAGCTGTTGCGTCGCAACGACGCCCTCGTCGGTGCTCACTTCTCGATCGGAGCTGAGGACGCCGTGTATCTCCGGGGCGAATTGGTCGACGCCGCGGTCGACAGCGCGGAGGTGGATCGGATCCTCGGCACCCTCTACGCGACGGTCGAGCAGGTCTTCCGACCGCTGCTGCGAATCGGATTCGCGAGCCGCGTCGCCGACAGATAATGCCCGCTTCCGGCTGGCGAGTCGCCGGTGCCCTCTCGACCGGTCCGGTCGGGTCGGCATCATTGGGAGGTCGGATCCCCGAGTCGATCTGGCCGGGCCACCAACACCGAACGCGGTCGACCGCGACCTAACGTGCCGGCATGGGAGATTCGAGAGCGACGCTCGCCGTGGTGGGCGGCGGGAACATGGGAGCCGCCCTCGTCGCGGGCATCATCGCCGAGGGCGCAGTCACCGCCGACGCGATCGTCGTCGTCGAAGCCTCCGAGGAGCGTCGCGCCGCGCTGGCCGACCTGCTGCCGGGGGTGACGGTCTCCGCCGACATCGTGGCGGCCGAGTCCGCCGTGATCGCGGTGAAGCCACCAGCTGTCGCCGATGTCGCGAAGGCTGTGGCCGCCGCTGGGGTCGAGCGAGTCGTCTCCATCGCGGCCGGTGTGACGACCGCGACGATTCGCGCGGCGGTTCGCGAGGCGGCCGAGGGACGTCATGTGGATGTGGCCCGGGCGATGCCGAACACTCCGGCGATGGTGGGTCGCGGGGTTACGGCGATCTGCGCCGACGCTGAGTCGGATTCCGGCGTGCTCGACTGGGCCGAGGGGTTGTTGGGTGCCGTCGGGATTGTCGAGCGGATCGACGAGTCGCTTTTCGACGCGGTCACCGCGGTGACCGGATCGGGGCCGGCTTACGTGTTCGCCTTCGCCGAGGCGCTCATCGAGGCGGCGCGATCGGTGGGCCTGCCGGCTGATCGGGTGCCCGACATGGTGTCGGAGCTGCTCCTCGGCTCGGCGACCCTGCTCGCTGAGCGCGGTGACGCGGCGGCCCTGCGGGTCGCGGTGACCTCCCCTGGTGGCACTACGGCGGCAGGACTCGGGGAATTCGAGCGGCTCGGCCTCGACGCGGTGATCGCGGCTGCCGTGGTTGCGGCACGGGATCGTGGGCGCGAACTCGGCGCTGGGTGAACCGCGCGTGTCCGGCGGGTGTCCGCTTGTGAAAAGAATCCCGAGTGTGTCTCTTTTCACACCCGCGATCGCCTGCTTAGACTGAGGATCTCAGTCGCACCGGGAAACCGGTCGCGCCGACGGGGCTGGTGCCATCGGGGGGTTGGCACCAGCCCCGGTCGTTTTTTCGGCAAGTCCTTCCGCGGTGTCCTCTTCCGTGCCGGTTTCGTCGCGCGGGTACGGTTCGGGCGTGCGGCGAATCGGCCTCCTTGGCGGCATGTCGTGGGAGTCGTCGGTCGAATACGAACGCGTGATCAACCGCGAGGTCCGCGCCCGTCTCGGCGGTGTCGCCTCGGCTGATCTCGTGATCCGCTCCCTCGACTTCGCGGTCATCGAACGACTCCAAGCCAGTGATCGATGGGAGGAGGCCGGTGACGTTCTCGCCGCCGCGGCGATCGACCTTGAGCGGGCGGGCGCCGAGGTGATCGTGCTCTGCACCAACACGATGCACCGGGTGATCGATCGGATCGAGGCCGCGGTCGTGGCTGAGGTGCTGCACATCGCCGACGCCACCGCCGAAGCCGCCCGTCGCGCCGGTGTGGCCGATCTCGCGCTCCTCGGCACCCGCTACACGATGGAGGCCGACTTCTACGCCGGCCGGCTTCGCGAGCGACACGGACTCACCGTTCGGATCCCCGGCGACTCGGATCGGGCCGAGTTGCACCGGATCATCTACGAGGAACTCGTGGTCGGGGTGATCGACTCCACGTCGAGGCAGCGAGTGGTCGACATGGTGGAACGTTGCGTCGCCGATGGGGCCACCGGGGTGATCGCCGGGTGCACGGAGATCGAGTTGTTGATCGGTCCCGACGACGTGCCGGTCGAGTTCTTGCCGACGGCGCGACTCCACGCGCTGGCGGCTGTCGACCGAGCGCTCGCCGGCTGAGCGACCGTTAGCGTGCAGGCGTGGCCCGCCGGTACGAGCATGTGAGCCTCCTGACCGATTACGGAACGGCGGACGAGTTCGTCGGGGTGGTGCACGCGGTCATCGCCGACATCGCCCCCCACGCTCGGATCACCGACCTCACCCACGGGATCGCGCCCTTCGACGTGCGGGCCGGTTCGCTCGCTTTGGTCCGCTCGATCGGCTACGTGCCCGAAGGGATCGTGGTCGCCGTGGTCGATCCAGGGGTTGGCACCGAGCGGCGGGCCGTCGCGATCGAGGTAGGTGACGGCGCAGGAATTCTCGTGGGGCCCGACAACGGGTTGCTCGCCCCGGCCGTCGCCCTCGCCGGAGGCGCCGGTCGGGCGGTGGTGCTCGACGACTCGAGCTTTCACCTTGAGACGCCCGGGGCGACCTTCGCCGGCCGCGACATCTTCGCTCCGGTCGCCGCGCACCTGTGCAACGGCGTCGATCTCGCCGAGCTCGGCTCGGCAGTCGATCCGGCAGCTCTCATGCCGGGCACGATCCCGCTGCCCCGACACGAGAGCGATGAGGTGATCGCCGAGGTGCTCTGGGTCGACCGCTTCGGCAACTGTCAGATCAACGTCGGCTCGGAGGAGTTGCCCCCGGATTGGGGCGCGGTGCTCACTCTCCGTCTCGACGACCCGACCTCGGCGACGGGAAACGTGCGACGGTCGGTGCGCCGATGCGCGACCTTCGGTGAGATCGGCGGAGGTATCGGCCTCGTCGCCGACTCGCACGGGCTGCTCGCCGTCTGCGTCGACCGGGGTTCGGCGGCCGCCGAGCTCGGCATCGGCGAAGGCGATCAGGTGGTGCTGAGCGACGGTGACGGCGCCGACCCGGTCACCGTCCCGGTCGAACTCGGCCGCGGGTAGGGTCGCGACGTGCGCCCCGCCACCACCTTGGCTCTCGGTCTGTTGCTCGCGGCGATCCTCGTCGCTGGCATCGTCTCGCTCGTTCGTCTCTGAGTCGCTCGACATCGGGTCGGCGGTTCGGCCGGTCCGCGGACAGTCCCTGTCTGAGTCGGAAAGATTGTTGCGAGGGAATCTTGAGCAGGCTTTGTGAAAACTTGCACGAGCCTCCTACTCTTTCGAGTGATGTCCCCCCATCGCACGAGACGACGCATCCCTGATGCCACGGTGTCGCGCCTGCCGATCTACCTCCAGATCCTGACGGCGCAACTCGAGGCCGGTGTCTCGAACATGTCCTCCGAGGACCTCGCCGGCCTGGCCGGGGTCAACGCTGCCAAGGTGCGCAAGGACCTCAGCTACCTCGGGAGTTACGGAACCCGCGGCGTCGGCTACGAGGTGCAATACCTCGTGTACCAGATCCGTCACGAGCTCGGCCTCGAGCACGACTGGCATGTCGTGATCGTCGGCGCTGGCAATCTCGGACAGGCCCTCGCCGGCTACGGCGGGTTCGCGGACCGGGGCTATCCGGTCGCTGGGATCGTCGACGTTTCGCCCGACAAGGTCGACACGGTCGTCGGGGGAGTGCGGGTGCGGCCTCTCGAGGACCTTCATCAGATCGTCTCGGCCAAGAATGTCTCGATCGGTGTGATCGCCACCCCGAGCGCCGCGGCCCAGGAAGCGGCCGACCTCCTGGTTCGCGCCGGAGTCACCAGCATTCTCAACTTTGCTTCGGTGGTGCTCTCGGTGCCGCTCGGCGTCACCGTCCGCAAGGTCGACCTCGCCGTCGAGCTCCAGATCCTCTCGTATCACGAGCAGCGTCGGGCCGCGGCTGCCAGCAGCCTCCGCGCCGTTTCGGGCGAGGCCGGTCGCAGCGCGAGCGCATAGGGTTCGATCGATGTCGATCCTCGTCGTCGGAGTGAACCACCGGACCGCTCCACTCAGCGTGCTCGAGCGGCTGACGCTCACCGGCGACGAGATCTCCAAGACCGTCTCCGGGCTCGCCGCCCGCGACAACCTTCGCGAGGTTGTGGTGCTCAGCACCTGCAACCGAACCGAGGTGTACGCGGTCACCGAGCGATTCCACGGCGCCTACGCCGACATCAGCGATCACCTCTGCACGGTGAGTGGGCTTAACGCCGATGAGTTGACTCCGCACCTCTACTCCGAGCACGACGATGCCGCCGTCTCGCACCTCTTCGAGGTGGCTGCCGGCCTCGACTCGGTGGTCGTCGGCGAGGGCGAGATCCTCGGTCAGGTCCGCGACGCCTGGGAGGTCGCTCGCTCCGAAGGCGGTGCCCGCACCTCGGCCAACCTCATGTTCCGGCTCGCACTCGAGGTGGGCAAGCGCGCCCGCACCGAGACCGCTATCGCTCGCGGCACCGCCTCAATCAGCCACGCGGCTGTCGAGATGGTCGCCGAACGATTCGGCGGCCTAGCGGGACGACGCGTGCTCGTCGTGGGCGCCGGTTCGATGGGCGAGGGAATCACCGTCGCCCTCGACGCGGCCGGAGCCGAGTCGGTCACGGTGCTCAACCGCGACATCGCCCGCGCCGACCGGGTAGCGACCCGGGTGGGTGGACAGGCCGCCGGGCTCGACACCCTGCGGACGCACCTCGCCGACGCCGATGTCGTGCTCACCTGCACCGGTGCAGACGGCACCCTGATCGATGTCGACATGGTCACCTCGGTCCGCGAGCCCGGCCGTCCACTGGTGTTCGTCGACATCGCTGTGCCCCGCGACGTCGATGCCCGTGTTGCCACGCTGCCCGACACCGTGGTGCTCGATCTCGACGATCTGAGCGCATGGGCCGATCGGGGACGCGCCGAGCGCCTCGCCGAGACCGACGACGTGCGGCGTCTCGTCGCTGAGCAGGTCGATCGGTTCGCCGCTGAACTCACCGCCATGCAAGCGGCTCCGCTGGTGGCCGCAATGCGAGAGCGCGCCGAGGAGGTTCGCCTCGCCGAGATCGATCGCTTCGCCTCGCGACTCGACGGGCTCGACGATGATCAACGGGCGGCCGTTGCGGCCCTCACCAAGGGCATCGTCAACAAGTTGCTCCATGAGCCCTCGGTTCGCCTGCGGTCGCAGGCCGGAACCCCGCAGGGTGAGCGCAACGCCGCCGCGGTCGCCGACCTCTTCGACATCGAGTGACCTGAGCGTGAGCGTCGACCGGGTGCTCCGCCTCGCCACGCGATCCAGTCCACAGGCGCGCACCCAGGCGTCCGCCGTCGCCGATGCGCTCATGGAGGCTGGTCATCGGTGCGAGCTCGTCTTCGTCGACACCGAAGGTGACCGATCGCAGTCGGCCGGCACACCGCTCCACTCCATCGGCGGTCGCGGCGTGTTCACCAAGGAGGTGCAGCGGGCCGTGCTCGACGGGCGCGCCGACCTCGCCGCGCACTCCGCCAAGGACCTCCCGACCGAACCGGTTGACGGCCTCGCGGTGTCGGCGTGGACGAAACGCCGCAGCGCTCGCGACGCGCTCATCGGTCGACCCTTGGCCGAACTCGCCCCGGGAGCGACCATCGCGACCGGTTCGGTTCGCCGCCGCGCCCAACTGTCAGCCGTTCGCGATGACCTCCGATTCGTGGAGCTTCGCGGCAACATCGGCACCCGGCTCGAGCGACTACCCGAGGGTGGGTCGATCGTGATGGCGGTCGCTGCCCTCGAGGTGCTCGGCATGACCGACCGGATCGCCGAGGAGCTCGATCCAACCGAGTTCGTGCCGGCCGTCGGCCAGGGTTGCGTCGCCGTGGAGTGCCGCACCGACGATGAAGTCGCGATCGCGGCCCTGTCGGGGGTGAACGACCCGATGACTGCCCGCTCGGTCACCCTCGAGCGCGCCTTCCTCGCCGAACTCGGCTCCGGCTGCTCGCTGCCGGTCGGCGCGCACCACGTCGGAGACGTGCTGTGGACCTTCCTCGCTGGAGCAGGGGGAACGATCGATCGTCGATCGATCCCGATCGATGGGTCGGCCACGGTTGATGTGGCCCGCGTGGCGGCTCGCGCCGCTCTCGAATCGGTTGGTGGATGGTGAGCGACGAGGCTCCGCTCCTCGGCCGAACGGTCGTCACCACCCGCGAGATGCCCGGTGACCTCGACCGACGGCTCGCCGCGCTCGGCGCCCATGTGGTTCAGGTCCCGATGATCGAGGTGGTCGATCTCGAGGTCGAGCCGGTGAACGGCCCACTCGACTGGGTCGTGGTCACCTCTCGCCACGGCGCCGCCTGTCTCGTCGATCTGCTCACCGCCGATAACGGTCAACCGTCGCTGGCCGCGGTCGGCGTCGCCTCTGCCCGGGTGCTCGCCGAGGTGGCGGGACGTGAGGTCGACCTTGTTCCTGAGCATCAGACCGGCGAGGATCTCGCCGCCGAACTCCTCACCCGGGTCTCGCCCGGTGACCGGGCACTCGTGGCCCTTGGCGATCTCGCCTCGCGCACGGTGATCGACTCGTTGGTCGCCGCTGGGGTGGAGGTGGAGGAGCGAACCGTCTACTCAACGCGTCGGCGTCGCCCGGGCGCGGAGCAACTCACCGCGGCCTCCGGAGCCGACGCGGTGCTGCTGGCCAGCGGTTCGGCCGCCACCGCTTGGGCCGAGGCCGGCCCCATCGATGCCGGCGCGGTCGTGGCGATCGGGCCGACCACCGCTGAGGCCGCGCGATCCGCCGGTCTCGAGGTGACCGCGGTCGCCGAGGATCATTCGATCGACGGTCTTGTCGACGCGGTGGTCGCTCTCCTCGGTCGCCGCTGACTGGCGCGTCCTGCGCCGAGGTGTCCGCCGGGGCCCCTCGGCCGTACCATGCGCTCATGGGTCAGGGCCGCTTCCCCCAGCACCGTCCCCGGCGCCTTCGCGGCACGGCCGCGATGCGCGACCTCGTCGCCGAGACGCGACTCCACACCTCCGACCTCATCGCGCCGCTCTTCGTGCGCGAGGGCATCGATGCCCCTGAGCCGATCGGTTCGCTGCCCGGGGTGGTGCAGCACACCGTCGAGTCGTTGGTGACCGAGGTGGGCGAACTCGCCGACCTCGGGGTCCGCTCGGTGATGCTGTTCGGGGTACCCGCCCACAAGGACGCGGTTGGTTCGGGGGCGAGCGATCCCGACGGCATCGTGCAGGTCGCCCTCCGCGAACTGCGATCCGCACTCGGCGACCGGGTCGTGCTGATGGCCGACCTCTGCGTCGACGAGTACACCGATCACGGTCACTGCGGCATCGTGCGGCCTGACGGCTCGGTCGACAACGATCTCACCCTCGACATCTACTGCGCGGCCGCCCTGGCCCAGGCCGCGGCGGGAGCCCACGTGGTCGCTCCCTCCGGGATGATGGACGGCCAGGTGGGCGCGATCCGCTCGGCTCTCGACTCGGCCGGCCACGACACCACCGCGATCCTCGCCTACTCGGCGAAGTACGCGAGCGCCCTCTATGGCCCGTTCCGCGATGCGGTCGACGTGATGATCGCCGACGGTGGCGACCGCCGCGGTTACCAGCAAGACCCGCGCAACGCGCGCGAGTCGCTCGTGGAGGTGGCCGCCGATATCGAGCAGGGCGCCGACATGGTGATGGTGAAGCCGGCCCTCGCCTATCTCGATGTGATCTCAGCAGTTCGCGCCTCGGTCGATCTGCCACTCGCCGCCTATCACGTCAGCGGTGAGTACGCGATGGTGCACGCTGCCGCGGAGCGCGGATGGATCGATGGCGACGCGGTGATGCTCGAGCACCTCACTTCGATCCGCCGGGCTGGAGCCGACGTCATCCTGTCCTATGCCACTCGATGGTTTGCCGAGGGCGCCGGGGGGCTCCGGTGATCCCATATTGCGATCCGGCGCGCTGTGAGGCGGCCGGTTGCACCCCGGCGCTGTGCGTCGGTGCCGGATTGGCCGACAACGACGCCGTGTTCGAGCGTTCGCTCGCTGCCATACCGGGCGGGGTCAACTCGTCGATCCGCGCGTTCTCCTCCGTCGGAGGTCGCCCCTATGTGGTGGCGCGAGCCGAGGGCGCGCGCGTCTGGGACGTCGAGGGAAACGAGTACATCGACCTCGTCCAGAGCTACGGGGCGATCATCCTCGGTCATGCCCATCCGGCCGTGGTCGCCGCGGTCGGTGAGGCCGCGACCGCCGGCACCTCCTACGGCGCTCCAACGACCCGCGAGATGAAGCTCGCCGAGGCGGTCCGCGAGCGGGTGCCGTCGTGTGAGCGGGTGAGGTTCATGAACTCGGGTACCGAGGCGACGTCGACCGCGGTTCGCCTCGCGCGCGGTCACACCGGTCGCGACCGAGTGGTCATTTTCCACGGGAACTTCCACGGGGCGACCGACGCGCTCCTCGCTGCCGGGGGCAGCGGGGTCGCCACCCTCGGTCTTCCCGGGACCGCCGGGGTGCCGGCCGGTTCGGTCGCTGAGACGCTTGTCGTCCCCTACAACCGCGTGCCCGAACTCGATGAGTCGGTGGCCGCGGTCATCGTGGAGCCGGTGGCGGCGAATATGGGTCTCGTCGCACCGACACCTGGATTCCTCGAAGGGCTCCGCGACGAGTGCGATCGCGTCGGCGCGTTGTTGATCTTCGATGAGGTGATCACCGGGTTCCGCCTCGGCGCGGGCGGCGCCCAAGGCCGCTTCGGTGTCACCCCCGACCTCACGACCTTCGGCAAGGTGATCGGAGGCGGTCTGCCGATCGGCGCGGTCGGTGGGCGCGCCGAGGTGATGGAGTCGCTGTCACCGCTCGGCGCCGTGTTCCACGCGGGCACCCTCGCCGGTAATCCGATCGCGACCGCCGCTGGACTCGCCGCCCTCGACTTGCTCGACGGCCCTGTCTATGAGCTGTTGGAGGCTCGGGTGGAACGGCTGTCGGCGGCGCTCACCGAGGTGTGTCGATCCGCCGGTCTCGCGGTGTCGTTCCCGACGGTCGGCACGCTGATGGGCATGTACCTCGGCGATGGTGACACCCCGGTTGATTTCGCCGGGGCGAAGACCACCGACGAGTCGGCCTACGCGCGCTTCTTCCACGCCATGCTCGCCGAGGGAGTGGCGATGGCGCCCGGCGCCTATGAGGCGATCTTCGTCGGACTCGCCCACGACGACTCGGTGCTCGACCGGATCATCGAGGCGGCCGCGAAGGCCGCCCAGGTCGCGGCCGACCACTGACCGAACGGTCGGTCTAGGGTCGGCGCATGCAGAGCGCCCTCGACAACGGCACGCCGATCACGATCGCGGAGGTGGCGGGATCGTCCCGCGGCCTGGTGATCGCCCCAGACATCTTCGGCCTGCGGCCGCTCTTCACCGACATGGTGGAGCGCTTCGCTTCCGAGTGGGGCATGACGACGATCGCGGTCGAGCCGTTCCCCGGCCGCGACCTCGGCGCTGACCTCGAGCCGCGCTACGCGGCGGTGCCGACCCTCGCCGATGAGGTGGTGCTCGGCGATCTCGTCGCGGCTGCTGAGCGGACCGGATGCGACTCGGTCGGGTTGATCGGTTTCTGCATGGGCGGCATGTACTGCTTCAAGGCGGCGTCGACTGGCCGGTTCGATCGGATCGCTTCCTTCTACGGAATGATCCGCCTCCCCGAACCGTGGCGGTCTCCCGGCCAGGGTGAGCCGCTCGACTTGGTGGTCGCCGACCCTGAGTCGGTGCTCGCGGTGATCGGCGAACTCGATCCGTATACACCGGCGGACGCCGTGGTCGACCTCGAGGCGACCGGTGTCGAGACGCTCAGATTCCCTGAGGCTGAGCACGGGTTCGCCCACGACGCGAGCCGACCAGCGCACCGGGCCACTGATGCCGCCACGGCGTTCAGCCGGGCTCGTTCGTGGCTGTCGGGCT
The DNA here is from genome assembly GCA_038136655.1 of Ilumatobacteraceae bacterium. Classification (GTDB taxonomy): domain Bacteria; phylum Actinomycetota; class Acidimicrobiia; order Acidimicrobiales; family Ilumatobacteraceae; genus Casp-actino5. The sequence continues at coordinate 11,313 of JAYQAE010000032.1, forward strand.
GAGTCAGCGGGCTCGGTTCTCGAGCCGGTCGCGCTCGATGATCCGGTAGTTGCGCTCGTGCTGCTCGAGCCAGCCGAGGCGGGCGAAGCTGGCGATCGCCTTGTTGACCCGCTCGCGGGAGGCGCCAACCATTCCGGCGAGCTCCTCTTGGGTGACAGGGAGGACGAACTCGTCTCGACCCGCTGAGAGCTCAACGATCTTCTTGGCGGTTCGCCCCGTTACGTCGAGGAAGACCGAGTCGGCGAGCACCTCGTCCATAGCGCGCAACCGTCGCGCGAGCATCCGCGCCGCGTTCCAGAGCAGGCTCGGCTCCTCGTCCAGCATCTCGCGCACAGCCTCGAACGGGATCTCGAGCACCTCCGACACGCTGAGCGCGCGGGCGCCCGCGGAGCGGGGGCCATCGTCGAGGAGGCCGAGTTCGCCGAAGAGATCGCCGTCTTCCATGAGCGCGACCACGGACTCGCGGTCATCGACCTCGCTCGACATGACGATCGCGATCCGTCCGGTGATGACGATGAACAAGAAGTGGGGTGTGTCGCCCTCGGCGAAGAGGGTCTCGCCACGGGATAGCTCTCGGCGATGCGATCGGGAAGCGACGCGCTCAAGTGCGGGGGTCGACGCGTCGGCGAAGAAGTCGACCTTGGAGAGGAGATTGATGAGGGGGGAACCGCTGTCTGCCATCTCGATAGGACGGTACTACCCTCCGAGTCGTGACCGATGGTGCGGCGGTGTGGACGGTCGTCGTCGGTGCCGGTCGCGGATCTCGCTTCGGTGGTCTCAAGCAGTACGAGGAGATCGACGGCGAGCGGATCATCGACCGTTCGGTCTCGGTGGCGCGCTCTGCCGGTTCGCGAGTGGTCGTGGTGGTGCCTGCTGAGGATGTCGATCGCGAGGGCGGTGTCGCCGGCGGCGAGTCTCGGGCCGAGAGCGTCCGGGCCGGGTTGGCCGTCGTCCCAGCTGATGCCGAGATTGTCTGCGTCCATGACGCCGCGCGGCCGTTCGCTTCGGTCGCGCTGTTTGAGCGGGTCATCGCCGCGGTTCGAGCCGGAGCCGACGGAGCCGTTCCGGGTTTGCCGGTGAGCGACACGATCAAGGTGGTGCGCGCGGTCGAGGGTGAACTCGAGGTGGCTTCGACGCCCGACCGCTCCACACTGAGCGCCGTGCAGACCCCGCAGGCCTTCCGCGCTGAGGTGCTCCGCGCCGCCCACGCCGCTGGAGCCGAGGGCACCGATGACGCTTCCCTCGTTGAGGCTTCGGGTGGTCGTGTCGTCGTTGTGGCGGGTGAGGCGCTGAACCGCAAGATCACCACCGCGGAGGATCTCGAATGGGCCCGGGGGGCGGTGGCGCGATGAGTTTGCCGGAGGTTCGCGTCGGTCAGGGGTTCGACGTTCATCGGTTTGAGCTCGAGGCGTCGGGGTTGCGTCAGCTGGTGCTCGGCGGGTGCGTCTTCGAGGGGGAGCCGGCGCTCGTCGGTCACTCCGATGCCGATGTTCCAGCCCATGCGATCGCCGACGCGTTGCTGTCGGCCGCTGGGCTCGGCGATCTCGGTTCGCACTTCCCCGATACCGATCCGCGCTGGGAGGGAGCGGACTCGCTCGAGCTGTTGGCCGAGGTTTCGGTGATGGTGAGGGCTGATGGCTGGTCGATCGGCAACGCTTCGGTCGCCCTGGTGTGCGAACGGCCGCGTATCGCCCCTCGCCGAACGGAGATGGAGTCGAACCTGTCGACGGCGGTCGGTGCTCCCGTGTCGTTGACCGGTCGCCGAGCCGAGGGTCTCGGTGCGATCGGCCGGGTGGAGGGAATCGCCGGATTCGCGTCGGTGGTGATCCTGCGATGAGCGGCCAGCGCAGAACGGGTCGCGGGTCGGGTCGGCCGGGTCAGTCGCGGCCAGCAACGGGCCGAGGCGGGCCGAAGCGCGCGGGATCCTCGCGCGGAAGTGCTCCCCGAGGTGGACGTGGGGCGCCGAGGAGCCGCGGGGCCGGCAGGACCGGTCCGGTTCGCGCCGACGGAGAGGAGCGGGGCTCGAAGCCGAAGACACTTGGTGGCGAGCAGATCGAGGGTCGTCAGGCGGTGCGAGAGTTGTTGCTCGCTCAGCGGCGGCGCACGCGTGAGATCTGGATCTCGGCCGAGCTCGAGGGTTCCGACGGGGTGGAGGACATCGAGGGGCTGGCGAGGGCGAATCGTGTCTCGGTGTCGTACGTGGCGCGCAAGCGACTTGAGGCGACCGCTCGGTCGGAAGCTCCGCAAGGGGTGCTCGCCTTCGCGGCGCCGATCCCCGAGGCCGACTTCGGCGCCATCGTGCGTCGGCGACCTGGGCACGTGCCGTTCGTCGTCGCGGTCGACGGAGTGACCGATCCGGGCAATCTCGGGGCGATCCTGCGTAGTTGCGAGGGGGCTGGTGTCGACGCGGTGGTGGTGCCGCGCCATCGCGCGGTCCATGTCACGCCGACGGTCGCCAAGGCGGCCGCGGGAGCTGTCGAGCACGTACCGATCGCTGTGGTGCCGGGTTTGCCCGCGGCGCTCGCTCGCCTGCGCGAGGCGGGGGTGTGGATCGTCGGTCTCGACGATGCCGCCGACCGAGATCTCTTCGAGTTGGGTGACCTCGCAGCGGAGCCGATCTGTGTGGTGCTGGGAGCGGAGGGAGCTGGCCTGTCACGCCTGGTGCGCGAGCGCTGCGACATGATCGTCGCGATCCCGATGCTTGGTCGGGTCGGCTCGCTCAACGTGTCGGCGGCCGCCGCGCTCGCTGCTTACGAGATTCGTCGGCACCGTCGCTGAAGCGCGTCGCGAGAGCGCCCGCGGAGGGCATCGCTAGCCTGAGCACCGCGCCGGGTTAGCTCAGTTGGTAGAGCACTTGACTTGTAATCATGTGGTCGCGGGTTCGATTCCCGCACCCGGCTCCAGTCA
>JAYQAE010000033.1:0-14049 GCA_038136655.1 Ilumatobacteraceae bacterium
CTACGACGTTTTCGAGGTCACGGGCAAGAACCCGCTCCTCGACATCGCGTTGAAGCTGGAAGAGGTCGCGCTCGCCGACCCGTACTTCGTCGACCGAAAGCTCTATCCGAACGTCGACTTCTACTCCGGCCTGATCTACCAGGCCATGGGCTTCCCGGTCGACATGTTCACGGTGCTCTTCGCGATCCCCCGCACCGCTGGCTGGCTCGCACACTGGCAGGAACTGCTCGCCGACGGAGATCAGCGGATCTCGCGTCCGAGGCAGTGGTACGTCGGGCCAGAGGAGCGCGACTACACCCCGATCTCAGCGCGCTCCTGAGCCGTGGACTTCGCCTGGTCCCCTGAGCAAAACGCGCTGAGGGAACAGGCGCGCGGGGTCGCGGCGGCGGCCGTCGCCGAGCACGGCTGGCACCTCGACTCCTGGATCAACGGCTACTCGAAGGAGTTCGCCCGCACGATGGGTGAGCTCGGGTGGATCGGCCTGACCTGGCCCAAGGAGTTTGGCGGAGGCGGACGACCCGCGATTGATCGCCTCATCATCGGTGAGGAGTTGATCGCCGCAGGCGCACCGATCGCCGCGATGTGGTTCGCCGACCGGCAGATGGGTCCGGCTCTGATGACCCACGGACGTCCCGACCAACAACAGGAGTTCCTGCCGGGGATCCTCTCCGGGGAGACGACCTGGTGCATCGGCATGTCTGAGCCGAACGCCGGCAGCGACCTCGCTTCACTGAAGACGAGCGCAGTACTCGACGGCGACGACTACGTCATCAACGGGCAGAAGATCTGGACCAGCTTCGGGGCGGTCGCCGACTACTGCTACCTGATCTGCCGAACATCCTCCGATGGGCCACCGCACCGCGGGATCAGCGAGATCATCGTGCCGATGGACACGCCCGGCATCGAGGTTCGCCCCATCAAAGACATGACCACCAACCGGCACTTCGCCGAGGTCTTCTACACCAACGTGCGCGTCCCCGCCGCCAACTTGGTTGGAGTCGAGGGCAACGCCTTCAAGCAGACCATGCGCCAACTCGAACACGAGCGAGGGGGTATCGATCGGCTCGTTTCCAACCGTGCGATCTACGAGCTCGCCCTCGCCCGAGCCGATCGAGACGATCCGAGGACGCGTCAACGCATCGCGCGCCTCGAGAGCGACTACCGCATCGGAAGGATCCTCGTGACCCGGGAGGTGCTCGGTCAGGCCCCTCCGGGCTTCTCCGCGGCCACCAAGTGCTTCTGCACCGAACACGAATGGCGAGTCGCAGAGTTCGTGGCGTCGGTCTTCGGCGCCGAAACGATGCTCTGGGACGACGTCACACGCGGCGTGGTCTACGCGCCTGGCTACACCATCATGGGCGGCACCAGCGATGTGATGAGGAACATCCTCGGCGAGCGCGTCCTCGGACTCCCCCGCGAGCCACGCTGATCGACCGGCTCAGTCGATGAGCCGGCGGAGCTGCTCGATGATCGCGACCGGATCGGGCCCGATCGGCATGACCTGAAGATGGGTGACGCCCGCCTCGCGGTACGCCGCGATCCGCTCCTTCACGAACCCCGCTGGTCCGACGAGGTTGGTGCCGATAAGCATCTCCCGAGGCACCGCGGCAGCGGCCTCTGCCTTCTTGCCGTCGAGGTAGAGGTCCTGGATCTCCTTCGCCTCATCGACGTAGCCATAGCGCTGGCAGATCGTGTTGTAGAAGTTCTTGTCGCGGGCTCCCATTCCTCCTACGTAGAGCGCGACGCTCGGTCGCGCGAAATCGAGGATGCCGTCGGCGCCCGAAGCGGCGTACTCGTCGCCGATGGCCACCATCCCGCCGGCGGAGATCTCGAGCGGGCCGAGGCCCGGGTCGCGCTCGGCGAGTCCGGCGCGCAGATCGTCACCCCAGACCGAGTCGAACCGCTCAGGGTCGAAGAAGATCGGCAACCAACCATCGGCGAGTTTCGCCGTGGCCTTCACCGACAGGCCCATCAGCGACGCCCAGTAGATCGGGATGTCCTCGCGCACCGGGTGGTTGATCAGCTTGAGCGGCTTGCCGAGTCCGGTTCCCTCGCCGTCCGGGAGCGGAACGGTCAGCACGTCGCCTTCGAACTCGACCCGTTCGCGGCGCCACACCATTCGACAGACCTCGATGTAGTCGCGAATTCGGGGCATCGGCTTCTCGTAGGGCACCCCATGGAAGCCCTCCACCACCTGCGGACCTGAGGCGCCAAGACCGAGTGTGAAGCGTCCTCCACTCACGAAGTCGAGACCGGCCGCGGTCTGGGCGATGCAGCTCGCGGTTCGGGAGTAGACGTTGAGGATCCCGGCGCCGATCCCGATCGTCGAGGTGCTCGCCGCGAGGTAGCCCATCAGGCTCACCGCGTCGAAGCTGTAGGCCTCGGGGACCCACACGAGATCGAGGCCGGCCGACTCGAGTGCCTGCACCTGTTTCACATCAGCGTGGAAATCACCCGAGTAGTTGATCATCATCGACAGCTTCATGCCGTCGACTCTAAGAGGTGCGGGAGACGGGAGCCCGACCGGAGTTCAGCTGCGGGGTGGCCGGGGTACGAAAGCGCTCGTTGTGCGGACGTAGTCCTCGTAGTCGGGCTTGCGCTTGCGGAGCGAGCGTTCAAGCAGGGCGACGCCCGAGACGCGGACCAACAGGACGTTCATCACCAAGGGGCCCACGAGCGACCACCAGGTGCCCGAGACCGACAGCGCAACCACACCGATTCCCCACCAGACGCAGGCGTCGCCGAAGTAGTTCGGATGACGGGTGTACCTCCAGAGTCCGGTGCGCATCACCTTTCCTGCATTGGTCGGATCCGCCTTGAAGCGAGCGAGTTGCAGGTCGCCGATGACCTCGAACCCGAGGCCGAGCAGATAGATCGCGAGGCCAACGACGACGAGTACCGAGGAGGCGGCGCCGCTCCCACCCTCACCGACATGGGACACCTGCACCGGCAGCGAGACGACCCACATCAGAGCTCCCTGGAGCCCGAACACCGTTGCGAGGCTGATGATCCAGAATCTCGGTCCCCAATGGCGTCGCATCGCGACGTAGCGGTAGTCCTCTCCCTTGCCGTGATTGCGCCAGAACAGGTACACGCCGAGCCGCAACCCCCAGAGGGTGATCATCGCCACCATGAGCGACGCCGAGCCCGCCGCCTCATCGGCGCGCACGGCGCTCACCCAGCCGACCACCACGAATCCGAGGCCCCACGTGATGTCGACGATCGACGCGTTCCGGAGAACGAGGCTGACCAGCCACGTGCCCACCATGAGTGCAGCGATCGCGACCGCTGCACCTCCGAGCGCTCCCCCGGTCGAGAGGGCGATCATGGAGTCAAACGCGAGCGCGGGTTCAGGCACTGTCATTCTCCTGTCGTAGCGCACGGTCGACCTCGGAGTCCATCTCCAGCCAGCGAGCGTCGAGCCAGTCGGCGAACGCGGGTCCGGTCGGCACCGAAGCCCGATCGTGGCGGGTGACAACGAATCGGAAGGCGGGGACACCGGATGTGAGCGACGAGATGATTCCGCTGAACGTATCCATTCCTTCGAAACCCACGTGCCACGCGCTCACAAGATCGTTCTCGGGATCGGCCTCCACGAGCGCCACACTCCCCGCGGGCCTCGGCGGCAGCAGGTGCCGCAGTTCGGACATGCGCGCGGCTCGCTCCGGTGAGCGCTCCGCGATCCGCTCCAGCGCGCGCGCCCGCTTCACCGGGTTCGCTCTGGTCCCCTCCGCGAAGATAACCACCACATCGCGCTCACCAAGATCCCGCGCCAGCTCGCGTAGCGCCTCCAGCTCGGCCGAGTTGTCGTCGACCGCCCTCGCCAGGAAGTGATTAGGGATTCGCAAACCGACCACGTCGAGGCAGGGATCCCACAACAACTCCCGTTTCACCACGTATCTCGGATGGAGTCGCGCCGTGGTCGCGATCGACCAGGCCGACAACAACGAGTCGGCGAGGCTCGCGTGCCTCGACAGCACGATCGCGCGACCGGTCGCCAGATGTTCGACACCCTCGACCTGGGGGCGCCGTCCGAGGGCGGTCCCCATGCCCCACATCAACGCCCCTGCCCACCATGACATGAGTCGGTAGTGGAGGTCGCCGTCTCGAGCTCGACCGGCCGCCCACATCCCGAGGGCCGAGACGAGACCGATCACCTCGATCCAGCACCACCAGATGCCGAAGAGATTCAGCCTGGCGAGAGGGAGACGGCGACGACCCCTCACCGTGTCGACGACGGCGAGCGCCGGAACGGAGAGCGGCGCAAGTGTCGTGGAGACGACCGTCATGACCACGAGCCCGGTGATCGAGATCGAACGGCGTCGCAGGCGCGAGCGGCGCGAGCGGTGATCGGCGGTCACCCGTGGGACCCCGGCGGATTCATGCTCCCCGAACGGAATCCTTCGAGGTCGAGGGTGATGTAGCGGTATCCGAGGCCCCGAAGTGCGGCCACTATGCGTTCGCGATCGGCGACCACGCGATCGAACGCCACGGCGGGAACCTCGATCCGGGCGACGTCGTCGTGATGACGGACGCGGAGGTCGACGGCGCCCAGTTCCGCGAGCGCCGCCTCGGCGCGTTCGATGCGCGACAGCAACTCGACCGACACCTCGGTGCCGTGCGGAACCCGACTCGCGAGACAGGCAGCCGCTGGTTTGTCCCAAGTGGAGAGACCGAGCAGCCGCGAGCAGTCGCGCACCCGGTCCTTGGTAAGACCAGCTTCGACGAGTGGGAACACGGCCCCCCGCTCGCGAGCGGCTTGCTGGCCCGGCCGGTGGTCGGCGAGGTCATCGATGTTCACCCCGAGCGCTACCACCGCTCCGAATGACTCAGCGAGAGGCCCGACCGCATCCATGAGGGCGGACTTGCAGTGGAAGCATCGGTCGGGATCGTTTCGACGGTAAGCGGCCGACTCCATCTCGTCGGTGCGGACCGTCTCCCACCGCATGCCCCACTCACCGGTCAAGCGCTCGCAGTCAGCCAGTTCGGCGGCCGCGAGCGACGGCGACACGGCCGTCACCGCGAGCGCCCGTTCGCCGAGCACCTGGTGGCACACCGCCGCGAGGAGCGCCGAATCGGCTCCTCCGCTGAAGGCGACGACCACGGAGTCGAGTTCGGCGACCATGCGGCGAAGCCGGTCGAGATCGTCGACGGAGTCGGGCGGAACCGACACGCCGACCGCTCCGTGAGGCCGATCGAGCGCGCCGCCGATCGCGTTCATCCCGAGAGTCTGCCACTCCGAGCAATGGATCGGCCTGCTCTCGGATCGGGACCCTGGCGGATACGAGGCCTAGTTTCGGGCCATGAGCGACCCAGCCGACGTTCCGAGCCTTCTCGCCGAGACCGAGTTCATCGACCACGGACATCCGGCGGTATCGGAGTTCGTGGGACACGCGCTCGATGGAACGGATCCACGCACGCCGACCGAGACGGCGGTGCTCCTGTTCCACGCGGTGCGCGACGGCATCAGGTACGACCCGTACCGGTGCTCACGTGATCCAATGGCCTACCGGGCGAGCACAGTGGCGCTCGCTCCAGCGAATTGGTGCGTACCGAAGAGCGTTCTGCTGTGCGCGGCGGCCCGGGCTTCGGGAATTCCCGCGCGCCTCGGATTCGCCGATGTGCGAAATCACCTCACCAGCGAACGACTCCTCGCCGCGATGGGCACCGACGTCTTCATGTGGCACGGATATGCCGAGCTTCACCTCGATGGGCGCTGGTTCAAGCTCAGCTCCGCCTTCAACCTCGACATGTGCGAGCGGTTCGGGGTCGGAGTGCTCTCCTTCGACGGTACGCAGGACGCCCTGATGCACCCTTACGACTCAGCAGGACGGCGGCACATGGAGTACCTCCGAAGTCACGGAAGCTTCGATGACTTGCCCCTCGACCGGATCCTCTCCGATTTCGACGAGTTCTATCCGGGCTTCCTCGAGGGCACCCGGCCCGACGACCCGAGCTTCGCCGGCTAGAGCGTTCGTCAGACCTCAACCGGCCGGCGCGCGTGGCGGATCCGGTCCTGAGGGTCCAGGTGGAGTTTGCGCAAGCGGATGCTCGACGGGGTGACCTCGATGCACTCATCGGTGTCGATGAACTCGAGAGCATGTTCAAGCGAGAGCACGCGGTGGGGGGTGAGCTTCACGGTCTCATCGGCCGATGATGCGCGCATGTTGGTCAGTTTCTTCTCGCGGCAGATGTTCACGTCCATGTCACCTGACCGTGAGTTCTCACCGACGATCATCCCGCAATACACCTGCGTGCCCGGTCCGACCATCAAGGTTGAGCGCTCTTGCAGGTTGACCATCGCGTAGGTCGTCGCGGGACCCGTGCGGTCGGCCACCAGCGACCCCCGCTCGCGAGCGCGGATCTCCCCTGCCCACGGCTCATGCCGGTCATAGACATGGCTGATGACACCGGTTCCACGGGTCTCAGTCAGGAACTCCGTCCGGAAGCCGATGAGGCCTCTGGCCGGCACGAGGTACTCGAGCCGAACCCAGCCGAGACCGTGATTGGCCATCGACTCCATGCGTCCACGCCGCGACGCCAACAACTGGGTGACGGTGCCGAGGTGCTCCTCAGGCACGTCGATGGTCACGGCCTCGACCGGCTCGTGCCTGACACCGTCGATGATCCGAGTGACCACCTCGGGCTTGCCTACCGTGAGTTCGAAACCCTCACGCCGCATCGTCTCGACGAGAACCGCGAGTTGGAGTTCTCCGCGCGCCTGCACCTCCCAGGCGTCGGGGCGCTCAGTCGGCCCGACCCGGAGGCTGACGTTGCCCACGAGCTCGGCGTCGAGGCGAGCCTTCAAGAGGCGAGCCGTAAGTTTCGAGCCCTCCCGCCCGGCGAGCGGAGAAGTGTTGATCCCGATCGTCATCGCGAGAGCCGGCTCGTCGACGGTGATGACCGGCAGCGCTCTCGGATCCTCCGGATCGGCGAGGGTCTCGCCAATCGTGATCTCCGGGATACCGGCCACCGCGACTAGGTCTCCCTGTCGGGCTGACTCGACTGATCGGCGCTCGAGATGCTCGGTGAGGAGCAACTCCGCGACCTTCACCCTCGACACGGTTCCGTCCGACCGGCACCAGGCGACCTGCTGGCCCTTCTCGAGAGTCCCCTCGACCACCCGGCAGAGCGCCAATCGGCCGAGATACGGATTCGCATCGAGGTTGGTCACCCAAGCTTGAAGGGGCGCACCTGGCGTGAAACGCGGCGGCGGGACGTGCGCAAGCACTGTCTCGAAGAGGGCGCGCAGATCAGTGCTCGGTTCCGCGAGATCGAGAGTGGCCCATCCGTCTCGACCCGCGCAGTAGACGATCGGGAAGTCGAGTTGGGCGTCGGAGGCGTCGAGGTCGATGAAGAGTTCGTAGACCTCGTCCACCACCTCGGCGACTCGGGCATCCGGACGATCCACCTTGTTCACCGCGAGAATCACCGGCATCTCTCGGGCCAGGGCCTTGCGGAGGACGAACCGCGTCTGCGGAAGCGGTCCCTCGGCAGCATCCACGAGCAGCACGATCCCGTCGACCATGGTCAGAGCGCGCTCCACCTCACCACCGAAGTCCGCGTGGCCGGGGGTGTCGACAATGTTGAGCGTGACTCCTTCCCAGACCAGCGAGGTGTTCTTGGCGAGAATCGTGATCCCCTTCTCCCGCTCGAGATCCATCGAATCCATCACCCGCTCGGCAACCGACTCGTTGGCTCGAAACGCGCCGGACTGGCGGAGCATGGCGTCGACGAGTGTCGTCTTGCCGTGGTCGACGTGGGCGACGATCGCGAGGTTGCGGAGATCGTCGCGCTGAGCGAGGGGGGTTGACATGCCGCGGGGACGCTATCGACGCGCGGATGCGCCCGCGCCGGTCACCGTCGACGGTCGCCGAAGCGGTTCCAGTGGGTGACGGCCTCGACGGGTTTGCGTCGGGCCACGCCGAACCTCCCGGTCGGATGACCGACCGGCACGAGGGCCGCGATCTCATACCGGCCGGCGGGCACCCCGAGCTCGGCGAGCACCTCGTCGGTGTAGACGCGGATGACGGTGGTCAGTGCCGTTCCGAGGCCCAGGGCGCGGGCGGCGAGACAAAAGTTCTGCACCGCCGGGTAGACGCTGGCGTCGAGTCGCCCGATGTCGAGGGGTCCATCGGCGTCCTCGGAGCCCCACGCGATCCTCGGTTGGAGGAAGAGCACCAGCACCGGAACATCCGCCATATGGTCGGCGAGGTGCCGGCTCGCGTCCCGAGTCCGCTCCCACGAGCGACGGTCATCGTCGGATCGGAACTCGGCCGGGTCATCGAGCGAGGCCTCGTAGCGGTGGTAGGCCCGGCCGTACCACCCCGCAACTCGGGCGCGAACCTCCGGTTCGGTGACAACGAGGTACTGCTGGGGCTGGACGTTTCCCCCCGATGGCGCCTGCTGGGCGGCGCGGAGGCACTCGATGATCTCGCCGTCACTCACCGGCTCCTGGGTGAAGCGACGGATGGCCCGCGTGGTCATGATGTGCTCGAGGACGACGTCCACGCGATGGTCCTCGGTCATGAGCGCATTCTGACCGACGCCGTGCTGCCGAAGGTGAACATCGAGTTGACGACCGGCTCAGATCATCGACGCGTCGAGGTCGACACCCATGAGATGCTTGCCGAGGGTCTCGGCCAGCCGCGGAGCGACCATGATGTGCTGAGGGACGACGTGCGCATCACGAAGGCACCGTCCGAGCACGCTCGTGTCGTACACGGCGGAACCACCCGCCACGGTGAAGGCGCGATCGGTCACGGAGGTCGCCTCCGATGCGGCATGCATCGCCGCGAGACGCATTCCGACCCGCCGATCGACGTCGATCGGCCGGCCGGCGAGCGCCTCCTTCCACGACTCGCCAACACTTGTGTGCAGGAGGGCCCGGGCGGCTCGCCAGGACGCTTCAGCCCGCGCCAACTCGCCCTGAGCGAAACCGCTCTCAGCGAGGGTTCGCGAGGAGAACTGCGGCGTCTTTGCTCCAGCGATCAGAACCAGCTCGTCGAGGGCGCGACGCGCGATGCCGAGGCCGACCGCCGCCACCCCGATGGCGAGGAGGGTGAAGTTCGGGAATCGCGCGATCGGGTCATCGGAACACGGCGCCTGACGCCCGGGGGCAACCGTCCGTGCGAGCGGCACCCGAACTTCATCGACCGAGAAGTCGAGCGAACCCGAACCTCTCATTCCGGAGGTGAACCACGTGTCGTGGAGCTCGATCTCCGACGCCGGGAAGATGCACGTTCGTTGCACCCCGTCATCGCATCGGGCTCCCCCGACCACCCAGTCGCAGTGCTGCGTGCCGCTCCCCCACTGCCATCGGCCCGAGACGACCACCTCGTCACCCTCGACGCGGCCGACACCATTCGGAGCGAATACTCCGCCCGTCGCTCTCGCCGACGCGAACACCGACCGGGCGATCTCGGGTTCGAGAAAAACCGCCATCGATGCGGTCGTGCTGGAGATCATCGAGCACCAACCCGCCGCCCCGTCGGCATGGGCCACGCGCTCGATCAGTTCGATCGTCTCCAGCGGGTCAACGCCGGGCCCACCGAGATCCGAGGGAAGGCACATGCGCAAGAGACCCGCGGCGGCGAGGGCATCGACGGTCTCTAACGGAAGGCGGCGTTCCGTCTCGGCGCGATCGGCCCCATCTCGCGCCACGGTCACCGCCCGTGACACGAGCTCGTCGCTGATGGTGCTCGCCATGACCAGATCGTACGACGCGCGGACTCCGTACGCAGGATCGCCCCTGAGTAGCGTCCCAGCGATGTCCGGGTGGAATTTCGCCGACGTGTTCGAGGGGATCGCCTCCGCGATACCCGAGGCGCCCGCTCAGCGACACGGCGATCGCGCCACGACTTGGGCTGAGTTCGATCAGCGGGCCGACGGGATTGGGCGCTCGCTGCTGGACGCGGGGCTCAACCAGCAGGACAAGGTCGCGCAGTATCTCTACAACGGTCCTGAGTACCTTGAGAGCGTCCTCGGCTCGTTCAAGGCCGGCATGGCCATCGTGAACACCAACTATCGCTACACGGCCGACGAGTTGGTCTACTTGTGGGACAACGCCGATACGACCGCCGTCGTCTTTCACGGCACATTCACCGAGCGCATCGAGGAGATCCGTCAGCGGGTGCCCAGCGTGCGCCTGTGGTTGCACGTCGACGACGGAAGCGGACCTTCCCCCGATTGGGCGGTTCCCTACGAACATGCCGCCACATCGAGCGGTGACCGGGCGATCGGCGACTGGGGTCGCAGCGGTGACCACCTTCTCCTCCTCTACACCGGTGGCACCACCGGTATGCCCAAGGGAGTCATGTGGCGTCAGGCCGATGTGATCGGCGCCCTCGAAGCCAACAACCGACGCCGACTGCCCGACACGGTCGATCCGGCAGCGGTGATCGAACGGTTGCGCGGACCCGGACCGCGGGGCCTACCAGGTGCTCCGTTGATGCACGGGACCGGCTTCTTCAACGCGATGAGCACCCTGCTCATCGGTGGATCGATTACGACCCTCGTCGGTCGTCGTTTCGACCCGGTGGAGTTACTCGACACCATTCACCGAGAGGGCATCAACTCGATCTCAATCGTCGGTGATGCCTTCGCCAAACCGATCCTCGAGGCGCTCGATACCGAACCGGCGCGCTGGGACATCTCGAGCTTGAGGGTCATCGTCTCGTCGGGTGTCATGTGGTCGAAGTCCACGAAGGAGGGCCTGCTCCGCCACAACCCCCGCCTCATCCTGCTCGACACCTTGGGCTCGAGCGAGGCGATCGGCATGGCGACCAACACGACGACCTCCGACAGCGCCGGCGAGACGGCGACGTTCACCCTCGGCCCAGGCACGCGGGTCGTCACCGAGGACGGGCACGATGTCGCACCCGGCTCGGGAAAGCGTGGCCGTGTCGCCCTGCGGGGCCACATGCCGCTCGGCTATTACAAAGACGAGGAGAAGTCCGCAGCCACCTTCCAGGTCATCGACGGTGTCCGCTACTCGATTCCCGGCGACTGGGCGGAGGTCGATGCCGACGGATCGGTGCGACTGCTCGGCCGCGGCAGCCAGTGCATCAACACGGGCGGCGAGAAGGTCTACCCCGAAGAGGTCGAGGAGGCGCTGAAGACCCACGCCTCGGTGCGCGACGCCGCGGTGGTCGCCCTTCCTGATGAGCGATTCGGTCAGACCGTGTGCGCGCTGGTGGAAACCGTGGACGGCTCCTCTCCCGATCCCGCGCAACTGATCGATCACGTCCGGTCGCGTCTCGCCGCCTACAAGGCGCCGCGAACCGTCCTCGGGGTCGACTCCGTGGGCCGCGCGGTCAACGGCAAACTTGACTACCGGCGTCTCGCCGAGCTCGCTCGGGAGCGAACCGGACACGCGAGCGAGTGAGCCGACCCACCTTCTAGGCTCCCGCCGTGGCCGAAGCATCATCGGGGGTCGCCTGCATCGATCGCGCTCGGCACGACCTCGTGCTCTTCGATCTGGATGGCGTGATCACGCCGACTGCCGACCTGCACCGCGCGGCTTGGGCGGAGCTCTTCGCCGACCACGGGTTCACCGATCGCGACTACCTGAGCTTCATCGACGGGCGGAGCCGCTACGACGGCGTGCGCTCCTTTCTCAACTCACGGGCGGTGACGCTGCCAGAGGGTTACCCCGATGACGCTCCAGGCGACCGGACTGTCTGTGCTCTCGGCAACCGGAAGAACGCCGTATTCCGAGAGCGACTCGAGCGAGACGGTGTCGCCCCGTACGCCGACGCGACCGACCTGATCGATCGACTCGACGCCTCCGGGGTGACGAGCGCCGTGGTCTCTTCGTCGCGGAACGCGCGCGCCGTGCTGGCCGCTGCCGAACTGCTCGACCGCTTCGACGTGATCGTCGATGGCGTCGTTATCGAATCCGAGGGGATCCCCGGCAAGCCTCACCCGGACCCGTTTCTGCTGGCCACCCGACTCGCTCGTTCGGACCCGGCCAAGACGATCGTGATCGAGGACGCTGAGTCCGGGGTAACCGCCGGCGCCGCGGGAGGGTTCGACCTCGTGATCGGCGTCGACCGGGTGGGAGCCCGAGCCGCCCTGCTCGCCGCCGGAGCGGGCGTCGTGGTCGACACGCTCAACGAGATCTCCGTGACTGGGGCGCTGACGTGACCGGCCCGGTAAGACGCCCAACCCAGATCGATCGTCATCGCTTTCCGATCGACGAGTGGAGACTCGTTGAGACCGAGTACTGCAGTGATGACCTCGGGCACACCGAGACCCTCTTCGTCGCGGCGAACGGCTACCTCGGTCTCCGCGCGAACCCCCCGGAGGGCCGTGATGCCCACTCGCACGGCACCTTCGTGAACGGCTTCCACGAGACGTGGCCGATCATGCACGCCGAGTCCGCTCACGCCTTCGCCCGAACGGGTCAAACCATCGTCAACGTTCCCGACGCGAAGCTCATGAAGCTCTACGTCGACGACGAGCCTCTCCGACTCGGCTCCGCGGATCTTGAGCACTACCAGCGGTCGGTCGACTTTCGGAACGGCATCGTGGAGCGCGATCTCATCTGGCGGACCCCTGCCGGCAAACGGATCAGGGTGAGGTCGTCGACGATGGTGAGCGTCGCGCATCGCCACCTCGCCGTGCTCGGTCTCGAGGTCACGATGCTCGACGGAACAGCGCCGATCGTCGTGTCATCCCAATTGCTCAATCGTCAGGACGGTGAGGACGAGTATCACGTTCAGTCGGCTGCTCTCGGGGCGGGAACGGACCCGAGACAGGCCCGCCGTTTTGACCGCCGTGTGCTGCTGGGTCGCGTCGCGCGCCACCTCGATGTCACCGACGGCGACGGCGTGGTGCTCGGACATCGCTGCGCCGAGAGCGGGATGACGATCGCGAGCGCCTACCGCCATTTCATCGAGTCCGAGGGCGACGATCCCGAGACGAACGTCGACCTTCGACCCGATCACGCCAAGACGGTCGTGGCGACCACCCTCGACACGGGCAGGACCATTCGCATTACCAAGTTCGTCGCGTACCACACCTCCACCGGCGTGCCCTGTGAAGAACTGGCTGACCGGTGCGCGCGCACACTCGAACGTGCGGCTTCCGTCGGACGTGACGCGCTCGAGGCCGAGCAGCGTGGCTGGTTCGATGACTTCTGGTCGCGAAGCGACATACGCATCACCGGCGACCCGGCAACACAGCAGGCAGTGAGGTGGAACCTGTTCCAGTTAGCCCAGGCCAGCGCGGCCACCAACGAGGCGGGTATCGCGGCGAAAGGGGTCTCCGCGGCCGGGTACGAGGGGCACTACTTCTGGGACACCGAGGTCTACGTGGTGCCCTTTCTCGCCAACACCGACCCAGAGGCCGCGCGACGCCTGCTGCGCTTCCGTCACGGACTGCTCGATGCCGCCCGACGCCGTGCCACCGAGTTGAGCCAGCGGGGCGCGCTCTATCCGTGGCGAACGATCAACGGCGAGGAGGGATCGGCGTATTACGCGGCGGGCACCGCTCAGTACCACATCAACGCCGCCGTGGCCTACGCCCTCGAGCGCTACATCGAGGCCACCAACGACACCGACTTCCTCTACGGGGAGGGCGCGGAGATCCTCGTTGAGACCGCTCGCCTGTGGGAGGACCTTGGGTTTTACGCCCCGGCTGAACGTTCCGGCGCGGCTGGTCGATTCCACATCCACCGCGTCACCGGGCCCGACGAGTACACCACCGTGGTCAACGACAACCTCTACACGAACGTCATGGCCCGTTTCAATCTTCGGTTCGCCGCTCGGGTGGTCCGTGAACTCCGAGACCGGGGAGGCGAGGCGATTGAGCACCTCATTCGCGCGACATCTCTCGTGGAGGGCGAGGAGGACACGTGGGATCGCGCAGCCGATGAGATGTATCTGCCGTTCGACGAGCACCTCGGCATCCACCCCCAGGACGAGGCGTTCCTCGATCTCGAGCCCTGGGATTTCGATGGGACCCCGCCTGATCGTTATCCGCTTCTCCTCCACTTCCACCCGCTCGTGATCTACCGCCACCAGGTGCTCAAGCAGGCCGATGTCG
>JAYQAE010000034.1:0-8357 GCA_038136655.1 Ilumatobacteraceae bacterium
TCGGCCGCGAATCTGGACGCCTTCAAGAAGGTCATCGCCATCAACCTCGTGGGCACCTTCGATTGCATCCGGCTCGCCGCTACCGCGATGAGTCGCACGGAGCCGGACGAGTTCGGTGAGCGCGGGGCGATCGTCAATCTCGCCTCTGTCGCCGCCTTTGACGGTCAGATCGGCCAGGCCTCCTACTCGGCCTCCAAGGGCGGTGTCGTCGGCATGACCCTCCCGATCGCCCGAGACCTGGCGGCGGTCGGCGTGCGCGTCAACACCGTGGCTCCCGGACTTATCGACACTCCGATCTACGGCGAGGGCGAGGCGAGCGAGGCGTTCAAGGACAACCTGAAGAAGGGTGTGCTCTTCCCGCAGCGGCTCGGCGCCCCGGATGAACTGGCTTCGATGGTGGTGGAGTGCGTCACCAACAGCTACATGAACGCCGAGACGATCCGCGTCGATGGCGGCATCCGCATGCAGCCGAAGTGATCGCCGCCAGCGACCTTAGGTCGTGTAGTCGGCGTTGATCCGCACGTAGCCATCGGTCAGATCACAACCCCAGACCGTGCCACGAGCCTGCCCGGTGCCCAGGCTGACATGGATGAGCACCTCGTCGCCGCCGAGATAGTCCGAGAGGCGCGCGAGTTCCTCAGCTCCCACCTGCCGCGGGAAGACCTCCTCGGAACCGAAACGGATGACCACTCGATCGGGGTCGATATCGGTCTCGTCGCTGCATTTGCCGATCGCCATCGCCACCCGACCCCAGTTGGGGTCGGCCCCGTGCACGGCGGTCTTGACGAGCGGAGAGTTGACGATGCTCTTCGCCACTAGACGCGCCTGACGCACATCGCGCGCCTCATCAACGGTCACCTCGATCAGCGTCTCGGCTCCCTCGCCATCGGAGGCGATCTGGCGAGTCAGCGATGTGCAGACCTCCAGAAGAGCCGTCCTCAGGTCGTCAGGGGAGACGCGTCCGGCCCGGCCTGATGCGAGTACGACCGCGGTGTCGCTCGTGGAGGTGTCGGAGTCGATGCTCACGCAGTTGAAGGTCTCATCGACCACCGAGGTGAACACCTCGCGGAGGGTCGGCGCATCCACCTCCGCGTCGGTGAGGATGACGGCGATCATCGTCGCCATGTCCGGCTCGATCATGCCGACACCTTTGGCGATGCCAGCCACGGTGACCGGGCCGCCCTCACCCGAGGTGATCTCGGCCCGCGCGGTCTTCGACACCGTGTCGGTGGTCATGATGCCCCGAGCGCAGGCGTCGATGGTGGTGTCGGTTGTCGGCTTGGGGAGTTCGGAGATGCCTTTGCGGACACGATCCATCGGATACCGGCGGCCGATGACGCCGGTGGAGGCAATCAGAACGTCTCGCGGATCGGCGCCGATGAGGTTCGCCGTCATTTCCACGACCTCGCGAGCGTCGGCCAGTCCGTCGGGTCCGTTCGCAACGTTCGCGTTCTTAGAGATGACGACCACGCCGCGCGCGGATCCATCGAGCAGGTTCTCCCTGCTGACGACCACGCTCGGGCCGGCGAAGAGGCTCTTGGTGAACACACCGGCCGCCGCGCAGTCGTCGTCGGCGGCGATGACAACGACATCGTCGGAGGAGTCCTTGACGCCGATGTTGGCAACGGTGGCGGTGAAACCAGCCGGGAGGGACCCTCCAGAGGAAACGTTGACGGTCATTGAGTATCCCCCTGCGTGGCCCGGTCGTCGAGGTGTCGGCGGATCTTGCCGAACGCCGAGCCGATCGCTCGAAGCTCGTCGCGGTCGAGGAGATCGATCATGTGTCGCCGCACGCTCTCGACGTGGTGCGGCGCTGTTTGTTCCAGTACCCGACGTCCACTCGGTGTCAGCACGGCGAGCATGACTCTGCCGTCCTCCTCGGATCTCACCCGTCGGACCAATCCGCTCGCGATGAGTCGGTCGAGGCGCCGAGTCAGGCCACTCGGCGTGAGTTGGAGTTGGCAGGCGAGATCGGTCATGCGTAGACGGTCCCCGTCGGATTCCGAGAGGTACACCAGCACCTGATAGTCGCCCTGGAACAGGCCGTGCTGAGCGAGATCCGCCTCGAGCGCACGAAAGAGGTCGGTGCCCGTCTCGATCAGTGACCGCCAGGCAGCCATCTCGTCGTCATCGAGCCAGCGGGTCACGCTCGGATCGTACCGATCGGCGGTGATGCGTCGGGGCCCTTAGGCCGCGAGGTCGGCGACGACCGCCTCAGCGCAGCGCCGGCCGGAGTGAAGCGCTCCCTGGATCGAGCCGGTGTCGCGATGATCACCGCAGACGAATATGCCGTCGTCTCGTCGCACGGGGCGGCGGGGCATGAACGGGGAGGACTGATCGGGTTGACCGTGGGCGATGGAGTAGGTCGACACCACTTGCCACGAGTCGACCTGACCGCCCCACCAACCCCGCAGCTGCTGTCGGGTGGCCTCGACGGTCTCTGTGGTGATCGTCGTGCCGGGGAGCGCGGCGGCGATCAGGTGGTGGCCGGCGGGAGCGTAGGTCGGGGCGACGTTGGACATCACGGCGACGTTCAGGGCGGGGCCGTCGGAATCACCGGCGAGCACAATCAGTCGGCGATCGATCGGTGTCTCGTCGGCGGCGAAGTAGACGCAGCCGACCGGTCGGGACCCGACCTCGCGGCCTCCGAGGAGTCGCACCGCCTCGGGACCCTCGGTGGCGACGACGACCCGCGACGCCCGAACCTCACCCGAGTCGACGCGGACGGCCTCGGAGGTGACCGATCTGACGGGGACGCCGAGGTGGACGGCACCCTCGGGTAGACGAGCGGCGAGTTGACCCGGGACGCTTCCCATACCGGCCGCCGGTACGGCCGCATCGCCGTCGAGGAGCATCCGCATGATGATGTCGAACATCCGCGAACTGGTGGTGAGCGCCGGATCGAGTTGGATGCCCCCGACGAGGGGTCGCAGGAACGCCTCGATGAACCCCTCGGAGAAGCCGAGACCGCGGAGATGCTCCAAGGTCGGTCGGTCAGGACCGCTGAGCAGCCGGGAGGGATGTGGCGACCGCAGACGAAGGCGGAGCCGGGCGAGGGCGATGAGATCTGCCGGGGTGCCAATACGCCGAACGGTGCCCGCCGCGATGGTGGAGAGCAGGTCGCGTGGCGCTCGGAACGGGTCGGCCACGACGGTTGGTCGCTGCTGGCGCATCACGACAGCACCCGGGTCGAAGGCGCGAAGTTCGAGGGCGTCGACGTCGAACTGGCGGTGCAGTTCGGGATACGCGGTGAGCATCACCTGGAAGCCCCGGTCGAGAAGGAACCCGTCCACGCGGTCGGTGCGAACCCGGCCGCCGACGCCGTCCGACGCCTCGACAACGATCACCTCGACGCCGGATCGACGCAACTCCACGGCGCAGGCCAGTCCGGCCAGGCCGGCGCCGACCACCACGACTGGGCGGGTCATCGACGGAGCAGGGAGGCGAGGGCCTCGGCGAGCGTGCCGTGCTCGAAGGTGTAGCCGGCCTCGGTGAGGCGTCCGGGCAGCACGCGCTGACCGGTGAACAACAGAGCGTCGGCGAGGTCGCGACCGAGGAGCAACCGAGGGCCGAACGATGGGATAGGCAGGAGTGCCGGCCGCGAGAGCGCGTCAGCCAGAACCTTGGTGAACTCGGCGTTCGTGACCGGCGTCGGTGCCGTGAGGTTCACCGGTCCCGAGATGTCAGCACCTAAAAGAAACGCGATCGCGGCGATCTGGTCGTCGATCGAGATCCAGCTCTGCCACTGGCGACCGGAGCCCATCCGGCCTCCGAGTCCGAAGCGGAAGAGGGGGAGGAGCTTCTTGAGCGCGCCTCCCGCGGGGGAGAGCACGATGCCGGTCCGCAGGTGCGCCACGCGGATGCCCGCGTCCTCGGCGGGTGAGGTGGCCGCCTCCCACTCGCGGCAGACGTCGGCGAGGAAACCCGTCCCGGCTCGGGAGCGCTCGTTCAGCTCCTCGTCGTCGGTGGCACCGTAGAAGCCGATTGCCGATCCGCTGAGCAATGTCCGCGGGCCACCCCGGTTGACAACCTCGGCCATCGAGCGGGCGATCAGGGAGGTGGAGAGGGTGCGGCTCTCCAGGATCTCCCGACGGTACGCGGTGGTCCATCGACGATCACCAATGCCGGCCCCGGCAAGGTGGATGACCGCGTCGAGCCCGACGAGCTGCTCGGGCTCGAGCTGGGCGGCGCGAGGGTCGTACTGGATCTCGCCCTCGCGGGCGGCTCGACGGACCATCGGAACGACCGTGTGGCCGTCAGCGCGGAGCCGGGAGGTGAGCGCGGTGCCGATGAGACCGCTGGAGCCGGAGATGGCGATGGTCAAGGGGGAGGGCACATCCTCACGCTAGGAGGTCGCAGGGCGGTGATGCGGAACCCTGTGGACAAGAGCGCTTAGGAGCGGATGAGGTCGCCGATGGTGGCGACGTTCAACTCCTCACGGGAGACCTGCCAGGTTCCGTCCGTGGAGATGAGCACAGCGGCGGGTTGATAGGGGATCCCGAAGCGTCCGTAAACCTCACCCGCGGTGTCATCGATCTGCGGGAAGGTGAGGCCCCCCTCATCGATGAAGTCGAGATAGGTCCGCTCGTCGCCTGACCAGGCGACGCCGACGATGTCGATCTCGTCACCCCAGATCCTGTTCGCCTCCTCGACCGAGGGGGCCTCGCGCATGCAGGTCACTCAATACGGGGCCCAGAACCAGAGCAGGATCGGGCGCTCGCCGAGCTCCGCGAGGTCGATGCGACCGCCACCGACGAGATCGGCCGACCAGTCTCGGGCCTCGGGGACGAGCGCCTCTTGAGAGAGAGGCGCGCCCTCGTTCGACGGGGAGGGGTTCAGGGTCGCCTGCGGCGCGCTGTACGACTCCCCTTCGGCGACCTCCGCGCTCACGGGACTCGGTGCCTGATTCTCGGTTGAGTCGAGAGCGGCATCAGGTCCGCAGGCGACGGAGATCGCGATGAGCGCGCCAACGCCGAGGGGGGTGCCCGATGCCACGTCGTCACCGTACCGGTGCGCCGTAACCTCGAACGCACCATGCGCACGAGAACTCTGCTGCTGCTCTCCCTTGGGTGTCTGGTGGCGATCTCGGTGGCCGGAGTGGCATTCCTCGTCCGGCTGGCGGTCGATGACGGCCCTGCACCGGCCCTGCCCATCGGTGTCGAGGCGACCGTCGGGGATCTCTCGGTGACCGTGAACGGGGCTGCCGAGAACGCCGGCGTGTTGACCGTCGATCTGACGGTCGGCGGAGTCGACGACCCCGATGGCGGAACCTCGTTCCGGATGATCTCCTCTGGGCGTCCGGCGGAGTTGGTGGAGGACACCTGCAGCCCGGTGACGGTCGCGCTGTCGTCGTGCGGGGTCGCGTTCGATGTGTCGGGCGCCGATGGTCGATCGAGGGTTTTGTTCCTTGAGCGCGGCGAGGAACAGGGGAGATGGGTGCTCGTCGTCGACTGATCGGCGGTACCGTGAAACCGATGTCTGAGAGTTTCGATCTCGTCGTGATCGGTGGCGGCCCGGGGGGCTACTCGGCCGCTCTCTACGCCGCCTCTGCCGGCTTGAGCGTCGCCCTCGTCGAGGTCGACGCACTCGGCGGAACCTGCCTGAATCGCGGGTGCATTCCCGCCAAGGCCTTCCTCGAAACGGCCGCGGTGCATCGGCATGTGGCTCACGCCGCCGAATTCGGTATCGAGGCGGGCTCTCCCTCGGTGCGCTTTGAGGTCACCCAGGCACGCAAGCGCAAGATTGTTTCCGGTTTGGTCGGTGGCATTGGGGCCATGTGTAAGGGCCGGAAGGTCGAGGTGCTGTCGGGAACGGGCTCCCTCGGGCCTGATCACACCGTGACTGTTGCTCACGCCGACGGCGCAACGAGTCAGGTTCGGGGCACCCACGTGATCCTCGCCGCTGGATCAGTCCCGCGCACTATCCCCGGTTTCGATCGCGGCGGTCCGATCATGACGAGTGACGAGGTGCTCGATCTCGAGCACGTGCCGTCGCGTATCGCGGTGATCGGTGGTGGCGCCATCGGTTGCGAGTTCGCCTCCACGTTCGCTGATCTCGGCGCCTCGGTGACTCTGCTCGAAGGCCTGCCGAAGATCCTCCCAGGTCTCGATGCCGACGTCGCTCGCGTCGTCGTGAAGAGCTTCGAGCGCAAGGGCATCGACATCCGAACCGGAGTCACGGTCACCGGTCACACACCAAACGGATCGGGCGGAACCTCGGTGCATCTGGGTGACGGCTCGTCAGTGGAGGTCGACGCGGTCATCGTGTCGATCGGGCGACGTCCGTTCGCCGATTCCCTCGGTCTCGCGGGCACCGCCGTCGCGGTCGGCGAGCGCGGTCACGTCGTCGTCGACGAGTACTGCCGAACGGCGGAGCCGGGGGTCTACGCGATCGGCGACCTGATCGATACCCCGCAACTCGCGCATGTCGCGTACGCCGAGGCGGTCATGGTGGTGAAGCATCTGCTCGGCGAGGCACCGATGCCGGTCGACTACGGCCGCGTTCCTTGGGCGATCTACTGCCATCCCGAGGTGGCCTGGGCGGGCCCCGGGGAGGACGCTGCGAAGGCGCAGGGCCTCGATGTCGTGGTCGGCAAGCACCCGTTCAAGTTCAACAGTCGCGCCCAGATCCTCGGTGAGACCGAGGGCATGGTGAAGGTGATCGCGAAGCGTTGCGAGGACGGCTCTGCCGGTCAGGTGCTCGGCGTGCACATGGTCGGCCCCTGGGTGACCGAGCAACTCTCGGGCGGCTACCTGGCGGTTAACTGGGAGGCCACAGTCGACGAGATCGCCGAGTTCATCCAACCCCACCCGAGCCTGAGCGAGCTCTTCGGGGAGACGATGCTCTCCCTTACGGGCCGCTCCTTCAACGGCTGAGTTCCCCGAACGAGACATTTCAGAGAGGTTCGACATGGCAGACGTGACACTCCCACAGCTCGGTGAGACCGTGACCGAGGGAACGATCACTCAGTGGTTCAAGTCGGTCGGAGACACCGTCGCCGCCGACGAGCCGCTCTTCGAGGTGTCGACCGACAAGGTGGACACGGAGGTGCCATCCCCGGTGGCCGGCGTGCTGTCGGAGATCCGCGTCGCGGAGGGCGAGACCGTCGAGGTTGGCGCCGTCGTGGCTGTGGTCGGTGATGGCGCCGCAGCCCCTGCTCCCGCTGTGGAGGCTGTTCCTGAGCCCGCGCCTGCACCGGCCCCCGCGCCCGCTCCTGACCCTGCGCCTGCACCGGCCCCCGCGCCTGCACCGGCCCCCGCGCCTGCACCGGCCCCAGCGCCTGCACCGGCCCCAACCCAGGGGGTACGCGATAGCCGGTTGCTCTCGCCGGTCGTGAGGCGGTTGGTCAACGAGAACGGCCTCGATGTTGATGCGATCAGCGGCACCGGTCCGGGTGGACGCATCACTCGAGAGGACGTGCTCGACCACCTCGACAGCCGCAGCGCCAGCGCCCCGGCTCCTGCTTCCGCGCCTGCTCCCGCGCCCGCGGCGCCGACACCTGCGCCCGCACCCGCTGCGGCTCCCGCTCCGGTGGCGCAATCGCCGGCCGCCGTTCTCGCCGGTGATCGCGACACGGTCGTACCGCTCTCCAAGATCCGTCAGCTCACGGGCAGTCACATGGTGGAGAGCAAGTCCATCTCCCCGCACGCCTTCAGCGTCGTCGAGGTCGACTACTCCAACGTAGATGCGACCCGATCGGCAGCGAAGGCGGAGTTCCGCGCGGCGGAGGGCTTTTCGTTGACCTACCTCCCGTTCGTCGCCCGCGCGATCGTCGACGCGCTGGCCGAGTTCCCGCATCTGAACGCGAGTGTCGACGGTGATCGTCTGGTGGTGCACGGTTACGTCGACCTCGGTATCGCGGTCGACCTCGACCACGAGGGACTTCTCGCCCCGGTGGTTCGCAGCGCCGAGGCAAAGCGCCTCCGCGCGATCGCCCGGGAGATCCGCGATCTCGCCGATCGCGCCAAGGCCCGCAGGCTGAGCCCCGATGAGATCCAGGGCGGCACGTTCACGATTTCGAACAACGGCTCGGCCGGATCGGTGCTGACGATGCCGATCATCAACCAGCCGCAGGTCGGGATCATCTCCACCGACGCGGTGGTTCGTCGCCCGGTGGTGGCCGCCATGGCCGACGGCGGAGAAGCCATCGTGATCCACCCGGTCGGGAACCTCGCCATGAGCTGGGACCACCGTGCCTTTGACGGCGCCTACGCGGCGGGCTTCTTGAAGCGCGTGAAGCAGATCCTCGAGACGCGGGACTGGTCGGCGGAACTCTGAGATGAGCGGTCCGCTCCGAGTGCGCTGGCTCGGGCGAGTCGCCTACCGAGAGGCCCTCGACCTGCAGCGGAGGCTCCTTC
>JAYQAE010000034.1:8457-13927 GCA_038136655.1 Ilumatobacteraceae bacterium
TCGAGGCGGGCGGATCGAACCCCCGCAAGATCGCCGCTGTGGGAGTGCGGATCTCCCACGGGCGGAGCATGCACGGGTTCAATCTGAACCTCTCGACCGACATGGACTACCTGCGGCGTCACATCATCGCCTGCGGAATTGACGACCGCCCGGTCACCAGTCTGCGCGAGGAGGGCTTCGACATCGACATGCGCGCTCTCGTTGACGCCGTCGCGGAGGTGGCTGGTCGGCACTTCGGTGACGGACGGATCGAACGCCAGGACGTCGTTTGGAGACGCAACGCTGACGACCTCGCGCTCTTCTCCCGAGGTGCTGGACCGGGCACCGTGTCGCGTTTGAGCGTTCGAGCCAACGAGGCTGGCCTCGCGGACGGCCTCAGCATCGAATCGCGCAAGCCGGAGTGGCTTCGTCCGGTCGTGCGTCACGGCGAGGAGGTGCTCGCGCTGCGGCGCACGCTGCGCTCACTCGATCTCGTCACCGTCTGCGAGGACGCGGGATGCCCGAATCTCTCGGAGTGCTGGTCGGAGGGCACCGCCACGTTCATGGTCCTAGGTGAGCGGTGCACGCGAGCCTGCGGCTTCTGCTTGGTCGACACCCGGCGTCCGTTGGCTCCGTCAGCGGACGAACCCCGCCGTGTCGCTGAGGCGGTCGCGCAGATGGGGCTCGACCACGCGGTGTTGACCATGGTCGCTCGTGATGACCTCGAGGACGGAGGGCTTGGTCATGTGGCGCGATGTGTCCGCGCGATCCGCGAGGCGGCGCCGCTGACCACTGTCGAGACGCTCATCTCCGACGCCGGAGGGGAATCAGCTGCGCTTGCCCCGCTGTTCGCTGAGCGACCCGATGTCCTCAACCACAATGTGGAAACGATCGCTCGCCTCCAGCGCGTGGTGAGGCCTTCAGCGGATTACGCCCGAAGCCTCACGGTTCTGGCTCGCGCAGCCGAAGCGGAACTCGTCACCAAATCGGGGATCATGCTCGGCATCGGCGAGACCGAGCATGAGATCGAGGGATGCCTCGCCGACCTTGCATCGGTCGGCGTCTCGATCGTCACGCTCGGTCAGTACCTCCGCCCGACCTCGAATCACCTTCCGGTCGACCGCTGGGTCGAGCCCGCCGAGTTCGCCCATTGGGCCGAGGTAGCCAAGCGTTTGGGCATTCGTCATGTGGAATCGAGCCCCCTCACCCGCTCGAGTCACCACGCGGGGCAGGCGGCGAGATCGGCTGGCGTGGTTCCGGTGTCTCTCGGCTCGCGCGCGGCCAGCGCTCCTGCTTGACTGTCGCCATGGCCTCTGCGCATCCCGATCCGGCACTGATCGCCGCCCGTCTCGACCGGGCCCGAGAGGCGATGCGTTCCCACGGCGTCGAGGCGCTTTTGGTCTCGGTCGGCCGGGATCTCCCGTATCTGGCGGGCTACGAGGCGATGCCGCTCGAGCGAGTCACGATGCTCGTTGTGCTCCCCGACGGAGAGGCCAGTTTGGTGGTGCCGGCGCTCGAGGCGGCGCGGGTCAACGAGATGCCTGGGGCGTTCTCTATTGTTCCGTGGAACGAGACCGACGATGCGATCGGGGTGATCGCCAGCCTGCTCGGAACCCGGCGTCGCGTCGCGATCGGCGACCAGATGTGGGCGCGCTTCCTCGTTGAGTTGCTCGAACGGATGCCGGATCTCAGCGTGGTCCGCGCGGTTGACGTGGTGGGCGATCTTCGAATCGTGAAGGACGAAGCGGAGATCGACGCTCTCGCCGCGGCCGGCGCGGCGGTTGATGGCATCGCGGCCGAACTGCAGGCGGGCCGTATCCCGCTCCTCGGTCGTACCGAGGCCGAGGTGTCAACCGACCTGTCGCGTCGGATCCTCGAGGCTGGTCACGAGCGGGTGAATTTCGCGATCGTTGCCACGGGTCCGAATGCGGCAAGCCCTCACCACCATCCCGGCGCACGGGTA
Source organism: Ilumatobacteraceae bacterium (assembly GCA_038136655.1). Lineage (GTDB taxonomy): Bacteria > Actinomycetota > Acidimicrobiia > Acidimicrobiales > Ilumatobacteraceae > Casp-actino5. The sequence continues at coordinate 10,400 of JAYQAE010000034.1, forward strand.
ATCGCGGAGGGGGATCTCGTGTTGTGCGACTTCGGGGGCACGATGGCCGGCTACTGCTCTGATATCACTCGCTGCGTGGTCGTCGGGGAACCCGATCCCGAGGTGGTCGGGGCCTGGTCGGTGCTTCGCGCCGCCCAGCAGGCTGCGGTGGAGGCGGCGGTCGTCGGCACCCCGTGCGAGGAGGTCGATCGCGCCGCGAGGCAGGTGATCACCGATGCGGGCTACGGCGAGTACTTCATCCACCGGACCGGACACGGGATCGGGATGGAGGAGCACGAGGATCCGTACATGGTCGAGGGCAACTCGCGGCCCCTAGTCGCCGGGCACGCCTTCAGCGTGGAGCCGGGCATCTACGTGCCCGGTCGCTGGGGAATGCGTCTCGAGGACATCGTCGTTGCCACCGATCAGGGTCCTCGACGACTGAACCGCGCCGATCACGCCCTCGCTTTCGTCTGATCGCGTTCAGCGAGTCGCGAGCAAGGACTCGTCGGCCCGCTCCTCGTATGACACGAGATCGATGGTGAGATCAGCCCCGTCGTAGCCGGCGAGGACGCCGGAGGGAAGAGCGCAGTACGACTTATCCCCGCCGACCACCGGCACGGCCACGCAACGCGCGGTCACGCCGGCGACCGAGTAGTCGGTCACCGTGCCTGGGCCGATCGAGCGGTTGGCGTCGGTGCGCAGCCGGTTCTCCATCGCGCGCGACCAAAACTGGTGGGTCACCTGAACATCGCTGATGGCGGCGTCGTTGATGCCGCTCTCACATGAGGCCCTAATGAGGTCGCAGGTCGCGGTGCGCTCCCCGTCGACCAGGAAGCGAACGTGGCCGACGGTGACCGAGCGTCGGGAGCCGCTCTGGGTCACCACCGCAGGGGTGGTCGCGCCCCCGAACTTTGTGACGATCAGAAACGAGGCTGTGAACTCCGCGGAATCCGCACCGGTCATCAGTTCGAGCACCTCGAGCGCACCTGGGTCGGCGACCGGGGGAGTGTCGACCAAAGTGGGACGAGGTCCGGTCGCGCATCCGGTCACAACCGCCACCGCGGCGAGCAAGGCGAAGCGACGAACCATCCCGTCCGAAGGCTAGGGGCGTTACCCTCCGCCGGCGTGATCCGTCTCGACGCCGCGACCGTCGCTCTCCAGTGGTCGGTCGGCGGGATGGCGATGTGCTGGTTCACCACTCGACGCCGCGTCGTGGGCGTTGGCTACGGGTGGCTTCTTCGAGGCGTCTACGCCGTGCTCGCTGGGCTCGGGCTCACCGCCGGTCTCCGCACCGGAGGGTTCGGCTTGCGCGAGGCGTCGGCTCTGGCGGTGGTGATCGCCTGCTGCGCGGTGCTCGCGGTCTCCATCGTGCGCCGTCACGCCGGCGTCGCGCTCGCGGTGGCCGATCATGATCGTCGATCGGCGAGGGTGGCGGCGATGACCGGAATCGAGCGGGGCTCGCGCGACGGGTCTGCTTGTGGCGCGGAGTTCCCACCGATCCTCGACCTGTTTCCCGTCGCCTTCGGAGTGATCGGTCTCGTCGCGGGGGCGTTCTCAGCAGTGGACGGAGCGGGTCAGGACGCCGTGGTCTCGGTGCTGCGGGTACTCGCGGGGGCGCTCTTTCTTGGCGCGGTGACCGACGCCATGTTGCTCGGGCACTGGTACCTGGTTCAGCCGGGCCTGCCTCGGTCGCTCCTCAACGAGATCGTCGGAGCCGTCGGCGCTCTCTGGCCGGCCGAGCTCATCGTGATGCTCCTGCCGACGGGCATGTTGAGCGTGCTCTCGGGTTCGGTCGACGACGGGTGGGGCGGTCAATTGGGCTGGTTCTGGCTCGCCTGCACCGTCACGACGATCGTCCTGGTCGTCGTGACCCGGGCGGCGCTCAAGGAACGGCAGTATTCGGCGGTCATGGCGGCCACCGGCCTGCTCTACCTCGCGATCCTCACCGCTTTCGGCATGGATCTCGTGGCCCGAGCGGTCTTGGCCGGCTGACCGGCGATCTGGCGCTCAGTTCACCTGTCGTTCGTGGCCCTCCCAGAAGGGCTGACGGAGCTTGAATTTCTGGAGTTTGCCCGTCGCGGTTCGAGCGAGCTCGGTGCGGAACTCGACCTTCTTCGGGCACTTGTAGCCGGCAAGTTTCGTGCGCGTCCACGAGATCACATCCTCCTCGGAGATCTCGGACCCGGGGGTGGTGACGACGAGGGCGGTCACCAACTCACCCCACTTCTCGTCGGGGATACCGATCACGGCGACCTCGGTCACCTCGGGATGTTGGAAGATCGCGTCCTCCACCTCGATCGAGGAGACGTTCTCACCTCCGGAGATGATCACATCCTTCTTGCGGTCGGAGATGGTCACGTAGTTCGCCGCATCGATGGAGCCGCCGTCTCCGGTGTGGAAGAAGCCGTCGCGGATCGCCTCGGCGGTCGCCTCAGGCTGCTCCCAGTAGCCCTCCATGATCATGTTGCCTCGGGCGAGCACCTCACCCTCGGCGTCGACGTCCATCGTGCAACCGACGACCGGCGCACCGGCCCGGTTGAGCAAGGTGGCGCGCTCGCTCGCCGTGAGCTCATCCCATTCGGCCCGCCCGCGGTTCATCGTGAGGACGGGAGCGGTCTCGGTGAGTCCGTAGATCTGCACGAACTCCCAGCCGAGCTCGGTCTCGCAACGCTCGATCGTGCGCGTGGGGGGAGGCGCTCCGGCCACGACGATCCGGACGCGACCCGCCCCGGGGATCGGTCCTTTCCAGTCGGCGGCGGCATCGAGGATCATGTTGAGCACGGCGGGAGCGCCGCACATGAGCGTGACCCCCTCCGACTCGACCCTGCGGAGAATCTCGGCGCCGTCGATCTTGCGGATGATGACGTGGCGCGCTCCCATTCCGGTGACCGCGTACAACATGCCCCAGCCGTTGCAATGGAACTGGGGAAGAGTGTGGAGGTAGACGTCGCGGTCGCTGACCCCCATATGCCAGCCGAACACCGCGGCGTTGAGCCAAACGTTGCGGTGCGTCAATTGCACACCCTTGGGCCGAGCGGTCGTGCCAGAGGTGTAGTTGATCGTCGCGGTGGCGTCCTCGTCGGGTTCCCAGGCTCGCGGCTCGACGTCGTAGCGCATGAGCTCGGCGTCGGTCTCGGCGCCGATGGCCCACTTCATCTCGCACTCCACGGAGGCGAGGGCGTCCTCCAGTTCGGGGTCAACGAGAAGAATTCGGGCCCCGGAGTGCTTGACGATGTACGAGACCTCCTCGGCGACGAGCCGGAAGTTCACCGGAACGAGGATCCTGCCCGAACCGGAGACCCCGAACAGCGCGGTAAGGAGTCGGGCGGAGTTGTGGGAGACCATCGCGACTCGTTCGCCGACCCCGATTCCGAGGGCATCAAGCCCAGCCGCGATGGCTCTCGCCCGCCGCGCCATCTCGGCGTAGTCGAAGGAGCCCCACGAGGCGGCGGGTTGGTCGGGCTCGTCCACGACCGCGACGCGATCGGGGTAGACGAGCTCCGCTCGTCGGATGAAGTCGTTGACGGTCATCGGAACTTTCACGGC
>JAYQAE010000035.1:0-11935 GCA_038136655.1 Ilumatobacteraceae bacterium
GGCGCGTTCGCGGCTCGGCGTCTGCCGGGACTCACCCGCGCCTACAACCGGGCCGTCGAGTCGCTCAGGCGGTCGGCGCGGGGTAGATGACGAAGGTCCCGGTGGCGGCGACGATCTCGGTGCCGTCCTCAGTGGTGACCACGGCATCGAGGTGGGCGATACGACGTCCGGCGCGGCGCACCGTGGCGACGCAGGTAATGCGTCCCGATCGGCACGGCGCGAGGTAGCGGGTGGTGATGTCGATCGTCGAGCAGAAGTGCCCCTCGGGAACGACGCTCATGGTGGCGGCGCCCATGGCGGTGTCGATCATCATGAACGGCACCGCGCCGTGGAGCGATCCGTGTGGATTGATGTGAACCTCGCTGATCTCGAGGGTGGCGGTGGCGCTGCCCTCACCCATCTGGATGTCGAATCCGATGAGATCGCGCAGCGGGAAGGCGGGGGGCGGAGCATCGGCGGGCACAGGCCGAACCTAACCACCTGCCCACCACCGATACCGTGTCGGCGTGGCGATCTCTGTTGTGGTGACTGACTCCTCCGTGGACATCGACGTCACCGGCGTTGATCGTTTCTGGTCGCTCAGCCGAGGGCGCGTCATTCCCATCGACGAGATCGTCTCGGCTCGTGTGGCTCCGCGCGCTGAGGTCGTCCGTCGACTCCGGTGGCGCGTAGGTGGCACTGCGTTCCCACGTGTCGTCTACGCGGGCCACTTCCTGATCCGCCGTGAGGATGGTGAGCGCGGGCTTCGCGCCTGGGTCTCGATCCGGCGTGGACCCGAACTTCTCGAGATCACCCTCCGTGGGCGCCGCCCGCGCCTCATCGCGCTCGAGCATCCCGATGCCCACGATCTGGCGTGGTTCATCGGGGAGCGTCTCGCCCGCGTCTGACCCTGAGTTCTGCGAGCGGTCAGCCGCCGAGGGCGCGCCGACGCGCGTCGGCGTGCTCATCCGCCGAGATGACACCTCGCGCGAGCAGGTCGTCGAGTTCACGGAGTCGATCCTCGGTGGATGCCCCGTCGAGGAGCCGTCCCTGCGCCAAGCGAGCGGCGATCTGGCCGCCGGCAGTCATCGGATCATCGATCCCTGCGTCGCGCATGACCTTCAGGTTGCGTCGTGCGTGGCGGGTGAGGCCGACGATGAACACGAGGAACAGCACGATCGGGACCGCCATCAGAATGGGTACCCAGAACGGGATGTCGATGTCGCCGATGCCCATGGTGTCCTCCTGCGTCACGAATCTAATTCCGCCGCACCGACCCGACCGGATCGGTTATCGTCAATCCTCAATCGCGTTCAAGTCGCTGAAAGGGGCTCCGAATGGGTGATCGATTGAAGAAGATGCTGCCGTTGCTGCTCACCGCGGCGATCGTCGGTACGGCCGTGAGCCTCGTGTTCATCACCTTCGGCGACCGCGACGAGGCGGCCGAAGCGACGACGGTCTACGTCGCCTCCCCCGGCGCGATCGGCCCCGACTCATTCGCGCCGACCTTCGCCACCGGTCAACTCGATCAAGCCACCATCACCGAGTTGCGCTCAGCCCAAGCTGCCGGACAGTCGGAGAGTCTCTACGTGGTGCCGTCAGGCACCTACGGCGGGCCGGGCAAGAACATCTGCGATGTCGAGGGCATGAAGGAGTTCTTCCGGCGCAATCCGGCCAAGGCCGTGGCCTGGGCCGCGGTGCAAGGCATCGACCCGGGCCAGATCGACTCCTATCTCGACAGCTTGAACCCGGCGTTCCTCGCCCAGGACGTGCAACTCACGATGTACGGCTTCCGCGGTGGGCAGGCCTATGGCTACCAAGCGGTGCTCCAAGCGGGCACTGCGGTGCTCGTCGACGATCAGGGAATCCCACGCGCGCGCTGCGCTTGCGGTAACCCGCTGGTCCCGGGTGACACGCCGGAGGGCACCCCGACGACCTTGACCCAGCAGGAGGATCCGACGACGACCACTTCGGAGCCGCCGATTACGACGACGACGATCCCCGAGATCCCGTGTCCCCCTGACGCCTGGACCCGCGACGACGACGGAGCGGTGTTCATCGATGGCAACGGCACGCGGTGGGTGCACGAGGTCGACTTCTCGGTGAATCCACCGAGCGGGTGGGATAGTTACTGGACCGACGGCCAAGGCAACTACTACCGATACGCCTTCGACATACCCGGCTACCAGGAGGAGTGCGATCCGTGTCCACCGGGATCGCGCACTTACGAGTACGACGGTGAGGGACGGCCCTACACCCCCGACGACTCCAGCCTGAGAGACGAGGTTGAGCCCGTCGATCTCAGCGAGGAGTATCCGGGCGAGTTCAATCCGGGTTCTCTCGACGACGGCGAGGTGACCCAGTGGGGTCCGACCGACGACTACTGCCTGCCGCCGTGTCCTCCGCTCGATCCCGTGACCGGCGACACCTACGGCGACCGATGGGTGCACCAAGACGGCGCCTGGGTCGATGTCACCAACCCGGGCACGCCGCCGATCGGCGACAGCCGGCAGTTGCCGGGTTACACCGATGACTGCCTGCCTTGCCCTCCCGATCCGGGCAACGGGGATGGCGATGTCGCCACCCGAACTCGAGTGGTCGACGGCGAGGTCCAGTACTGGGACTTCCTCGAGCGCGCCTGGCGATCCCAAGACGGCCGCCTCTCGCCGGAACTCCCTGAGTTGCAGGAGCTGCGCGACCAGGGCTCCAGCATTTTCGTCGGGGCACTCCTGCCCGTGCTCGAGTACCTCAACACACCGGAGACCCCGGTGGACCCGTGCGCTCCGTGCCCGTTCCACGAATACATGTCGACCCTTCCGTCCTCAATCGTCGACCCGAACGGCGACCGGTGGCGCTACGACCCAGTCCAAGAAGTCTGGATCTCGGGGTCGACCACCTCGACCACGACTCCCGAGTCCTTGCAGAGGTTCCTGCAGGACTTCATCGACGCGTACAACCCGTCCGAGGACTGCCCCTATTACCCCGAGTGCCCCCCGCACAGTGCCCAGAACTTCTCGCAGTTCGTGGTCGATGCCGACGGCGTTCTCTACGTCTTCACCACCACGCAGGGTGCCTCCTACTGGCTAGCGAGTGACGGAAGCGCTCGCGCCAGCATCAATGACTTCCCCGGTTGCAACCCTTGTCCAGTCGAGAACGGTGGCGAGATCTACTTGTATACCGATTGGGACAACATGAGGTGGGCGCGCGGCGTCGACGCGTGGTACCCCATGGACGGCAGCGACCCTGTGCGCCATGTGTGGCAGCTGCCGGGATTCGCTCAGCATTGCGGCCTTCTCGAATGCCCGCCCGATGATCCGCCACCCGGCACCGTCTACTTCACTCCTGACGGGATCGGCTGGATGTACGTAGGAACGCCTGACAACCCGGCGTTGTGGACCACTGACGGATACGACTACATCCGCACAACCTACGATCCGCTTCCCGGCTGCGGGGACGAAACCGACGCTGAGCAAGCTGTCGTTGAGGCCGTTATCACCTGCAGCTACTACGACCAGATCGACGCCTACATGATGTATGTGTCGATGATCGGGCGAGTGTCGCAGGTCATCAGTGTCAGCGATGACATCCCTTCCGCTCCTGGAAGTTCGAATGTGTACGGCCGCTCCGGAAATGGCTGGAGGCGCCTCTTCCACGACGGGGTGCGGCCGACCGGCACGGTTCGCGTGACCATTTCCACGCAGGTGGGCGACGTCATCTATGACCACGATGTCGGCGACTGCTTGGCGGAGCCCCCCGCTGGACGAGGGAGCGCCCTCGGCCTCAGCATCAACTGGTCCTGCGGCCAAGATCCCGCCTACAACAGCGATCGAATCCTGCTGCAACTCACCTTTGAGAACAGGGGGACGTCCTTCACCGCCGTTCGGTCCGTGACCACCGTGGACGACGGATACGAGTGGGAGAAGCACGGCGGCGGACGAGAGTTCCGGCGGTACTACGACAGCCGCGAACAGGTGGCGGCCAACGGCCAGTACGTTCTGGTCGATGTAGCCGACCAACTCCCAACCGAGTTCCTGCTCGGGACGCTGGGCACTAATTGCGACAGCATCGTGCCGATCGGCTGGCAGAGCATCAACATCGACGCGCGCTGCATCCAGTACCAAGGGGGCTACTCGTTCCTGGTGCAGGTTGCGGGTGACACCAGCCAGATATTCCAAGTCTCCGACAACTACTTCGCCAGCCGGGCGAACGACTACGGAGAGATCGTCGACTGGTACGGCACGGGCTTCATCCGAAACCTCGGAACCGCTCCACTCGATACATCGAACTCGGTCACCGTCACGGTTCGGCTCAAGTCCGGTGACATCTACTGGGCCGACATCACCCGATTCGAACTAGCCGAATGCAACATGGAGCAGGTCGCGTTCCCCAATTTCCCGATCTCGCCCGCGGCCCTCGTGTGCGAGAAGCTCACTGATTCGTCGACCGGGAGCATTTTCACCCGCGTGTCAATCAGCCTGCGCGCCTGGAACGGAGCGGATCTGAGTTCCGTGTCGCGCGTGTGGGCGTCGCCAGTGGGCGGACCGGTTCTCGATCGCGTCTCCGACGACACGTGGTCAGGGGACTTCGCCTTTGATCCGCGGAGCTATGGAGGTCGCTACCACTGGATCACCGTTCGGTTGTTCGATGGACGCCACAACCAGTACGACTTCGACACGACCATCTGCCCGGAGTCGGTGAGTGGCCAAGCGGTACTCGGAGAGAACCGTCAGCCGCTCACCTACGAGGAGCCGACGACGACGGTCGCCTCTGGGGGCACACTCGTGCTCGAGTCGACCACGACGACACCGCCCATCGTGGTAGTGCCCGACACGACGGTTCCGACAGCGACGACTACGACCACAACAACGACCACCTCGACGACTACCTCGACGACTACGACGATCGCGCGCAGTGCGCCAAGGATCACGGTTCGTCAACTCGAGTGCGTCAACACCAGTGAGCAGACGTTCACCACCGTCAGGATCGTGGTCGATGTCACCGAGAACGACGGCGACGAAGTGGCGCTCACCGGTTCGGCGGTCGTCTTCAGCACCAAGCAACTGGTGCCGTTCTCCGGTGACCGGATCTCGGGGAACACCGTCTATGTGACCGGGAATGGCACGGCAACCTTCACGCTCGAGTTGACGAACGACAACTACGACAGCGTGATCCCGGTGACCGTGACCGCGAGCGATCGTGATGGATCCACCACCGGCCAGATGACCTTCCGCACCTATCCGTGCGGGGAGCAGGTCAATTCGGATCCGGTCCTGCAGTTGATGACCCGGAGCTGCAAGGTGAACCTCACCAACAACAGCACCACGCTGACCGTGACCGCGCTCGTCTACGACGCCGATGGCGACAACCTCACGGTGACCGCGACATACGCTCCGGCAGGAGGTAAGTCGTTCTTGATGACACCGACCTTCGTCAACGACGGGTCGATCCAAGGCACCTCGGTGACGGTGACGAACTCGTCCTCTGGCGCGGAGGTCCGATGGGCAACCACCTTTGCCGGGGGCTCGAACGACTTCTCGACGAGGGTGACGGTGGGTGACGGCACAACCACCGATAGCGACACCTTGAACGGCTGTTGATCTCGACTGTCCGGCCCCGCACTGGGGCCGGACAATTCGGGCTCCGATTTTCGGGTTAGCTGATCAAACCAGCAAGACACCAGCCGACGACCAGGAATGGCCCAAAGGGAAGATGCTGATCACGATCGACGCGTCGGATCGTGAGCCCGATACCGGCAACGAGCCCGGCCGAGACCGTCGCGATGAGCCACATCGGCAGAACACCCTCAAGTCGGCCCCCCGTGACTGTCAGGCCGAGCAGCGGCGCGAGATGGAGGTCGCCGAGCCCAAGAGCTCCTCGCGACACGCGGACGAGGCCGCCAGCGACCGCGAATGAGAGGCCCGCTGCCGCGAGCGGTTCCCACAGCGGTACCGCGCCATCAGTGCCAAGCACGATGAACGGCGCGACGGCGAGTGCTCCGCCTTGGCTGATCAGACGTGGAAGGCGATGCTCGCGAAAGTCGATTACCACGAGCGATCCGAGCACCCCGCCCGTTATCGCAGCAGTGATGGCGGTCCACGATCCCGTTGCGCGCTCGATCGCGAGTGCCGCGACTCCGACAGCGAGGACGACGCTTCCCGTGAGGTCCGCCGGATGACGGCGGCCGTGCCATGCGAGGAGGCCGATCGCGATGGCTGAGGCCCCGGCGGCCGCTAGGAGATGACTGATCACGATGACTTGGCCAAGCGGGTCAGGGCAGCGCCTCGATGAGGCGGATCACGGAGGGGCCGACGATCACCACGAGCAAAGCCGGCAAGATGCAAAAGACCGTGGGGAAGATCATCTTCATGGAGATCCTCGCCGCCCGCTCCTCGACGAGTTGCCGACGTCGCCGCCGCGCGGTCTCCGCCTGCTGACGCAACGTCGCGCCGAGCGGGGTTCCGAGTCGCTGGTTCTGACGGACGGCTGAGGTGAAGGTGCGCACTCCGGGAGTCGGCGAGCGCACGGCGAGGGAACCGAATGCTTCGTCGCGGCTGTCGCCGACACGGATGCGCTCGAGGACGTGAGCGAACTCGCGAGAGAGCCCCGTCTCATGGGACGAGGTGTAACGGTGCACGACCGCCTCGAGCGTGAGACCCGCCTCAACCCCCATAACCATCTCTCCGAGCGCATCCACCAACTCGACATCGACGGCACGCTGACGCTCTCGCTCCTTCAACTGCCCGAAGAGCAGCGGGAGCCGCCACATGCTGTAGGCGGCGATGGCTCCGACGATGGCGGTACTCACCGAGCGCGTTGTCACGGCGATCGACGCGACGCCGAGTACGGAAAGCGCGAGGAGGGCGGACTGGAGATGAGCGATCCGCGCGGCGTCCTCCCTCACGACTCCTGGGCCGAGGGAGTGCTGCACTCGGACGACGCGTCCCGAACCAGAGGCTGACCTCGTCATCGTGCGGCGCCATGGCAGTGCGGCGACAACAATCGCCGACGCTGATCCGAACATGAGCGGGGCAACGAGCGTGCTCACGCGGTCACCTCTGGTGAGCTGAGCGCTCTCAGCCACCGCCATCCGGCCGCGCCGACGACAAGCGCGAAAAGACTCATCATTCGACCCGTTGGGTGCTCCACCAACGGGGTCGCGTAACCGGGGCTCAGAACCGACACGAAGAGCAGCATGACCGGGGGCATCGCGAGAAGCACCTGAGCGCTCAGACGGCCATCAGCAGTGATACTCGCAATGTCCCGACGCAGACGATCCTCCTCCTCGACCGTGTCGACGACGGTCTCGAGAATCTCGATCAGCGAGCCTCCGTGGCGGGTGTGAAGGCCGATGGCCGAAGCGACGACACCGAGATGGCGATCCCCTTCGCGAGCCGCGACCTCGGCGAACACTTCCTCGAGCGGATCCCCGAGGCGTACCGCCGACAGGACCTCGTCGAGGATGTCACCGAGTGGGCCGGGCGTTTCTTCGGCGACCTCGGTGAGCGCCGCCACGAGATTTCTCCCGATTCTGAGGTGGTCTACGACGAGACGAAGTGCAGGACCGATCTCCTCAGCGATCCCCTCGCTTCTCTGACGTGCCGCGCGCTTGGCTACCACTCGTGTGACGACAGCAGGCGCCATTCCGGCCGCGATACCGACCGGTCCGATCAGGGCGAATCCGGCGAGAGACGCGGCGAGCACCATTGACACGGTGCGGAGCGTGACGGTTTGTCCACTGGCACGACGTTCCATTACCTCGACGTCGATCAGGCCGACCTGCGAACGAGCAAGCCTGCTGACACGTCGCGCATCGAGCGCCCGCACCACGGAACGTCCTGTGAGCGCCGCGGCAGCACCGAAACACAACGCGGCAAACATCAGTTCATCCACGAACAGCTCCCGTTACACGCATTCCGGCCACGCCCGTAGCCACCAATTCAGCGCCCCGCTCCGGCGAACGCTGGAAGATCTCAGCGGCGGAGAGAACGTCACCCTCCATACCCACCACCTCGGTCACCGAGGTGACAAGTCTGCGACCCTCCGCGTCGCGGTTCAGTTGGACGACCACATCGATCGCCGAGGCGATCTGCTCGCGGATCGCCCGCAGCGGCAGGTCGACACCGGCGAGGAGCACCATCGTCTCGAGACGGCGAAGCGCATCCCGCGGAGTGTTGGCGTGGAGGGTTGAGAGCGACCCTTCATGGCCGGTGTTCATGGCTTGGAGCATGTCGATCGCCTCCGCGCCGCGCACCTCCCCCACCACGATGCGATCGGGACGCATTCGCAACGCGTTACGAACCAGATCTCGGATGCCGACCTCGCCGGCACCCTCGGCGTTCGCTGGGCGTGACTCGAGCCTCACGAGGTTGGGAAGGTCGAGTGAGAGTTCGACCGCATCCTCGACCGTCACCACCCGCTCTCCCCGTCCGATGAACGACGAGAGGATTCCGAGCATCGTCGTCTTCCCGGTGCCGGTTCCCCCGCTCACGATCACGTTGCGCCTCGACTCGACGGCGCTCGTGAGATAGGCGGCGACCTCCGAGGTCAGCGACCCTGAGTCGACCAGGGACTCGATGCTGAGCCGATCAGCGGAGAACTTCCGGATGGTCACTGCCGGACCATCGACGGCGAGGGGAGGAAGGATGACGTTCAATCTCGATCCGTCGGGAAGCCGAGCATCAACCATCGGTGACGCCTGATCAACTCGCCGACCTGATGACCGGACCATCCGATCGATGACCCTAAGGAGCGCCTCCTCGCTCTCGAACGTGCGATCCGTGCGGTGGATGACCCCCGACACCTCCACATAAACGTTGTGTGTCCCGTTCACCATCACCTCGGAGATCCGGGAGTCGTCGAGGAGATCTTGGAGCGCGCCAAATCCCAACAGTTCGTCGAGCACAGCACCTCGGATGGCTGCACCGGCGCCGTCTGTCGAGGCGGCGAGCGCTTGGTCGGTCTCCGCCTCGACAAGCACCCGAAGTCGATCCTCCGACATCGTTGATCGATCCGCGACCGACGCCAGTCGACGCCGCACCTCCCTCGCAAGGTGGAGCACCGCCTCACGGTCGGGCGACGCCAGCAAGGGCAGCCCGGTGTCGACCCCCGGTCCACCGTCGACAGTTTCGAGCAGTCGGTCTGCACGGGCCGCGAGGCTCATGCGCGGCCAACCAATCGTGACCAGGGACCATGGCGCCGAGGGCCCTCCGCTCCCAACAGTTGACCGGCGAACCGGCTGAAGGCTCGGGCGATCGGCGAACCGGGAGTCGATTCGACGAGAGGACTCCCCTGATTCATCGCTGCCGCCACACTCGAGTGCTCGGGCACTTCCAGCGCCGCGCGGAGGCCGAGCACCGCCTCGACGTCGGCGACACCGAGGCCGACCCGGGCAGTCGAGCGATTCACGATCAGATGTGTCTCGGGCGCGTGCATGCCGAGCCGTTCCATCGTGTCGAGCAGCTTGCGACCGGCGTGGACCGACGGCACATCGGTACCACTCACGAGCAGGACGTGCGAGGCCCGATCCAACGCCTCAAGGGTGTGATCTCCGATTCCGCCGGCCGTATCGAGAACGACTGGTCGCCCGGTGGCGGAGAGTCGGTCGACCACCGAGAAGCACTCGGCCGCGGTGAGGCGATCGGCTGCAACCGGATCGGAGGGGGCGCAGAGCGCAGCCACCCCACTCGGGTGATCCGACAGCAGCGCTTCGAGGTCAGCCGAGCTGTGCTCAGTGAGACGCTCGACGGCGTGGTCCAGTCGATGGGTCGGCCGAAGTCGCAGCGCGTACTCGACGTCTCCGAAGTGGACATCGAGGTCGACCAGGATCGGCTGGGCGTGGGCGGCGAGCGCGACGGCCACATTCGACGACACGGTCGTCTTGCCATTCCCACCCTTCGGTGAGACCACGGCGATGATCGGTCCCGAGCTCACGATCCGACCAACCAGATGTTGCCGGAGGATGCCGCGGCTAGCACCTCATGAAGCGAGTGCTGTGCGACCGCGATGGTGATGATCGATTCGGCGCGCGGATCGAGCTCGGCCACGTCGGTCGGATGACTCAGCACCTGAGCTCCGGTAGCGAGCAGGCGAGTGCCGGCATCTCCGGTCTCATAGACGTCGACGATCCCACCAGCGAGATCAACCGGACCGGCCCAGCGCTGCGAGTCCAACCGAACGGATACGGCGGCGAGTCCGGCACCGAACGCGTCGAGGCGGGTCTCGACAAACGAGGCGCTCACCAGTTGCTGTCCGGCGACGAGATCGATCGCGAGAACACCATTCGGTAGCGCAGAGGTATCTGAGAACGCCCCATCAGCAATCGCGTCAACGGGGAGCAGTCGGGTTTCGACCAGAGACGCAACCTGATCCGTGGTCGTGCCGGCCGACACCGGTTGCGTCAAGACGAGGACGGCGACCTCCTGCTCGGCCTCGACCACCGCGGACTCATCAGGCAAAAGGGCGATGGTGCCCCCTGCGACGAGAATGAAGGCGGTAACCGGCGCGAGAAGGCGTCGGAGTCGGTGAGGGAGTTTCATGGGCACTGTCCTTCCCCGTCGAGAGCGCACACCTGCCAGGAGGTCGCGCCGAACGACGTCTGTGAGATTGGTCCGGGGGTTCCAGCGAGCACGCCGGCGTGAAAGCGGATATCGAGCGAGCGCTGATCGGCCGCACCGGTGAGCCGGGCAGCGACGATGTCGACGAGCGCGAAACCGACGATGTCGAAGAGCGCGCCGTTCCCGCCGTCGCGCGCGTTGTCGTAGATCGGAAGGGTGACTCTGGCGCCGATGATCGAGTCGATTCCAATGGCCGGTGTCGGGATCCCCGGGTCGCCGTTCACCGTGTCACCGACCATGATCTCGCCTTCGAAACCACCGTCAATCCAGCGCTGGAGATCGGCATTCGAATTCGATCCGCCGTCGAGGTCGAGCAACGCCCAGTTTCCGGGGACAGAACCGGCACAGGCTCCGGTGTCGTCGGTCTGGATCCCAATGGTCTCGACGACCGACTGCTCGGCGCTCGATCCGCGCCAGGCGACGACCGCGGGATGCTCGGCGCACAGCGCGAGAGGGCGGATACCCGTGGTAGTCGCGGTTGGTCCAACCGAGGCCGAGGCGGCAGCCGAGGCGTTCGTGCTGTCGCGGCCGAGGAGCGTCAGAAAGGTGACGGGCACGGCGGTCGAGGCGGTGACCGTCACGACACCGCTCGCGGTGGTGCAATCGGTGGAGGCCTCGGCGAGCCGTGAGGTGACGAGGGCGCGGGTGGTGTCGGAGCACGCCGTGTCGCCGGCCGCCCATGTCCGAGCGCTGTGAACCACAGCGGACTCGACTGCGTCCTGCACGCGCTGCCGCTCCACGAAGTTGCGACCTCCGTCGACGACGACCGCGAACAGAGCAGTGATAGGTAGGAGGCCGAGCGCGACGATCACACTGACCGAGCCCCGGTCGCCTGCTCGAGACCCTTGGTCAGCACGCATAGCTGGAGTCCGCGGTCAGTTCGACCGTTCGGTCGCCGACGAACGGGATGGAGACCGGTGAGACGGTGGCGAGGAGCACCGATACCGATCCGAGGTCGCAACTGCCCTCCACCAGGCAACTCGAGAGCGTGAGATGGTTGCCTTCGAGCGAGCCGGCGGCGACACCGCAGGCGTCCGCACCGTCGAGTGAGGCGACCCGCACCGCATCTCGAGCGGCTGACTGCAGGTCGAGACGGTCGATCAGCACGGAGCCGGCAGCGATCATCGTGAAGAGCAATGCGACCAGCACGGGAAGGACCAGCGCGAACTCCACGGCAACGATTCCCGAGTCGGGGGGGGGGGGGGGGGGGGGGGGGGGGCGGGCCCCGCGGGGGGGGGGGGCGGGGGGGGGGCGGGGCGGGGGCGGGGGGGGGGGGCGTGCGGGGGGGGGGGGGGGGCGCCGGCGGCACGCGGCGGGGGGCGGCCGCGGCCGGAGCAGCGCGG
>JAYQAE010000035.1:11945-13851 GCA_038136655.1 Ilumatobacteraceae bacterium
CCCAGCCCCCCCCCCGCGGCCCCGCCCCCCCCACCACCCCACCCCCCGCGGGGGGGGGGGGGGGGCGCGCGGCCCCCCCCCCCCCCCCCCCGACGGAGGGAAGTCACGGGAGAATCGAGTCGAAGAGACCGCCGACGCGCGTGCCAAGGGCAGCTGCGGCGATGGCGACGACAGCGACGATTCCCGCGAGGAGCACGCCGTATTCGGCGGCGACACCACCGCGGTCTTCGGCGTCAGCCTGCTGACGAATCAGCGTTGAGAGTCGAATGATCATCTTGTTCATGGGTTCCTCCCTGGTTTCGGGCCGCTGTTGGTCAACGACATTGCGGTCATCGCAGGAGGAGCCGGTGTTGTTACACGAAGGAGCAAATTTCTCGAAATTCCTTGTTCGAGCCGATGACCTCCGGGTCTGCCGCCGCCTGTCAGACTCTCGCCGTGCTGTTCCGCCGGTCGACCATGCTCCTCGTCGGGCTGTCGCTCTTCGGTATCAGCCTTGGTCTCGTCGTGCGGGCCGGTCTCGGCCTCGCCCCGTGGGATGTCTTCCACCAAGGTGTGTCGCAGCGGATCGGTGTCTCGCTCGGCACGGTCATCGTCGCCACCAGCTTCGTGGTGCTGTTGTTGTGGATTCCGCTTCGCGAGCGACCCGGCGTCGGCACGATCGGCAATGCGATCCTCGTCGGTGTCTGGGTCGACATCACGATGGCGGTCATCCCGGAGATCGACGGCGCACTCCTCGGACGCATCGGACTGCTCCTGCTCGGCGTGTCAATCAACGGTCTCGCGACCGGGCTCTACATCGGGGCTGGCATGGGGTCGGGGCCGCGCGACGGGCTGATGACCGGTATCGCGTCACGGGGCCACTCGATCCGAGTGGTGCGCACCTCAATCGAGGCGGTGGTGCTGGTCACCGGTTTCGCGCTCGGCGGCACCGTCGGCATCGGCACCTTGCTGTACGCCTTCGCGATCGGGCCGATCGCCCATAAGACGATTCCGACCTTCGTGCGCTTCTCGGGTAGCGACGTCAGGGGTCTGCTCGCTGTAGACCACTGACAACTATTGCGAGTCACTCTTGCAATAGTTTCCGAGCAGGTCTACGTTCTCGCTGATGGGGACCGGTCCGGAGACCATCGACGGCCGTCGCCTACGCGCCGAGCGCGGGCGAGCAGCGGTGATCGACGCCATGTTCGATCTGATCATCGATGGGCACCTACCACCCGCTGTCGATCAGGTCGCTGAGCGATCGGGCGTCTCGACCGCCACGATCTTTCGCTACTTCGGGTCCCTCGACGAGCTGCAGCAGGAGACCGTCGCCCGATTCGTCGAGCGATTCGAACGCCTGCTCATCATCGACCGGCTCGGCGAGGGCTCCACCACCGCGCGGGTCCGCCGATTCGTCGATTCGCGCGTCCGCCTGTTCTCCGAGGTCGGCCCGGTCATGCACCTCGCGTGGATTCGCTCGCTCGACCAGCCCCGAATCGCGGCCGCGGTGCGCGACAACCGCCGGCGACTCCTCGAGGCGACCGCCCAGCACTTCGCGCCGGAACTCAACTCAACTTCTTCGCGGCGGACGCGGCTCGCCGAGGCGATCGACGGCCTCTGCTCGATCGAGTCGTGGGTGTCGCTCACCCGCATCCACGACCGCTCCCCCGACGAGGTGCGCCGCGTCTGGACCTCCGCCGTGACCGCGCTGGTGGCCCCGTGACCCGCCCCGCGCGCTTCGAGGGCTCGATCGGTCGCACGGTCGCTCAGTCGACCCCATGGTGGGACGAACCCCCGATCGCGAGGGAGGGCTCGCCCGACGTCGTCGTCATCCTCCTCGACGACACCGGGTTCGCTCAGCTCGGCTGCTTTGGCTCCGAGATCGACACCCCCAACATCGACGCTCTCGCCGCGGGCGGCCTCCGAT
>JAYQAE010000036.1:0-13478 GCA_038136655.1 Ilumatobacteraceae bacterium
AGGCAGCGCTCGGAACCGACCGGACGGCGGTGTCGGAGGGGTGGCCCTGGGTGGGGCTGCTCACCGTTTTCGCCGTGGCGGTCGGGGTGAGCGGAGCCCTCGCCTTCGGAACCCTGATCGAGGATTGAGCAGCGAGACGAACCGATGACCCCCACCACCTCCCCGCAGCCGACCGCTCGACGCGCCACCGGAACCCGAGCGACACGAGTGCTCGGCATCGTCACACTGGTCATGCTCGGCTGGCTCCTCCTCTTCGGACTCGTCCTCTCACCTGCCGACATCGACCAAGGCGACGCCGTGCGGATCATGTACGTCCACGTACCGACTGTCTGGCTCGCCTATCTCGCCTTCATCGTGACCGCGGTGTGCTCGGGCCTTTACCTCTTCGGGAGGCGCCACTCGCTCGGATTCGATCGGGTCGCCGGCGCGAGCGCCGAGATCGGGGTCGTGTTCATGGCGCTCACCCTGATCAGCGGATCGCTCTGGGGTCGCATCACCTGGGGCGTCTACTGGCAGTGGGACGCGCGACTCACCACGACCGCTCTGCTGTTCGTCACCTACATCGGCTACCTCGCCGTGAGAGGACTCGACGGCACCAGAGAGCGACGCGCTCGCCGGAGCGCGGTGATCGGCCTGCTCGCCGTCGTAGAGATTCCCCTCGTGCACTGGAGTGTCCTGCTCTGGAGAAGCCTCCATCAGGAGGCGACCATCCTCGACACCGATCTCGACGTCGACATCGACGGGCTCATGCTCTTCACGCTCTTCAGCGGTGTGGTCGCGTTCACCCTGCTGTTCGTCTGGCTCCTGCTCCACCGCACCCGCACCATCGCCCTCGATGATCTCCTTGCCAACCGCGGACTCGATCGCGCGATCGCCGAGCGTCGCGCCGAGGTGTCGTCGAGCAGTCCGGCTGGCGGTGGGTCATGACCACGGTCATCGCTATGCGCGACGCCGGGTTCATCCTCGGTGCCTACGCCGCCACCGTCGTCGTGATCGGTTCGTTCGCGCTCTGGGTGCTTCGCGCTGGCCGTCGCTCGGGCCGGCTCGTCGATGACGAGGAGAAGTACTGGACGTGACCTCCCCCGACCTGTCCCCCCGACCGGTCGAACCCGTCGTCGGGCGCCGCCGTCGCCGGGTGCTGCCCTCGCTCGTGCTCGTGGCCGCGATCCTCGCGGGCGGGGTCGTGGTGACCCGCTTCCTCACCTCGGCCGTCGACTACTACTGCAATGTCGATGAGGTTGGACTCCGCGACGGCTGCGACCGCGATCGACGGCTCCGCCTGCAGGGCACCGTCACCGAAGGTTCGGTCGAGAGCGACGGGCTCACCACAAGTTTCGACATCGAGTTCGACGACGTCACCATCGGCGTCGACTACGACGGTGAACCCGGCGGGATCTTCAAGGAGTGCATCCCGGTCGTGGTCCACGGCTACTTCGATTCCTCGAACGACCGCTTCATGGGCGACCGGGTCGAGGTGAAGCACTCCGATGAGTACGTCAGCGTGAACGACGCGCGCCTCACCGAGGCACGGGAGTCGGCGTGCCAGCCCTCAGCTTGAACCTCGCCCTCGGGAACGCCGGGCTGCTCATCACCCTCGTCGCCGCGTCGGTCGGGGCGGCATCGGGAGCGGTGGCACTCATCGGCGGTAACCGTCGAGCCGTCGCGCAGACCCATCTCTTCGCCTGGCCGCTGCTCATCGGCACCGTGCTGTCGGTGGTGATGATGCAGATCGCGCTCGCCCAACGCGACTACTCCATCGAGTTCGTTCAGCAGGTCGGCTCATCGACAACACCGACCCTCTACAACATCGCCGCGATGTGGAGTGCCCTTGAGGGTTCGATCCTGCTCTGGGTGCTCGTGCTCGCGGCGTTCACGGCTGCGGTGGCCCTCCGGTTCCGGGCGCGACGCGACGACCCCTTGGTGGCTTGGGCGCTCGTCGTGATGTACGTGGTCACGACCTTCTTCGCGCTGATCTCCTTCGGCCCGGCCTCACCGTTCCGGGAGGGACCCGGCGTGCCGATCGGTTTCGACGGCCCCGGACCGAACCCATTGCTGCAGAACCACATCCTCGTGCTGTTCCACCCGCCGATCCTCTACCTCGGTTACGTCGGGTTCACCGTGCCCTTCGCGTTCGCGATAGCGGCCCTGGTCACCGGCCGAGTCGGCGAGGGATGGCTCCTCGAGACCCGCCGTTGGGCGCTCTTCTCCTGGGGGTTCCTCACGATTGGCATCCTCCTCGGCGGCTGGTGGAGCTACGAGGTGCTCGGATGGAGCGGGGTGTGGGCATGGGACCCGGTCGAGAACGCGAGTTTGCTGCCCTGGTTGACCGGCACGGCCTACATCCATTCGGTCCTGGTTCAGCAGCGGCGCGGGATGCTGCGCGTCTGGAACCTGTCGCTCCTCGTCGCCACGTTCTCCCTCACCATCCTCGGCACCTTCCTCACCCGATCGGGGATCATCAACAGCGTCCACGCCTTCGCTGCCGGTGAGGTCGACGGCTACCTGCTCGGGTTCTTCGCTCTCGTTGTCGCCGTGTCGATCGGGCTCATCGGCTGGCGCGGTGACCGTCTTCGGGCCCCCGGCACGATCGATTCCCCGATCTCGCGGGAGGGCGCCTTCCTCGCCAACAACGTCGTGTTCGCGCTCTTCGCCTTCATCGTGTTGCTCGGCACCGTCTTCCCGCTGATCATCGAGGTGGTCCAGGGTCGCCAGACCGTCGTCGGCGCGCCCTACTTCGACCGGTTGTCGATGCCGATCGGGCTCACCCTGCTCTTCCTGATGGCCGTGGCCCCGGTGCTGCCCTGGCGCACCGCGTCGACCGAACTGCTGTCATCCAGGCTGCTGTGGCCCGCGCGCATCGGCGTGGCGACCCTGGTGATCGCCGTGTTGACCGGGGCTGACGGGTGGGCGCCCCTGCTCGCCTTCGGTCTCGGCGGGTTCGCCGCCGGCGCCGCGCTCCGCCAGATCGCGCTCGCCACGCGCCGTCACGGATGGCGCGGGCTCGTCGGTCGAGCGAACGGCGGAATGATCGTGCATCTTGGCGTCATCCTCCTCGCGGTCGCGCTGGCCGCCTCGAACTCGCACACTCACTCAGCGACCATCGAACTCGAGCGGGGACGCGAGGTCGCCTGGGGCGGGCACACCTTCGAACTCGTCGAGGTGGTCAACGAGCGCGACGCTCGGACCGACACGGCGAGGGCCAACGTGCTACTCGACCGAACGAAGGTCTACGGACCCGCCGTCACCACCTACCTCCAGATGGGGATGACCATCGGCACCCCGAGTGTGCGAACCGGTCTCGCAAAGGACGTCTACCTGACGATCGACGGCACGAACCCGCCGTCCCCGGAGGCGTCGACGGTCGTGCTGAGGGTGTTCGTGAAGCCGATGATCCTGTGGCTCTGGATCGGAGGAGCCCTCATGGCGATCGGAACCGTGATGAGCGCGATTCCCTCTCGACTCCACCGACGACCGACCGATCCGACCTCGGTGGTGGTGGGAGCGGCGGAGCGGTGACCACCCGACCGGCCCGTCTGGCCGCTCTCGCAACCGCCGTCGTGGTGCTCGGACTCCTGGTGGTGCTCGTGCGCGCGGCCCCCGACAGCGGGCCGACGGCGTCGACGACCCTCCTCGACCAGCCCGCCCCGGCCGCGATCGGAACCGCTCAGGACGGATCGACGTTCGAACTCGCCCGACGCCGCGGCTCGTGGGTGGTGCTCAACTTCTTCACCTCCACCTGCATCCCCTGCCAACGGGAGCACCCCGAACTCGTCGCGTTCGCCTCGGATCAGGAGCGCCTTGGATCGCTCGGAGCCGAGCTGCACACGATCGTCCAGCACGATGACCGAGATGCCGTCGAGCGGTTCTTCGCCGAGAACGGGGGTGACTGGCCGATCGTGTTCGACGACGCCTTCAACTTCCAGAACTCCTTCGGGGTGGCACAGGTGCCCGAGACGTGGATCATCGATCCGGCGGGGATCGTGCGGGCGCGAGCGATCGGCGAGGTCACCGCCGAATTCCTCTCCACCACCATCCAGCGCCTGAGGCAGGGGACATGAGGCGACGTCTCTCGTGGCTGCTCGTGCTCTTTGTGGGAGTCGGCGCCCTCGCGGTCGGCGCCACCCGTGACCGAGGTCCACTTGACCCGGGCGACCGGATCGACGCCATCAGCCGACGTATCGCCTGCCCGGTCTGCGACGGCGAGAGCGTCTACGAGTCGCGCAACCCGGCCTCGGAGGCGATCCGCTCCGCGATCCGAGAAGGTGTGCGAGGGGGCGCGCTCGACGACGACGCCGTGATCGCCGGGGTCGCCGAGGCCTACGGCGCCCGGGTGCTCCTCGTGCCACGAGCCACCGGACTCGACGCGCTGGCCTGGGCGTTGCCGGTCACCGCCGCCGTGGTCGCGATCGCCGCCCTCGGCGCGGCATTCCGTCGCTGGAGGGTGGAGTCGGCGACGATCGGCGAGGCGACCGAGGAGGACCGCCGCATCGTCGAACGGCTTCGCGCCGCCAACGACGGCGCCACGGAGGAGTCGTGACCACCGACGACCACGCCCTCCGCGATGAACTCGAATTCCTGCTCGCCTCGATCGACGACCTCGAACGCGAACGCGAGGCTGGGGACGTCGACGAGGAGGACCACCGCCGACTGCTCGACGGCTACACCGCCCGCGCGGCCCGCATCGCCCGCCTCCTCGAGGACCCCGCACCTCCGGCGCAGCCGGCGTCACGACGGCGTCGACGGACACCGGTCGTCGCGGTCGCCGTGCTTGCCGTGGCCGCCCTCTCCTCGTGGTTCGTCGCCTCCTCCTCCGGTCAGCGGCTCCCCGGGGAGCAGATCACTGGACTTGATCCGCGAGATGAGGTGACCAGATTGCTGGTCGCCGCTCGGCAGACCGGGATGGGTGATCTCGAGGCCGCCGTCGACGCCTACGACCGGGTGCTCGCCATCGAGCCGGGCCAACCCGAGGCGCTCGCCTACCGGGGTTGGACCCAAGCGTTGCTGGCCCGTGGCGCCGACGAGGCCGACAGCGCAGAGCGACTGCTGCGCGCCGGGGTCGACGATCTCGTCGCCGCCATCGAGTCGGACCCCACCTACCCGGACCCGTTCTGCTTCCTCGGGATCATCCAGTTCCGGTTCGTCGGAGACGCGACCACCGCTCGACCGCTCATCGACGGCTGCCTTGCCGCCGATCCGCCCGGGGAGGTTCGCGGATTGGTGGAGGGGCTCGCCGCCGAGCTGGCGGAACTCCCCGACTGACCCGTCAGTTCTTGCCGGGTGGGGGCCAGCATTTGGCCTTCGACAGCCGGCCGCTCTTGGATCGCTTGAGCACCCAGACCGAGGCCTTTCGCCAGTCGGGCGTGGAGAGCACCTCGAGGCCGCGACGCTCGAGGGCGACGATCGTCGCCGGGATGATGTCGCCGTGGCTGCAGAGCACGCTGCGATCTGGAACCTCGCCGAGCAGGTCGAGCACCGGTTCGAAGGGTTCATCCTCGGTCAGTCGTGACTCGACGGTGACGGGAAGTCCGCAGAGCTCGGCCAGCGGTTCGAGGGTCTGCACGCAGCGCAGGTAGGAGCTCGACAGCAGCAGCGGTGGGTCGTGGGGACGCAATCGTGCCGCGAGCGCCGCCGCCTGGTCCCGCCCCTTGCCGCTCAGGGGGCGGTCGCGATCATCGCCGTCCCAAACGCGTCGCTCCCCGGCCTTGGCGTGACGGACCAGATAGATCGCCACGGCTCAGGGCGCTCCGCCAGTCGCGGTCCGCTCCCCGGTGAGGGCCGTATGTCGCTCGGTGATCGCGCGCACCAACACGATCCAGGCGCCCGCGCCGAGCACGCCGAGTACCCCGGCACCCCAGATCGCCGACTGCTGGTCGACGACGAGGTCCGCGACCGCGTCGGTCCCGGCACCGACTCCTCCCATCCCTCCGAACCCCTGGGCCGCGACCACCGCGAGGGGCGCGATGCCGTAAAGCAGGAACCAGATGCCGATCACCGGTGGGACGCGACTCGACTTCCAGTCGGAACCCGGATCGGAGGCCTTCCACATCTGTCGGAGAACGAGGAACGGGATCACATAGAGGATCAGCGGCGGCACGAACCAGCCAGCCACTGCCCAAGCCGGCCCCCAAAACGAGTCGCGCCCGAGATCTCGATGGTTCGATGTGATCCGGAACATCCACAGCACCGACAGCACACCGGCAGCGACCTGCGAGAGCGTCTGGAGCAGCTGAACGGTGAGCGCGCCGCCGTAGGCGCTGATGAACTCGTCCTCGGTGGTGACGCCATCGAGGTAGGCCCGGGCGTCGTCGACGGCGAGGGCGTTCATGACCGCGTAGGCGAGACCGAACAGAGCGGTGAGAGCGACGAGCACGGTGGAGGCCGTCGCGATCCCGCCGACGCGCCGAGTCGGCACCGACCCGGGCGGCGGGAGCAGATCCGGAGGGGGAGGTGGTGGCGGGCGGTCGCCGGGCCGTTCGGGTCCGTCGGTCACGCGACGAACCTAGTCGGGGGTCGACCGGATCGGAACCGTCGGCCTCAGCCCCAGCCGAGCTCGTGCAGGCGGTCGTCGTCGATGCCCGCGGCGTGGGCCAGTTCGTGGATCACGGTGATGCGGACCTCGCGGATCAACTCATCGAGGTTCTCGCA
The DNA here is from genome assembly GCA_038136655.1 of Ilumatobacteraceae bacterium. Taxonomy (GTDB): domain Bacteria; phylum Actinomycetota; class Acidimicrobiia; order Acidimicrobiales; family Ilumatobacteraceae; genus Casp-actino5. The sequence continues at coordinate 6,646 of JAYQAE010000036.1, forward strand.
CGCATCGCAGAGCGGCAGCCGGAAGATCGACACCACATCGGGGCCCTCCGAGCCGGACCGCTCGGTGTGCGGGACCCCCTCGTAGAGGCCGAGGAGGTCGGGTTCGTCCTCGTCGCGGTCGACCACGCGGACGACGATGTTGTCGAGCACCGGCGTCAGATCATCCGGGAGCGATGAGAGCGCCTCGTCGACGAGGCGCTCGAACCGGTAGCGGGGGAGCGGATCCAACCGGTCAGATCACCCGGAGCTCGGGGCTGAACACCTTCTTCGGCCGGAGATCCTCGGCCACGGCCCGCGCGATCTCGGCGAAGGCGAGGCTGGCCTCGGAGTCGGGGTCGACCGCGGCGATCGGGCGCCCGTCGTCGCCCCCCTCGCGGAGCGCTGGCACCAGAGGGAGGCGCCCGAGGAGCGGCACGTCGAGTTCGGCGGCGAGCTCGGCACCGCCACCGGATCCGAAGATCTCGTAGCGCTTGCCATCGTCGCCGGTGAACCACGACATGTTCTCGATGACCCCGCGCACGGGGAGGTTGACTTTTTCGGCCATCGCCGCTGAGAGGCGAGCCACCTTCTGGGCGGCCGGCTGCGGTGTGGTGACCACGAAGACCTCTCCTCGCGGGAGGTACTGGCTCAGGCTGAGGGCGATATCCCCGGTGCCGGGGGGCATGTCGATGAGCAGGAAGTCGGGCTCGTCCCAGTAGACGTCGGTCAGGAACTGCTCGAGCGCCTTGTGCAGCATCGGGCCGCGCCACACGACGGCCTCGCCCTCGGGCACGAAGTAGCCGATCGAGATACAGCGGACGCCCCACTGCTCCGGCGGCACGAGCATCTCGTCGATGACGACGGGCTTGCGGTCGGTGCCGAGCATCCGGGGGATGGAGTAGCCGTAGATGTCGGCGTCGACGACCCCGACCGAGTGGCCTTTGGCGGCGAGGGCGACCGCGAGGTTGGTGGTCACGCTCGATTTGCCCACGCCCCCCTTACCCGACGAGATCAGCAGCGGCCGCGTCTTCGAGCCGGGTTGGGAGAACGGGATCGCGCGACCCTCGGCGTGGCCGTGGGCGTGACCCGATCCGGCGGTGGCTCCAGGGGAGCCGTGGAGCATCTCGCGGAGGGCGGCTCGCTCCTCGTCGGTCATCACCGTGAACTCGAGATCCACCGACGACACGCCATCGAGGGCGGTGACCGCGGTGGAGACCCGATTCTGGATCTCGTTGCGAAGCGGGCATCCGGCAACCGTCAGGGCGATCAGGATGTGGGCCACTCCGTCGCCTGAAACCTCGGCTCGGCGCAGCATGCCGAGATCGACGATCGAACGGTGAAGTTCCGGATCCTCCACCGGGCGCAGGGCTTCGACGAGTTGATCGCTGGTGGGGGCCATGGCATCCATTCTGGCGAACACCCCCGGGGTTTGCACTACGACGGTAGGAGAAAACCCGCCTACACTCAGCCCATGTCCGCCTCCGCGTCGTTCACCGCGACCGTGTCGGCGATCACCGATGCCTTTGGCGATCCCACACGACGCCGGGTGTACCTGCTGGTGCGTGAGGCTGGTGACGTCGGGCTGACCACTGCCTCGGTCGCCGAGCAGGTCGGCGTTCACCCCAACGTCGCCCGACACCACCTCGAGAAACTCTCGGCCGGCGGGTACCTCGAGGTCAGCACCTCGAGGGTCGACGGAGGAGGCGCCGGGCGGCCATCGAAGCGGTACCGCGCCGTGGCCGATCGTCTCACCGAGTTTCCCGTGCGCAGCGACGACCTCGTGCTGTCGCTCCTCGGACGAGCCCTCGACCGCCTGCCCGCCGACGAGGCTGAGCGCCTGGCCGAGGAGGTCGGCACCGAGTACGGACGCGCCATGGCTGTCGGGTTGAACGGAGAGGCGCTCGAGCAGGGCCATCGGTCGCTCCGCGCGGCCATTCAGGCGGTAGCCGACGCGCTCACCGCCCACGGGTTCGCCGCCCATGCCGAGAACCGCAACGACGGTCTCCGGATCATCAACACCCATTGCCCGTTCGGCGATGTCGCCACCGACCATCCGGTCATCTGCGCGGTCGATCGGGGCATGGTGCGCGGGATGCTCGGCGCTCTCTACGACGCTGACAGCGTTGATGTCGTCACCGAGGCGAGCGTCGCCCGCGGCGACACCTTCTGCTCGACGTCGGTCTGAGTCGGTGGCTTCGCGCCCACCCTCGGACACAATGGTTGGCTGATGTCCGAGCCCACCTCCCGAAGTGTCGACCCGTTGCAGCGGGTGGCTGATCTGCTCGCGCCGGTCCTCGCCTCCATCGCCGGGACACCGGCTGATCCCGTCGTGCGCCCCTCCGACCACGCCGACGCCCAGGTCAACGGTGCGTTGCCCCTCGCCAAGGCGCTCGGACGCAAGCCCCGAGACGTGGCCGAGGAGATCATCGCGAGCGGGGCCCTCGACGGGATCTGCTCGTCGGTCGAGGTGGCAGGACCCGGATTCGTGAACCTGGTGTTCTCCGACGCCTTCCTCTCCGGTCTTGCCGCGGACGCGGCTCGACACGAGCGGCTCGGGCTCGCGACGACGGCTCCGCGCACCGTCGTCATCGACTACTCCGCGCCCAACGTCGCCAAGGAGATGCACGTCGGTCACCTCCGGTCGACCGTGATCGGCGACGCCCTCGCCCGGCTCCACACCTTCGCCGGGGACTCGGTGATTCGCGAGAACCACATCGGCGACTGGGGCCGTCCCTTCGGGATGCTGATCGAGCATCTCCTCGATCTCGGTGAGGATGTCGCCGCCGCCGGTCTCGGTCAGGGCGATCTCGACGGCTTCTACAAGCAGGCCAATGCGAAGTTCTCCGAGTCGGAGGAGTTCCAAGACCGCTCGCGTGAGCGGGTGGTCGCACTACAGGGCGGCGATCCGGACACCGCGGCGCTCTGGCGACGCCTGGTCGCGATGTCCACCGAGTACTTCAACACCGTCTATTCCAAGCTCGGGGTGCTGCTCACCGATGACGACCTGGCCGGGGAGAGCAGGTATCAGCCCGGTATGCAGGCGACGATCGACCGACTCGGGGCTGCCGAACTCCTTGAGGAGAGCGACGGGGCGAGCGTCGTGTTCCCGCCCGGCTTCACGAATCGCGATGGCGAGCCCCTGCCGCTCATCATCCGCGCCCGCACCGGGGGCTTCAACTACGCGACGAGCGACCTCACCTGCGTCATCGACCGCGTCGAGCGTCTCGGCGCTGACCTCATGCTCTACGTGGTGGGCGCCCCCCAACAGCAGCACCTCGACATGGTGTTCGCCGTCGCGCGGATGGCCGGCTGGCTCCCCGATGGTGTCGAGGCGGTGCACGTCGCCTTCGGCAATGTCCTCGGTGAGGACCGCAAGATGCTGCGCAGTCGCTCGGGGGACTCGGTCAAGCTCGTCGACCTCCTCGATGAGGCCATCGAGCGCGCGGGCGCGCTTGTCGCTGAGAAGAATCCCGAGCTCGACGATGACGAACGGGCCGCTGTCGCGCGCGCGGTCGGGATCGGGGCCGTGAAATACGCCGACCTCTCGACCGACCGAGTGCGCGACTACGTCTTCGATTGGGACCGCATGCTCTCATTCGACGGCAACACGGCGCCCTACCTCCAGTACGCCCACGCGCGCATTCGGTCGATCTTCCGCCGGGCGGGCATCGACCCGAGCACGGTCGACCCGTCGAGTATCGCGCTGGTCGAACCGGCCGAGCGGGAGCTCGCCCTCCGGATCCTCGCGACACCATCGGTGATCGCCGACGCCACGTCCTCGCAGTCACCCCACCGGTTGTGCACCCACCTGTTCGATCTGGCCCAGGCCTTCACCGCCTTCTACGAGCACTGCCCGGTGCTGAAGGTCGACGAGCCCATCCGCGGATCACGGCTCGCCCTGTGCGACCTGACCGCGCGAACATTGTCGACCGGGCTCGACCTCCTCGGCATCGAGGCCCCGGAGCGGATGTGAGCGCCGTCCCGCGCCGACTGCTCCCCGAGTCGGCCGCCCTCGCCGACGACGGATGGCTCACCATCGGGGGCTGCCATGTCGGGGCCCTCGTCGAGGAGTTCGGAACCCCGCTCTTCGTCTACGACGAGGATCACCTTCGGGCCCGCTGCCGCGAGGCGGTCGCCGCCTTCGGTCCGGGTCGGGTCATCTACGCCACGAAGGCCTTCCTGTGTCGGGCCATGGCTCGTCTTGCCCACGAGGAGGGCCTGCTGCTCGATGTCTCGACCGGCGGAGAGCTCCACGTCGCGCTGTCGGCCGGGGTGCCCGCCTCGGCCTGCGTGCTTCACGGGAACAACAAGAGCGATGAGGAGCTGCGGTTCGCGATCGAAGCGGGAGTCGGGCGGATCATCGTCGATTCCTTCGACGAACTCGATCGCCTCGAAGTCGCTCACCGCGAGGGTCTCGGGCCGGTGCCCGACGTCCTGATACGCGTTACCCCCGGGGTGCACGCGCACACCCACGAGTTCATCTCGACCGGGCAAGACGACTCGAAGTTCGGTTTCAATCTCGGCAACGGTGACGCGGCCCGCGCCGTGGCGCGCGCCTCGGCCTCCGAAGCCATGAACCTGGTGGGCACCCACTGCCACATTGGGTCGAACGTGTTCCGGGCCGACAGCTTCGCCCGAGCGGCCGAGGTGATGGCGGCCTTCGCGGCCGAGGTCGACCTTCCCCAACTGGTCCTCGGCGGAGGGCTCGGCGTCGCCTACACCGCGAACGAGGAGGCTCCCTCAATCTCGACCTGGGCGTCCGTGCTTCTCGAGGCCTGCCGGACACTCGGGGTGCGGGCCGAGGTCTATGTCGAGCCCGGACGCGCGATCGTCGCCGACGCAGCGGTCACCGCCTACACCGTCGGCACCGTCAAGGACATCCCCGGGGTGCGCACCTATGTGGCCGTCGACGGCGGCATGAGCGACAACCCGAGGCCGGTGCTCTACGGCTCCGGCTACGAGGCGTTGCTCGCTCGGGCACCCTTCGCCGAGCGACCCCGCCGAGTGCGCGTCGTCGGCAAGCACTGTGAGAGCGGCGACGTGCTACTGAACGAGGCGGACGTTCCCGCTGATCTCTCGGTCGGGGATGTGCTCGTCACTCCGGTGACCGGCGCCTACGGCCAGTCGATGGGATCCAACTACAACCGCATCCGCCGGCCGGCCGTGGTCTTCGCCTCCGGTGGCTCGGCGCGGCTCGTGGTGCGTCGCGAGACCTTCGACGACCTGCTGGCCACCGACGTCGGCTGACGGTCAGCGCCGCCCGCGCGAGGCCAGATAGTCGCGGCTCGCCTGCCGGGACTCGGGATCGGCGAGGGCGGCGAGGAGCGTGTCGGCGTCGTTCGCGTTGCGACCCGTGCCGGCGATCTCCTCCATCACCGCGTTCACCTGCGACTTCGTCGCTCGGATCGCGAACATCGGCTTCGCGGCCAGTTCAGCGGCCCAGGTCGCGACTTCCGAGTCGAACGCGTCATCGTCGACCACCCGGTTCACCATCCCGATCGCGGCGGCCTCCTCGGCTCCGAAGGGCCGACACGACAGGACGAGCTCCTTCGTCCTTGCCGGGCCGATCTCGCGCACCAGTCGCGGTATCCCACCCCAGGCGAGCGGGATGCCGAGGTCGACCTCGGGGATCGCGAATCGTGTCCCCGACGCCGCCACTCGGAGGTCGCAGGCCGCCACCAGCACCAGGCCGCCGCCGACGCAGTGACCTCGGACGGCCGCGATCGTCAACGCACGGGTGCCGGTCAGCGCCTCCGCGGCTCGGCGACCGAGGTCGGCGGTCGCCCGACGATCGCTCGTCGAGGTGTCGAGGCCTCGGAAGTCGTCGAGGTCGAAGCCGGCGGAGAAGTTCGGTCCGACGCCGGTGACTACGAGCACCTTCACCTCCTGCCGGCCATCCACCCAGGCGCAGGCCTCGATCAACTCGGCGAGGAGGGTGGCTGAGAGGGCGTTCAGGCGCTCGGGGCGATTGAGGAGGAGTCGCGCCACCGGCTCGCCGGCCTCGTGCTCGATCCTCAAGGTGGACAGGGCCGGTGCGGGGTGCTCGGACATCTCTCCATCTCACCACCACTGGCGTCGCGGGAACGAGGCGCGGATGGCCGAACCCGAGGCGGTGGATAGCCTCGCCGGGGTGAGTGGACAGCAGCGAGAGATCCGTGTCGGCCTGCTCGGGTGCGGCAACGTGGGGGGAGCCCTCGTGCCGCTCGTCGCCGAGCGCGCCGACGAGATCGCCCGCCGTACGGGCGTGCGACTCTCGATCACCCGAGTGGCTGTTCGTAACACCGCGCGCGACCGGGGCATCGACTTCGGCGACGGGGTGCTCACCCACGACGCCATGTCGGTGGTGACCGATCCCGAGGTCGACGTCGTCGTCGAGGTGATCGGTGGCATCGAGCCAGCCCGCGAGCTGATCTCTACCGCGCTCAGCGCAGGCAAGCCGGTGATCACGGGCAACAAGGAACTCCTCGCCAACGTCGGCGTCGAGCTGTTTGGTCTCGCCGACGAGAACGGCGTCGATCTCCTGTTTGAGGCCGCGGTCGCGGGAGGCATCCCGCTCATCCGCCCGCTGCGTGAGAGTCTCCGAGGCGAGCCCGTCTCGAGGGTCATGGGGATCCTCAACGGCACCACCAACTTCATCCTCTCGAAGATGTCGAACGAGGGCGCCGACTACGCCGACGCGCTCAGCGAGGCCCAGCGGCTCGGCTACGCCGAGCGCGATCCGACGGCCGACGTCGAGGGCTTCGATGCGGGCGCGAAAGCGGCCATCATCGCCACGGTCGCCTTCGGCGCCAAGGTGGTCGCCGGCGACGTCTACCACGAGGGCATCAGCGGCATCACCGCCGGTGACATCGCCA
>JAYQAE010000037.1:0-13307 GCA_038136655.1 Ilumatobacteraceae bacterium
TGTTCGAGTTCTCCTTCACCGACCGTCGCGACGCGATCTACACCAAGGACGAACTCCTCGTCGACGACACCGGCCGCCCGCAGCACATGCCCTGGGAGGATTGGCGTGATGGCGAGGACGAGCTCACATCCGGCTGGATGCGAGCCACCTCGCCCTCCGGCGACGCGAGCTTCGAGGGTGTGGAGGGTTGGAGCGGTGAGCTCGGTCACGGCGTCCGCGCCCCCGAACCCACCCAGGATGTCCGTGACGGGACAAGCGGGGAGTGATGGAGCTCATCGTCTTCGTCCTGGCCTCCGCGATGGTGCTCTCGGGTGCCATCGGTGTCGTGCTGTTCAAAAACCCGGTTCACGCGGCGCTCGGCCTTGTGCTCACGCTGTTCGGTGTGGCGGTGCACTTCGTGTCGATGGAGGCGCACTTCTTGGCCGCGGTCCAGGTGATCGTCTACGCCGGCGCGATCGTGGTGCTCTTCCTCTTCGTGATCATGCTCCTCGGTGTCGACCGGGCTGAGGACCTGTCGATCGAGCCGCTCAAGTTGCAGCGCCCGGTGGCGATCGTGCTCGGCGCCGGGGTCACGGTGATCGTGGCGGGGGCGGTCGTGCGCGGGGCCGACACCCTCGGCAGCGAGTCGGTCGCCTCGGCCCCCGGCGACTCGAACATCCGCGCGCTGGCCCGCAGCCTGTACAGCGACCATGTGCTCGCCTTCGAACTGACCTCGGTGCTCCTCATCGTCGCAGTGGCCGGCACGGTGGTGCTGACTCGCCGACTGAAGAAGTCGGAGGGCTGAGGATGGAACCGACCACCACCTCCTTCCTCGTTCTCGGCGCTCTGCTCTTCGGCATCGGCGCCACCGGCCTGATGATCCGCCGGAACCCTCTCGTCATGTTCATGTGCATCGAATTGATGCTCAACGCGGTCAACCTGACCTTTGTCGCGCTTGCCACCCGCTTCTCCGACATCGACGGCCAGACCGCGGTGTTCTTCGTGATGGTGGTCGCAGCGGCTGAGGTCGTTGTCGGCCTCGGCATCATCATCTCGATCATGCGGCGCCGCCCCGGGGCGACCGTCGACGATCTCGCGGAACTGAGGGGCTGACCGTGCTCGACGTCATCTGGTTGGTGCCGGCTCTGCCTCTGGTCGGGTTCCTGACGATCCTGCTCCTCGGTCGCCGCCTCGGGGAGCCCGCTGCCGGTTACGTCGCGGCCGCTGCGGTGCTCGGCTCCTTCTTGGTCACCGTTGGCGCGTTCTTCGATCTGCTCTCGATGGACGAGCACCACCGCGAGCACGTGAGCGTCCTGTTCTCTTGGGTTCCGGTCTCGTCGCTCCAGATCGACATGGCTCTGCTGGCGGATCCGCTCTCGATCACGATGGCGCTCTTCGTCACCGGAATCGGCTTCCTGATCCACCTCTTCGCGATCGGCTACATGCACGGCGATCCGAAGTTCCCCAAGTTCTTCCTCTACCTGAACCTCTTCGTGCTCTCGATGCTGATGCTCGTGCTCGGCGAGAACCTGCTGGTCACCTTCCTTGGCTGGGAGGGTGTCGGTGCCTGCTCCTACTTCCTGATCTCGTTCTGGCACACCCGTGAGTCGGCGGCGACGGCTGGCAAGAAGGCTTTCGTCACCAATCGGATCGGTGACTGGGGTGTCATGCTCGCGATGTTCCTCGGCTTCCAGGCCGTCGGCTCAGTGTCGTACTCGGCGCTGAACGGCGCGGCGGAGTCGGGAGCGCTCGCCTCCTCGACGGCGACGGGGATCGCCCTACTGCTCTTCGTTGGCGCGGCGGGCAAGTCGGCCCAGCTTCCGCTCTACCTCTGGCTGCCTGACGCCATGGAGGGCCCGACGCCGGTTTCGGCCCTCATCCACGCGGCGACGATGGTCACCGCTGGTGTGTTCCTCATGACCCGCATGAACCCGGTCATCGCGGCATCGGCCGACTACGCGCCGCAGATCATCGCGTGGGTCGGCGCGTTGACCGCGCTGTTCGCCGCGACCATCGCGGTCGCCCAGCACGACATCAAGAAGGTGCTCGCCTACTCGACGGTGTCCCAGCTCGGGTACATGTTCCTCGCGGTCGGCACCGGTGCCTATGTCGCGGCGGTGTTCCACATGGTCACCCACGCCTTCTTCAAGGCGCTGATGTTCCTCGGCTCGGGGTCGGTCATACATGGGATGCACCACGAGCAGGACATGCGCCGAATGGGGGCGTTGCGAACCGTCATGCCGATCACGGCCGGCACCTTCATCGTCGGGTGGCTGGCCATCGCCGGCGTTCCACCGTTCGCCGGTTTCTGGTCGAAGGATGAGATCCTGCTGTTCACCCTCGCGTCCAGCCCGGTCCTCTACGTGATCGGGCTCGCGACGGCGGTGCTGACGGCCTTCTACATGACCCGCCAGGTCGTGATGGTCTTCTTCGGGGAGGCCCGCTGGGAGTCGCACGCCGACGATCACGGCGCGCACGGCGAGTTCCGCCCGCACGAGTCGCCGCCGATCATGCTCGTGCCACTGGTCGTCCTCGCAGGTCTCTCCATGGTCGGTGGGGTCATTCAGCTCCCGTCCTTCGGCATCATCCCCGACGCCTGGCGGCATCGCCTCGAGGATTGGCTCCACCCGGTGGTCGAACCGGGTGAGGCGGTGATCAAGGGAACCGGCGCCTACGACGCGAAGTCATGGCTCGCCCTCCTCGCCATCGCCTGCGCAGCGGTCGGCATCGCCGCGGCGATCGCGGTCTACGCAAAGGGCCGCGCCAAGCCGTTCGAGCCTGAGCTCCTCGCCCGGGGGTGGCGTTACGACGAGACGATCAGCGCGTTCATGGGCGGTCCTGGACGTCGAGCCTTCGACGCGGTCGCACGGTTCGATTCCGGGGTGGTCGACGGGGCCGTTACCGGCACGGCGACCGGTGTTCGCTCGGTGGCTGAGCGCCTCCGCCGCGGCCAGACGGGCTTCGTGCGCAACTACTCGGCCGTGGTGGTCGCCGGAGTGCTCGGCGTCCTCATCTGGTTCGTGATCATCAGAGGGGTGCTGTGATGCACGGAGCCGCCGACTTCCCGCTGCTTTCGATGCTGGTGCTGGTGCCGGCGATCGGCTCGCTGCTCGTCGCCTTGTCGCCTCGACGACGCCCCGAGTACGCCAAGCTCATCGCGACCGTGACCTCGGTTGGGGTCGGTGCGATGTCGGTCTGGATGTTGCGGGCCTTCGACAGTCACTCGGGTGGCTTCCAGTTCGTGTCGCGGCACCCGTGGATCGAATCGTGGGGAATCTCCTGGCATCTCGGAGTGGATGGGATCTCGCTCTTCCTCGTGGTGCTGACGGGAGTGCTCTTCCCGCTCGCCATCGTTGGCATCGACCCCCACAACGACGACCCCCGTCGCGACAAGCCGTACTTCGCCTGGTTGCTGCTGCTCGAGGCCGGGGTGATGGGGTCGTTCGTCAGCCTCGATCTCTTCCTGTTCTTCGTGTTCTTCGAGATCGTTCTCGTGCCGATGTATTTCCTGATCGGTGGCTGGGGTTACGAGGGCCGGGTCGGCGCGGCGACGAAGTTCTTCCTCTACACGATGCTCGGGTCCGCCTTCATGCTCGTGTCGATCCTTGCGACGGTGTTCATCGCCTCGGCGAACGGCCTTGGACGAATCACCTTCGACCTCGTCGAACTGGCCGAGGGCGCCTCCTTCGCCGCGTCGACGGGGCGGTGGCTCTTCTTTGGATTCGCGATCGCCTTCGCGGTGAAGGTTCCGGTGTTCCCGTTGCACACTTGGCTCCCCGATGCCCACACCCAGGCGCCGACCGCCGGCTCGGTCGTCCTCGCCGGCGTCATGTTGAAGCTCGGCACCTACGGCTTCCTCCGCTTCGGCCTGTACCTCTTCCCCGAAGCCGCTCGCTGGAGTCGTCCGCTCTGGCTGACCCTCGCGGTGATCGGCATCATCTACGGGGCGATCGCGGCGACGATGCAGGGCGATTTGAAGCGTCTGGTCGCGTACTCCTCGGTCGCCCACCTCGGATTCATCGTGCTCGGAACGTTCGCCTTCACCTCGCAGGCGATCACCGGCTCGGTCATGCAGATGGTGAACCACGGCGTGTCGACCGGAGCGCTGTTCCTGATGGTCGGCATGATCTACGAGCGTCGACACACCAGGCAGATCGCCGATCTGCGCGGACTGCAGCATGTCGCTCCGGTATTCGCCGCAGCCTTCACCGTCGTGATGCTCTCCTCCATCGGCGTGCCCGGCCTGAACGGGTTCGTCGGCGAGTACTTGATCCTCATCGGGTCGTTCCTCACAGCTCGCTGGTGGGTGGTCGTAGCGGCGACCGGGGTCATCCTCGCCGCGCTGTATCTGCTGTGGGCCTATCAGCGCGTCTTCCACGGTGAGCCCGATGAGGAGAACCGCTCCTTCCCCGAGCTCCGCTGGAGGGAGGGGATGGTGCTTCTGCCGTTCATCGGCATCATCGTGTTCACCGGCATCTATCCGAAGCCGATGCTTGAGCGGATCGAGCCGGCGGTGCACGACCTGATCGAGCACGTCTCGGAGCGGACCGGCTACGTCGAGCCGCAGCCGACCGCTGTCTCGGTCGACGACGGTCACGGGGAGGGGGAGTGATGCCGGAACAGTTCATCGCTCCGTCCGTCGACTGGTTCGCCCTGTCGCCGTATCTGGTGATGGTCGCTGGCGCGCTCGGCCTGCTGGTCGTTGGCGCGTTGACCCCGCGTTGGCCGCGTGGTCTCTACTCGCTGGTGTCTGCGCTGACGGCGACTTCCGCCGGGGTGCTCGCGGTGTTCATCTGGGACGACGTGGCCGAGACGGGTCCGGGCACCCTGGTCGGCGGGGCGCTCGCCCACGACGCCTTCGCGCAGTTCGTGACGGTCGCGGTGTGCTTATCGACCGCGCTCGTCGCCCTCGTGACCGACGCCGAGGTCCGGGGCACGGTGCTCGAAGGTCCCGAGATCCACGCCCTGCTCCTCGCGGCGGCGACCGGGGCGATGGTGATGGGGGCGAGCAACGATCTCATCGTCCTCTTCCTCGGACTCGAGACCCTGTCGCTGGCGCTCTACGTCCTCGCGGCCTCTGAGCGGACCGCGGCCGGCCAGGAAGCCGGCATGAAGTACTTCATCCTCGGCGGTCTCGCCTCGGCGGTCCTCCTCTACGGCATCGCGCTCCTCTACGGGGGTGCTCGCTCGACGAACCTCGGTGAGATCGTGGCCCGTTTCCAGTCGACGGTCGCGCTCGAGCGAAACGATTCGCTGGTGCTCGCCGGCCTCGCCTTGTTGATCGTCGGACTCGGCTTCAAAGTCGCGGCCGCTCCCTTCCACGTGTGGTCCCCCGACGTGTACCAGGGAGCCCCAACCCACGTCACGGCCTTCATGGCCTCGGTCGGCAAGGTCGCCGCCTTCGCGGCCATGCTCCGCGTACTGGTGATCGCGCTCCCGTTCCACCGTGATGACTGGCGACCGGTGATCTGGGTGCTCGCCATCGCCTCACTGGTGGTCGGTTCGACGCTCGCTGTTGTTCAGAGCGATGTGAAGCGCATGCTCGCCTTCTCCTCGGTGAGCCATGCCGGCTTCCTGCTCGTAGGAGTGGAGGCAGCCGGTCACCGCGCGGGTGAGCCGCTCAGCGGCGACGGTCTCGAGAGTGTTCTCGTGTACCTAGCGCTCTACTCGGTGCTCGTCGTCGGCACCTTCGCGATCGTCACTGTCGTCTGCCGCCATGCGGGCGGTTCTACGGACATCTCAGCGTTCGCCGGGCTCGGTCGCCGTCGACCGGTGCTCGCCCTCGCGCTCACGGTTCTCCTCCTAGCCCAGGCTGGCGTTCCGTTGACCTCGGGGTTCGTGGCGAAGTGGGGCGTCATCCAGTCGGCCGTCGCGGAGCGGAGCTACGCCATCGCGATCATCGCGATGGTCTCGGCCGTTATCGCAGCCTTCCTCTATCTGCGGATCATGGTGAGCGCCTGGCTCGCCGACCCCTCGGAGGTCGAGCCGGAACCGGTGCCGGTGATGACCGGCGTGGCAATCGCACTCGCGGCCGTGGTCACCGTCGTCGTCGGCGTCTACCCCGAGCTGCTACTCGGCTGGACCGACGCCCTCAGCAGCTACGCGCGCTGACCCCGACCGCCCTACCGTGGTCGTTACGGTGGCCGCATGAGGCGGACAGGCGTTCTCGCGCTACTCGCCGGGGCTCTCTCGGTGTTCGCCGTCGCCGATGGCCCGGTCTCGGCGCACTCCGACTTCACCGGCTCGCAGCCGGAGGACGGCGCGGTCGTCGACGGACCGCTCACCTCGGTGGAGATGCGTTTCGCCCTTCCCGTCGAGGCTCGACCAGGTTTTGAGATCCTCGTCGATGGAGTGATGGTCGTGGCCTCGTGGGCGGCGCTCGATGTTGAACGCACCATCTGGTCGGGATCGCTCTCCGAGGCGGTGCCCGGTGGAGCGATCACGGTGGTCTATGCCGTGACGGCCGACGACGGCCATCTGATCGAGGGCAGCGTCGGCTTCAACGTGGTTGTCGCGCCCGGGGCAACCACGTTGCCCCCGGACGAACTCACTCCACTCGCCGCGATCGCCCCGACGACGACCATCGCCTCGACCACCACGGTGGCCGAGACCATCGCGCCGTTGACCGTCGCACCGCCGCGCGTTGGGGATCGGCTCGAGCATCTGGCGCGCGCGGTCTCGCTCCTCGCGGTCGTGCTGGTGCTCGGCCTGTTGTTCTTCTCCTCGGCGATGTTGCGTTCCGGGGTTCCCGGCCCATTTCCGCGTCTCGTGCTCTCGGCCTCGTCGCTCATCGGTGCGTCCGCGGTCGTCGAACTGGTGGCCGTTGCCGATCGCCTCGGACTCGACGTGGCTGACGCGATCGGGGATCCGCTCGCCCGCGGTTCGGCGTTCCGCCTGCTTGCCTCGGTGCTTCTGGTGCTCGCCGGGCTCGCGGCTCGCGTCTCCCGGCCGTCATCGGCCGTGCCGATCGCGGGAGCGGTGATCGGAGCGGTCTCCTTCGCGTTCGACGGCCACGCGCTCACCTTTGGGTGGCGTCCTCTCCATGCCGCGTCGTCGATGATCCACGTCGTGACCGCCTCGGTATGGGTGGGATCGGTGGTCGGTCTCGGCTTGCTCAGACGTCGGGAACCGGAGGTGACCAGGCGCATCGTCGTCCGGCTCGGTCGGCTGTTGCCGCCCACGGTCGGCGCGATCGCCCTGAGTGGTCTGGCGATGGTGCTCATGATCCACGGGTGGTCGCTCGGTTTAGGCGAATCGGCATGGGGGAGAACCCTGATCGTGAAGATCTCGTTGGTGGTCGTGGCCGGCCTCCTCGGACTGAGGCATCACCTCCAGGGTCGCCGCGATGGCGTGGTCGTCGGGGCATCGCTACCGGCGGAGGCCATCGCGCTGCTCCTCGTGCCGGTGATCACCGCCTCGCTTGTCGTAGCGATGCCGTGACGGTGCCGCCGCCGGGCCGCCGCACTGCGGGCGTATGAGGGTCGACCACTAGGTTGGCCGCCATGTTCATCGACGGCGAATGGTGCGACGCGGCCTCAGGACGGCGCTTCGAGGTGACCGATCCGGCGACTGGTGAGGTGATCGGCGGCGCCCCCGACGGCGCGGCGGAGGACGCGGTCCGGGCGGTGGAGGCCGCTGATCGCGCCTTCGCCTCCTGGTCGACGACCACCGCCAAGGAGCGAGCCGACCTGTTGTACGCCGCATGGCAGTTGATGAACGATCGCTCGGAGTCGCTCGCCGAACTGATGACCCGCGAACAGGGCAAGCCTCTTCGCGCCAGTCGTAACGAGGTGGCTTACGCGGGGGACTTCCTCCGTTTCTACGCCGAGGAGGCGACCCGAGTGACGGGGGAGTGGCTCCCCTCGGCGAGGGCCGACCAGCGATTCCTCGTGCTCCGTCAGCCGGTCGGCGTCGTCGGCATGGTGACGCCGTGGAACTACCCGATCTCGATGCTCACGAGGAAGATGGGTCCTGCTCTCGCCGCCGGCTGCACCCTCGTGCTGAAGCCCGCTGAGGCGACCCCACTGTGCGCCCGGGCGGTCTTCGAGATCTTCGAGGAGGTCGGCCTCCCGGCCGGGGTCGCCAACCTCGTCACGGCTCTCGATCCGGTGCCGATCGGTGAGGTGCTCACCACCCATCCGGCCGTTCGCAAGATCACCTTCACCGGTTCGACCGCGGTCGGTCGGCGGCTCGCTGGCGTCGCGGCGGGCAATCTCAAGCGGATCTCGGTCGAGCTCGGTGGTCACGCCCCATTCATCGTGTTCCCCGACGCCGACCCGGTGCGAGCCGCCAAGGGCGCCGCCGCACTCAAGTTCTTGAACGCCGGTCAGGCGTGCATCAGCCCGAACCGCCTCTACGTGGCCGAATCGCAGGCCGACGCGTTCATCTCGACCATGACCGAGCGCGTCGCGGCGGTTCGCGCCGGAAACGGCTTCGCCGACGGAGTCGGTGTCGGCCCCCTCGTGAACGAGGCGGCGGTCGCCAAGGTCGAGGCGCAGGTGGACGACGCCGTCGCCAAGGGCGCCGATGCCGTGGTCGGCGGCCATCGACTCTCCGACGGAGAGTTCGCCGCGGGCCACTTCTTCGCGCCCACGTTGCTCACCGGTGTCGACGACTCGATGGCGATCTACCGGGAGGAGACGTTCGGCCCGGTCGCGCCGGTCATCACCTACGGCGATGTCGACCAGGTGCTCGAGTTGGCGAACGACACCGAGTACGGGCTGGCGGCCTACGTCTACACACGGGATCTCTCGACGGCGATCCGCGCCTTCGAGGGTCTCCGATTCGGAATCATCGGCGTGAACGACGTGAACCCGACAGCCGCCTCGGCTCCCTTCGGCGGCATGAAGGACTCGGGCATCGGCCGCGAGGGAAGCCACGACGGAATCGCTGAGTATCTCGAGACGAAACTCGGCGGATTCGCCGTCTGAGACCCCTCCGAGGGTTTGGGACAGGCTCAGAGGCGGCTGGTAGCCTCGGCGGACGATGTCGCTGTTCCTGCGCGATTACCTCAACGTCGTCTGGTTCGGCTTGGCGGCAGTCCTCGTGGCCGGTCTTCTCCTCGGTCTGGCTGCTGCCGTGCGCCCGTCCAAGCCAACCCGAGAGAAACTCATCGCCTACGAGTCGGGTGTCGATCCGGTCGGGATGGGATGGTCGCAGAGCCAAGTTCGCTACTACGTCTTTGCCCTGCTCTTCGTGATCTTCGACGTCGAGGCCGTGTTCATCTTCCCGTGGGCCGCTTCGATTGAGCGCTACGGCGCCTTCGGCCTGATCACCATGCTCGCCTTCATCATCCTCTTGCTGGATGGGCTCGTCTACGCGTGGAAGCGGGGGTTGCTCCGATGGGTCTAGTCGACCGCGGGCGCATGCCCTCCCCCCTCACCAAACTCCTCAACCTCGGTCGCTCCTACTCCATGTGGGTGTACCAGTGGGGCCTCGCCTGCTGCGCCATCGAGATGGGCGCCGCTTTCGGCTCCCCCCGATACGACGTCATGCGCCTCGGTGTGATCCCCCTTCCGGCCAGCCCTCGGCAGGCCGATCTCGTGGTGATCTCCGGCACCGTGACCGACAAGATGGCGCCGGCGATCAAGCGGCTCTACGAGCAGATGCCGGAGCCGAAGTACGTGATCTCCATGGGCTCGTGCGCCAATTGCGGCGGCCCCTACTGGGACTCCTACTCGGTCACCAAGGGCGTCGATCAGATCATTCCGGTCGATGTCTACGTACCCGGCTGCCCTCCTCGACCCGAGGCCCTACTTGAAGGGGTAGTCCTCCTCCAGCAGCGCATCAAGAACGAGGACATGGCCGCGAAGTGGAGGGGTGAGGAGTTCACCTCCCTTCAGCGGACCGAGACCGAGCGCTTGGCCGCCGAGCCGATTGTCGTCGGGGGTGGGCCCGTTGAGTGAGTCCACCGACACCGAGCCGACCGCTCTCGCCTCCGACACATTGCGGGAGTCGATTGTCGACACCCTGCGCGAGGCCATCGGCGATGACCTCCTCGAGTCGCATCTCATCCCGAACGACGACCTCTGGATCCGAGTCTCGGCGTCCGCTTGGCGGCGGGCTGGGGAGGCGCTGCGCGAGCAGGGTTTCGACTATTTCTGCTTTCTCTCGGCGATCGACTGGATGCCGTCGCCCTTCGGTCGCGGTGAGGATGACCCGTCCGCCGAACCCGACGAGGCTGAGGCCGAGTCGAAGGAGATGACTCAGGGGTACGCCGGGGGAGCGACCCGCTTCCAGATGTTCGCGCGGGTGACCGACCTGCGTCGGCACGTCGGCGTGACCTTGAAGGCCGATGTGGATGAGTCGATGGTGGTCGAGTCGTGGATCCCGGTGTACGCGGGCGCCAACTGGCACGAGCGGGAGACCCACGAGATGTTCGGCATCGGCTTCGCTGGACACCCCGATCTCCGCAACATGTACCTGCCTGGCGACTTCGAGGGCTACCCGATGCGCAAGGACTTCCCGCTCCTCGCCCGGATGGTCAAGCCGTGGCCGGGAATCGTCGACGTCGAACCGATGCCGACCGAAGACGGCGATGAGGAGGCCGAAACATCATGACGATGCTCTCCGAGCGCCAGCAGCTCTCCTACATCGCCTCGCAGGCGGCCGACGCCCGACTCAACGTCGAGCTCGAGACCGAGGGCATGACCCTGAACATCGGGCCGCAGCATCCGGCGACCCACGGAACCCTGCGCATCATCGCCCGACTCGACGGCGAGCAGGTCGTGTGGGCCGAGCCGTCGGCGGGCTACATGCACCGCGGCTACGAGAAGTTGACCGAGGTGCGCACCTTCCCGCAGGTGACCACGCTCATCAACCGCATCGATTGGCTGGGGAGCTTCGCCAACGAGGTGCCGTTCATCCTCGCGGCCGAGAAGTTGATGGAGATCGAGGCCCCGCCTCGGGCCCAGCACATTCGCACCATCCTCTTCGAGCTCTCGCGAATCGCGAACGTCGGGCTCTTCCTTGGCGATCTCGGTGTGCAAATGGGCGCGATCACTCCGGTTTTCCTCGCCTTCCGTGATCGCGAATATGTGCTCAACCTGATCGAGGGGGCGACCGGAGGGCGGTTCCACCCCAACTTCGACCGGATCGGTGGGCTGAAAGACGACCTCCCGCAGGGCTGGATCGACGAGACCCGTCAGGTGATGAAGAAGCTGCGCGGCTTCTGCGACGAGATCGAGGATCTGCTCTTCGGCAACGAGATCTTCCAGAGCCGCACCCGTGGCATCGGGGTGATCCCCGCCGATGTCGCCCGCCAGTACGGGCTCTCCGGAGCCAACCTCCGCGCCTCGGGCGTCGACTGGGATCTCCGTCGCGATCAGTCGCTGCCGATGGCCTGGGACAAAGTCGACTTCAAGGTTTGGACGCATCCCGACGGCGACTCGTGGGCGCGCTGTTGGGTGCGTCTCCAAGAGGTTCGCGAGTCGACGAAGATCGTCGATCAACTCCTCGACACCATGCCGGCCGGCCCGGTCATGGCCAAGGTGCCGCGCATCATCAAGGTGCCTGAGGGCGAGGCATGGGTCTCGACGGAGAACCCGCTCGGCGAGATGGGCTACTACGTCGTCTCCAAGGGCGACCTCGGGCCGTTCCGCGTGAAGATCCGCTCGGCATCGTTCAACAACATCTCGATCACCCCCTGGGTGCTCAAGGGCGTATACGTGCCGGACATCATCACGATCCTCGCGAGCCTCTACTTCATCCTCGGGGATATCGACCGTTGATCCAGCAATTCGCCGTCGAGGTCCCCTATTGGGGACAGTCCCTCCTGCGCGTGGTCGGTGGTCTCGTGGCCGTCCTGTTGCCGGCGGGCACGATCGTTTACCTCTTCCTCTTCAAGATGATGTCGTTCATGCAGAGCCGTCTCGGGCCCATGGAGGCCGGTCCGTTCGGCTCGATGCAGCTCTTCGCCGAGGTCGGCAAGTGGCTGCAAAAGGAGGACATCGTCCCGGAGAACGCCGACGCGCGCATCTACAAGATCGCCCCGATCATCGTCCTCGTGTCGACGTTCCTCCTGGTGGTCGTGATCCCGTTCGGGCCCGATGCCTGGTTCACGAACTTCTCGGCCGGTGTGTTCTACGCCCTCGCGATCGGCTCGGTGTCGGTCATCGGCATCCTCGTCGCCGGCTGGTCGAGCGCGAACAAGTACTCGCTCCTCGGCGGGCTCCGCGCCGCAGGCCAGCTGATCGCCTACGAGTTGCCCATGGTGCTCGCCGTTGTCGGCGTGGTGATCCAAGCCGGTTCGATGAACCTCCAGGACATCGTGATGGCTCAGAACACCGGTGAGATCTTCGGATGGTCCGGCATCGGGTTCCCGTTCGTGCTCACCCAGTTCGTCGGCTTCCTCATCTTCATGATCGCCGTGCAGGCCGAACTCACCCAGGCGCCGTTCGACATGCCGATCGCCGAGTCCGAGCTCGTGTCGGGGTACATGACCGAGTACTCCGGATTCCGGTTCCTCATGTTCTTCATCGGCGAGTTCGCGACGGCGGGCGTGTTCGCGCTGATCGCCTCGGTGTTGTTCCTCGGCGGGTGGGGCATCCCGTTCTCGTGGTTCGGCTGGGAGACCATCGATCAGGTCGACAACTGGATGAACATCGCGGGCCCGCTGATCATGTTCACCAAGATGATGGTGCTGACCGGCATCATCATGTGGGTCCGATTCTCCTATCCGCGCTTCCGAGAGGACCAGCTCCAGAGGTTCGCGTGGAAGGTGCTGATCCCGCTGTCCCTCGCCAACATCGCGGTGACCGCGATCGTGAAGGTGGTCGTCTGATGCCGAAACTCCCCGGTCTCGTCAAGGGTCTCGGAGTCACCATGGGAACCTTGGTGCGCACCGTCAAGGACGGTGCCAACACCGTGCAGTACCCCCATGCCAAGGAGAGCCCGCCTGTTCGGGCTCGCGGCGTCATCGCCCTCCGCGAGGACAACTGCACCGCTTGCATGCTCTGCGCCCGGTCCTGCCCGGACTGGTGCATCTACATCGAGGCGCATAAGCAACTCGCCCCACCTCGGCGCGCTGGCGGCAAGCCGCGTCAGGTCAATCACCTCGACCGTTTCGACATCGACTACGCGCTGTGCATGTACTGCGGGATCTGCGTTGAGGTGTGTCCCTTCGACGCGCTCTTCTGGAGCCCCGAGTACGAGTACTCCGAGCCCCGAATCGCCGACCTGCTCCACGACAAGACGAAGCTCGGCGAGTGGATGGAGACCGTTCCTGAGGCACCGGAGCTCGAGGCCGGAGCGGAGAAGAAGAAGTGAGCGCCTTCCTCGCCACCGAGGTGAACGTCGCCCAGAACGTCGGCTTCTACATCATCGCCGCG
>JAYQAE010000038.1:0-13262 GCA_038136655.1 Ilumatobacteraceae bacterium
AGGATGCCCTTGGGCACCCGGGCGCCGATCTCGGCGAAGCGCTCCGGCATCCGCAGGAAGTCGACCACCTCGGTGATCTCCTGCTTGACGCCGTGGTAACCGGCGATGTCGGCGAAGGTGGTGGAGGGCTGATCGGTCGAGTAGGTCTTCGCCCGGCTGCGCCCGA
Organism: Ilumatobacteraceae bacterium; assembly: GCA_038136655.1. GTDB lineage: Bacteria > Actinomycetota > Acidimicrobiia > Acidimicrobiales > Ilumatobacteraceae > Casp-actino5. The sequence continues at coordinate 167 of JAYQAE010000038.1, forward strand.
TCGACATGACGTTGCCCATCTGGCCCTGAGCGCGACGCTGCATCCAGACGAAGAACCCGATGATCAGCATCACCGGGAGAAGCAGACCCGCCAGTTGGAGGAACCAGTTGGTGGACGGCGTCACAAATTGGTACTCGACGCCCCGCGAGTTGATGAGCTCCTCGTCAGCTTCGGAGAGACCTCGCTCACCACCGCCGGTCGACACGAAGGCCTCCCCGGAGGTGAACTCGCCGGTGATCCGACCGTTCATGTTGTTGATCTCGATCGACGCGACTTCGCCGGCCGTCACCCGGTCGATGAACTCCGAGTAGGAGAGTTCCGACCCGGACTGGCTCGAGGTGAGGCTGGGGATGACTACGGCGGCGAGGAACACACCCGCGGCCACCCAGGGCAGCCAGCGGCGCCACTGCGGGTTGGGAGCGGGGGCCTCGCCTGTGTTGCGCGGCTGACGATCGCGGCCGGAGGGACGCTCACCGGGGGATCGGTTGGACCTTCCCGAGGGCCGTCCTGCGCCCGGCGGGGGCGGGGGAGGGGGCGGGGGGAGCGGTGACATGGGTCCATGCTACGGCGGTCCGCGAGGGCCTGCATGATCTGGCGTACGGTGTCCGGCGTGACGAGACACTGCTCCCGGCCCCAGTGCTCCGCCGAGGCGGCGGTCACCCTGACCTACAGCTACGGCACAGCGCAGGCGTGGCTCGACGTGCTCTCCGCTCAGCGCGAGCCCCATCTCTACGACCTCTGCGAGCGTCACGCCGAGCGGCTGTCGGTGCCGTCGGGTTGGGAGCTCGTCGACCGCCGGCGTCCAGTCATGTACTGGCGCATGGCGGGCTGATCCCGTCCAACTCGGCCACCCGATGACCGAGACGGTCGCGTTCCCGAGAGCTCTCGCCGCGTGGGCGGTCGCGTGGGTCATCGGTGGCGGAATCCTCGGCGCGCTCGCGCTCGGCGCGCTCGGTGGTGGGTCCGGTGAGCCACTCACGCCCATCCGGCTCGCCGCCGTCGCGCTCGTCAGTTGGCTCGCACTGCTCGGCGCGGTGGTCGCCGTGGCGAGATCCGAAGGTGTCGGATGGGTCGGGGCTGTCGGCCTCGGGACCGTTCCCCGGCTCCGAGTCGGTGACCTGTGGGCGGTGGTCGCCGGGGTCGTCGCACAGACGGTGCTGATCCCGGTCGTCTATCTCCCACTCCGCGCCGTGTGGCCCGAAACGTTCGCGCCGGATCGGTTGAGCGACACGGCCCGCGATTTGGTCGACGCCGCCGACGGCGCTGGCATTGCGCTGTTGATCGTGGTGGTCGCAGCGGGCGCGCCGATCGTCGAGGAGATCGTGTATCGAGGTCTGCTGCAGCGCTCTCTCGCCGCTCGTGTCGGAGGACCGTCGGCGATCCTGCTCGTGTCGGGGTTGTTCGCCCTGATCCATCTCCGCTGGGTGGAGCTCCCTGGATTGTTCGCCGCCGGGTTGCTCTTCGGACTCTGCCTGCATCGCACGGGTCGACTCGGCACAGCGATCCTCGCTCACGCCGCGTTCAACCTGACCGGGCTGATCGCGGTGTTGGCGACCGGTTGAACTCCGGAGCGCGATGAGCACCCCCGTGTCATGATGAACGGGTCATGGATGCCCCCACCGGACCGTTCCGCTCGCTGAGGGCATGGTTCGCCCGCGACTGGGATGACGCGCGCATCTGGAGGTTCGCGCTCACCTCGTTCTCGCTCGTGCTCACCACGGCGATCGTCATGAACGTCGTCCACCTCAATCCGCTTAGCCCCGGATCCGATCTCATCTTCGACGACAACACGCCGACCGGCGGTGACTTCGGTGCCCACGTCTGGGGCCCGGCATTCCTCCGCGATCACCTGCTCCCGTCGTGGCGCCTCAACGGTTGGAGCATGGACTGGTACGCCGGCATGCCGGTCTACCGCTTCTACATGGTGCTGCCCGCGCTCGCGATCGTGCTGGTCGACATCGTGCTGCCCTACGGGGTGGCGATGAAATTGGTCGGTGTCATCGGGTTGATCACGTTTCCGATCGCCTGCTGGGCATTCGGACGTCTCGCTCGGTTCGCCTTCCCGATCCCGGAGCTCTTCGCCTTCGCCGGGCTCGCCTTCGTGCTCGATGAGAGCTTCACCATCTACGGCGGCAACCTCAAATCGACCATGGCCGGCGAGTTCTCGTTCTCCATCGCGCTCTCCCTCGCGATGTTCGGGCTCGGCTACGTGGCGGCTGGTCTCCGCACCGGCCGCTACCGGGTGAGGGCCTCGATCCTGATCGCCGCCGCCTGCGTATCCCACGGCATCGTGCTGCTGTTCGTGGTGGCGGGGGCGCTGGTGTGGACGGTGGTATGGCTCGACCGGAAACGGTTCGTGTGGGCCCTCACGGTCGGTCTCACCTCGGTGTTGCTCCTGCTCTGGTGGGCCGGCCCCTTCGTGTTGAACCACGAGTTCATGACCGACATGAAGTACGGGCCGCGTCCCGAGGGTCTCGAGGACTCTTTCTGGGACATGTTCTTCCCACTCACCACCGCCCTCGACTTCGTCATCACCGGGCTCGCCGTCATCGGTCTTGCGTGGTGCCTGCTGCGCCGTCATCTCGATGGGGTCGCCCTCGGCGCGCTCGGACTGGTGCTGAGCGCCGGGGTCTACGTCGCCCGCGACTCGCTACCGGTCATCGGCTTGCTCTGGAACCCGCGGCTCCTGCCGTTCGTCTACCTCGTTCGCTACCTGCTGATGATGGTCGGGGTGGCCGCGGTGCTCCGCGTCGGCTGGAACACCATCGCCGACCGTCGCGCCACCACCGAGCTGGGGGTGCGCGGAGCGACGGTGAGCGGATTGATCGGGGCGCTCGGCGTGCTGATCGTGGTCGGATTCATGTACCAGGTGCTCCCCGGGGGCGGGCTCACCAGCCATAACGGCGTCACCGTCTACGGGTGGGGGCCGTTCAAGGCCACCCAATCGAATGTTCGGGCCTCCGGTGACGGCTGGGCTTCCTACAACTTCACCGGATACGAGGGTCGCGGCGCTGCCTACGCCGAATACCACGCGGTAGTCACCACCATGGACGACCTCGGGGCTGAGCGGGGCTGCGGTCGTGCGCTCTGGGAGAACAGCCCCGATAACGGCCAGTACGGCACGACGATGGCGCTCATGCTGCTGCCGTTCTGGACCGATGGCTGCATCGGGTCCATGGAGGCGGTCTACTTCGAGGCATCGGGCACCACGCCGTACTCGTTCTTGGCCACGGCGGCCATCTCAAAGCAGTCGTCCAACCCGGTGCGCGAACTGCGCTACGTCGACAACAACGGACCGGTCGCCGTCGACCACCTCCAGGATCTCGGCGTGCGCTACGCCATGGTGCGCACCCCCGAGGCCAAGGCCGAACTGGCCGCGCAGGCCGAGCTCACGCTTGTGGCCACGTCGCCCCCGTGGGCGATCTATGAGGTCGCCGAATCCGAGATGGTCGTCGGGCTCGACCGGCAGCCGGTGGTGGTTCGCGAGCGGCCGGGTGATCAGCGCGAGCGGCATCTCGAACTCGGCACCTCCTGGTTCCAGAACCGTGGCGATTGGCCGGCGCTGCCAGCCGACGACGGTCCCGAGTCGTGGCAGCGCATCGACGCGGTCATCGATCTCGAGCGCCGTCAGGGCGAACCGGGCGAGCGGGGCCGGCGAGTCGACATCGTCGTCCCGGCTACCGGCGTCTCTGTGGTCGACCTACCCGAGGTCACGGTCTCGGATCTCGAGGTCGAACAGCAGTCGCTCTCGTTCTCGGTCGACCGAGTTGGTGTTCCGGTGCTCGTCCGCATGAGCTACTTCCCGAATTGGGAGGTGTCGGGAGCGGACGGTCCCTACCGAGTCGCGCCCAACTCGATGGTGGTCGTGCCGACGAGCGAGCGGGTCGAGCTCACCTACGGACGAACCGCGGTCGACTACGCGACGCTCCTCGCGACCTTGATCGGCATCGTGCTGTGTGTCGTGTGGCGCCGGCGCGGCGACGTCGAGGTCGACGCGGTCGTCGGCGGGGAGCTACCGGGGCCAGCTGCGGAATCCCGCCGTAGCGAGCCCACCGAGCCCGTCGAGCCCATCGAGCCCGCTGACGCCGTCGATAGCCTCTAACTCCATGTCGCGCCTCGATGCGATCGTCAAGGCGTACGACGTGCGCGGCACCTACCCGGATCAGCTCGATGCCGAGGTGGCCCACGCCCTCGGTGTCGCCTTCGCCGACATCGTCGAGGGGGACACGGTGGTGGTCGGCCGCGATATGCGTCCGAGCGGCCCCGAACTGGTTGCCGCATTCGGTGATGGCCTGCGCCGTCGCGGTGTTGACGTCATCGACCTCGGCTTGGTCTCCACCGATCTCCTCTATTTCGCCTCCGGCTCCCTCGGCCTGCCTGGCGCCGTGTTCACCGCCTCGCACAACCCCGCTGGCTACAACGGCGCCAAGTTCTGCCGAGCCGGAGCTCGCCCGATCGGCATCGAGTCGGGCCTCGCCGACATCCGAGACCGAGCGGAACGGGTGCTCGCCGGCGAAGTCGTCGCCGAAGCGAAACGCGCTGGATCGCTCAGCGAGCGCTCGCTCCTCGACGGCTTCGTCGATCATGTGCTCTCCTTCGTCGACGTCGCCGCGATCCGGCCGATGCGAGTGGTCGCCGACACCGCCAACGGCATGGGCGGACTCGTCGTGCCCGCCGTCTTCGAGCGGCTTCCCATGATCGAACTCGAGGTGATGTTCGGCGAACTCGACGGCACCTTCCCGAACCATCCCGCCGATCCACTCCAGCCGGCCAACCAGCGCGACTTGCGCGCGCGGGTCACGGTCGGCTCGTTCGACCTCGGGCTCGCCTTCGACGGAGATGCCGACCGGGTCTTCATGGTCGACGAGACCGGCAACGGCCTCAGCGGTTCGACAACGACGGCGATCCTCGCGGCGGCGATCCTTCGCGACCATCCGGGCGCGACCGTGCTCCACAACCTGATCTGTTCGCGCGCGGTGCCCGAGGCGATCTCCGAGCATGGCGGCGTGGCGGTTCGCACCCGCGTCGGCCACTCCTACATCAAGCAAGTGATGGCCGAGACCGGGGCGGTCTTCGGTGGCGAGCACTCCGCCCACTACTACTTCGCCGACAACTTCCGCGCCGACAGCGGGCTCATCGCCTCGCTGGTGCTCATTGGTGAGATGAGCCGGTCGGAGCAGTCGCTCTCGGCGCTGCGCGCGCCCTTCGAGCGTTACGCGGCGAGTGGCGAGATCAACACCGAGGTCGACGACCAAGCACAGGTCCTCGAAGCGATTCGCGCCCACTACTCCTCCCACCCTCAAGACGACCTCGACGGGCTCACCGTCGACGGCGGTGATTGGTGGTTCAACCTCCGGGCCTCCAACACCGAGCCGCTCCTGCGACTCAACCTCGAGGCCGCCGATCGGGCGGCCTGCGATGACCGGGTGGCCGAAGTGCTCGCCCTCATCACGGGATGACATCGCCCGATGACCCTCGGAGCGGGCAGACTGGCGTCATGAGCGACACCGGCGAACGCCTCGACCCGATGCTCCTTGAGATCCTCGTCTGTCCCGAGGACAAGGGCGAGCTCGACTACCTGCCCGAGGAAGGCATCTTGCTCAACCGTCGGCTCAGCCGCACCTACGCGGTTCGAGGGGGCATTCCAGTGATGCTCATCGAGGAGTCGACCACGGTCGACGAGGCCGAACTGGCCCGCCTCATTGCTCTCGCCGACTCCTGACCCGCCCGACCCGTGAGGCACGCCCCACGACTCTCGGCTGTCCTCGCGACGCTGGCCGCGATTGCCACCACAGTGGCGATCGTCCAGGTCGCACCGCTCGGGGCTGGACCCTCGGCGCTCGCCGCAGCCTCGCTCGGCGCTGGCGGTGAGTACCACCCGGTGACTCCGGCCCGGGTATTCGATTCCCGCGGAGGAGCGGCGCCGGCGACGGCGCCCGGTGGGGGGGAGGTGACCGTGCCGATCGTCGGTCTCGGCGGTCTGCCCGGTGACGCCGCACGGGTGCTCGCGGTCGCCGTCTCGATCACCGTGGTCCAGCCGACCGCGTCGGGTTACCTGAGCGTTCGCGGGGCTGGAGAACCCGACCGCGGTGGTTCGGTCGTCAACTTCACCGCGGGTCGCGATGTGCCGAACTCGGCCATTGTGCGTCCGGGTGCGGGGGGCGCGCTCACGCTCCGGCTCGTCACTCCGGCCGGGCCCGGCTCGGCGCATGTGCTGGTCGACGTGTTCGGCTGGTTCTCGACCTCCAGCCACGATGTGCGGGGAGCCCGATTGGTCCCGGTGGAGCCGTTCCGCGCGGCTGACACCCGGCAAGGGCGTGGAGCGGTCACCGCTGGAACTTCGCTCGCCGTCGCGATCCGCGGAGCCGGTTCCGTGCCCGCTTCGGCTGAGGTGGTGGGAGCCGTGGTGAACATCACGGGAGTGAACACCGGGCCGGGCAACCGATCGACCTACCTCTCGGCGCTGCCCAGCGCCCCCGGTGCGCCGCCGGCGACCAGCAACCTCAACCTGTCGGCCGGCGAGGTGAAGCCGGTCCTCGCGGTGGTGCCGGTCGGAGCCGACGGTTCGATCCACATCTACAACGCGGCGGGCGCGACCGACGTGCTCGTCGACGTGACCGGCTACCTGCTCGCCGGTGTCGACGCGTCGACCCGGTCGGGGCGGGTGGTGCCGCTCTCCTCGCCGGTTCGCCTCATCGACACGCGGTCGCCGGCCTGGGGTGACGCCCCGCTCTCGGCCTCGGGTCGCCGCGACTTCAGCTTCGGTGGTTTCGTCGCCGACGTCGCGCTCGGAGGTGAGCCGATCGGGGCGCAGTCGGCGGTGCTCGGGAACCTGACCGCCACGGGCCTTCGAGGTGATCCGACCTCGGCGGGAGCGTCGAGTTATCTGAGCGCCTATCCGAGTCCGGTCGGTGTCGACCGGCCGCCACAGGTGTCGTCGGTGAACATCACCGCCGGCCTCGACGTGCCCAATCTGGCGCTCCTGCGCTACGGCGGGCCTGCTGAGGATCCGCACCGGGTGCGCTTCTTCAACGCCTTTGGCCAACTCGATCACCTCTTCGACGCCAGCGCCGTCGTGCTCGCAGACTGATCGAGCGGTCACCTCCCGCCCCGCTCAGTCATGGCGACCCCGCCGCCGGTGTGCGCTGAGCAGGTGGGTGGACCGGTGACCGGCACCAGCGTCGTGACCCGGCGACCGCACCGAGGGCATTCCCAGTCGATGGGTCGACGGGGTGGACGGCGCGGGCCGCCTCGCCGAGCGGCAGGGCGTCCGGCGGGACGTCGCGATGGGGTGGTTCGAGGGGTGCGTCGAGTGCTCATGCTTTTCCAGCGGTAGCGGTCGAGCGAGGGGTTCGCAAGCCATTCGGGACTCGGTCGAGCAGTTACCCCTACGGGGTAAAAAATCCCTCTCGGGCGGGGTTTCGGTAGGGTGTGGTGACGGCGGGCTGACAGATCGGTGCCAGCAGGCCCCGGCCCGTAACTCCACTAACCGAACCGGCCGCGAGCGTCGTCTCGCGAGCCGGCAACCGTCCGATCCCGCGATCGGATCTCCCCGAGGAGCCCGCCATGAGCACCACTGAGACCCGTATCTCCGCCGACCGCGACTTCCGCGTCGCCGACCTCTCTCTCGCCCCCTTCGGCCGCAAGGAGATGCTCCTCGCCGAACATGAGATGCCCGGTCTCATGGCGATCCGCCGCGAGTTCGGCGCCTCGAAACCGTTGGCCGGGGCCCGTATCTCGGGATCGCTCCATATGACGGTTCAGACGGCCGTGCTCATCGAGACGCTCACGGCGCTCGGAGCTGAGGTGCGTTGGGCCTCCTGCAACATCTTCTCCACCCAGGATCACGCCGCTGCTGCGGTCGTCGTCGGCCCCGACGGCACCGAGGACGACCCTCAGGGTGTCCCCGTGTTCGCCTGGAAGGGCGAGACCCTCGAGGAGTACTGGTGGTGCACCGAGCAGATGATGACGTGGGAGGGCTACGACGGCCCGAACATGATCCTCGACGACGGCGGTGACGCCACCCTGCTGCTCCACAAGGGCGTTGAGTACGAGCGCGAGGGCAAAGTGCCCGATCCCACCGAGGCCGGCAACGCCGAGCTCGCCATCATTCTCGGACTGCTCCAGCGCACCCTGAAGTCCGATCCGTCGAAGTGGACGCGGATGGCGGCCCACATCAAGGGGGTCACCGAGGAGACCACGACCGGGGTGAAGCGCCTCTACAAGATGGCCGCTGACGGCGATTTGCTCTTCCCGGCCATCAACGTGAACGACTCGGTGACCAAGTCGAAGTTCGACAACCTCTACGGGTGCCGCCACTCGCTCGTCGACGCGATCAGCCGCGCCACCGACGTGATGCTCGGCGGCAAGGTCGCCGTGGTGTGCGGTTACGGCGACGTCGGCAAGGGCTGCGTGCAGTCACTGCGCGGACAGGGCGCCCGGGTGATCGTCACCGAGATCGACCCGATCAACGCCCTCCAGGCCGCGATGGAGGGGCTCGAGGTGCGCCCGCTCGAGGAGGTCGTGGCGACCGCCGACCTGTTCGTGACCGCCACCGGCAACGCCGACATCGTCACGGTCGATCACATGCACCGCATGAAGCACAACGCGATCGTGTGCAACATCGGTCACTTCGACAACGAGATCGACATGGCCGGCCTCGCGCGCTCGGGCGCGGTTCGCGACGAGTTGAAGCCCGGCACGGATGTGTGGCGCTTCGAGGACGGCCACCAGGTGATTGTGCTCGCCGAGGGGCGCCTCGTGAACCTCGGCTGCGCCACCGGTCATCCGAGCTTCGTGATGAGTTGCTCGTTCTCCAACCAGGTGATCGCTCAGATCGAGCTCTTCAACCATCCGGAGAACTACCCCCTCGGTGTCTACGTGCTCCCAAAGCATCTCGACGAGAAGGTCGCCCGCCTGCACCTCGAGGCCCTCGGGGTGCGGCTCACGAAGCTCTCTGACGAGCAGGCGGAGTACCTCGGCGTGGAGCCCTCGGGGCCGTTCAAGCCCGAGCACTACCGCTACTGATCTTGCCTGCGGCCCTCAAGGCCGGCGTGATGAGGGGGTGTCACACCCCTGTCGCAAACTGAACGCATGTTCGATCGCGTCTCAGCTTCACCGGTTATCGCCACCTCCGCGCCCGCCACGACCGTTCCCGGCCCACGTGCCCGCCGAGCGTCGGTCCGCCTGCGTCGCGTGTTGGCGCGGGTGTTCTCGGTGCGGTGCGCCGGTTGCGACGCACCCGGCGCTCCCATCTGCCGCACCTGCCGGTTCGCTCTGCTGGCGAGTCCGCCTCAGCGGCCGGGGGTGCTGGTGGCGGTCCCGTTCACGGGTCGGGCGCGGCGCGTGGTGCTCGGCTTCAAGTTCCACAATCGCCGCGCGGTGGCGGGTCACCTCGCGGGTCTGGTGCGCCGACGGCTTGAGCAGGTCGGTGTGCGTCCCGGCATCGACATCGACGTGGTCACCTGGGCGCCGACGGGTGACGCCCGTCGACGCGAGCGGGGCTTCGATCAGGCCGAGTTGATCGCCCGGCATCTGGCTCGTCAACTCGGCCTTCCCTGCCGCCGCCTCCTCATCCGCGAGGAGTCTGCCGGCCCGCAATCGGGGCGCTCCCGCGCCGAGCGGCTTCGTGCTCCGGGTTTCCGAGCTCGGCTCGACCGACCGGGGCGCTCGGTGCTTCTCGTCGACGATGTCGCCACCACGGGTGCCACCCTCGGCTCGGCTTCGGCGGCCCTGCGGTCGGTCGGGGCGAGCGATGTGCTCTCGGTCGCGGTGGCGGGCACCCCGGTGCGCACTCGACGCCGGCCCACCGGGCACCGTCGCCCCCTTCGTCAGGCGGCGTAATCGTCGGGGAGCCAGCCGAGCCCCGCCGGTAGGCTCGCTCGGGCATGGGAGTCCTCGATCGCATCCTCCGCGCCGGCGAGGGGAAGAAACTCAAGGCCCTGCAGGGCATCGTTCCCGACATCGGGGCCCTCGAAGACGAGTACCGCCGCCTCGACGACGAGGCGCTGAAGGCGAAGACCGCGGAGTTCCGAGGGCGCCTCGACCGAGGTGAGACCCTCGACGACCTCCTCATCGAGGCCTTCGCCGTCACCCGTGAGGCCGCCGGCCGTGTGCTCGGCCAGCGGCACTACGACGTCCAGATGATGGGTGGTGCTGCCCTGCACTTCGGTTGGGTGGCCGAGATGCGCACCGGTGAGGGCAAGACCCTCGTGTCGACCCTGCCGGCCTACCTCAACGGGTTGAGTGGCCGCGGTGTCCACCTCGTCACCGTCAACGACTACCTGGCGCGCCGCGACGCCGAATGGATGGGCCAGGTCCACCGGTGGCTCGGTCTCTCCGTCGGCCTCGTCATTCCCGGCTTCCAAACCAGCCCCGTCGAGAAACGCCGCAACTACGGCTGCGACATCACCTACGGCACCAACAACGAACTCGGCTTCGACTACCTCCGCGACAACATGGCCGGTCGCCTCGAGGACAAGGTCCAGCGCGGCCACGAGTTCTGCATCGTCGACGAGGTCGACTCGATCCTCATCGACGAAGCCCGTACCCCGCTCATCATCTCCGGCCGGGTCGGTGACGCCGCGAAGCTTTACTACCGCTTCGCCTCGATCGTGCGCACCCTCGAGCGTGACGTCGACTACGAAGTTGAGGAAGACAAACGTGTGGTGGTGCCCCTCGAAGCGGGTATCGCCAAGGTCGAGGCTGCCCTTGAGGTGGACAACCTTTACGACGACGTGTCAGCCAACCTCGTGCACCAGTTCTCGGTCGCGCTGAAGGCGAAGGAGCTCTACCGCCGCGACAAGGACTACATCGTGCAGGGCGGCGAGGTGAAGATCGTCGACGAGTTCACCGGCCGCATCCTCGATGGTCGCCGCTGGTCCGAGGGCATCCACCAGGCCGTCGAGGCCAAGGAGGGCGTGAAGATCAAGGAGGAGAACCAAACCCTCGCCACGATCACCCTCCAGAACTACTTCCGGATGTACTCCAAGCTCGCCGGCATGACCGGCACCGCCTCCACCGAGGCGGCCGAACTCATGGGCACCTACGGCCTCGGTGTGGTGCCGATCCCCACCAACCGGCCCGTCGCCCGACTCGACCAGGCCGACCTCATCTTCAAGGGTGAGATCGGCAAGTTCGCCGCCGTCATCGACGACATCGTCGAACGTCACGAGAAGGGCCAGCCGGTCCTCGTCGGCACGGTCAGCGTCGAGAAGTCCGAGCTGCTCTCGCGGATGATGCGCGAGCGGGGTATCGACCATGAGGTCCTCAACGCCAAGCAGCACACCCGCGAAGCCGAGATCGTCGCTCAGGCCGGGCGTCTCGGCTCGGTGACGGTCGCCACCAACATGGCCGGTCGAGGTGTCGACATCGTGCTCGGTGGCAACCCCGAGCTCCTCGCTCGTCGCGAGGTGCTGAAGGAGGGCTTCGACGAGGCGCTCCTCGTCGACGACTACGCCCTCCCGCACCCGCTTGAGGAGATGCCCGAGGAGTTCCGCGAGCAGCGCGCCGCCGCCCTCGCGAGCCTCAAGCGGCATCACGAGCGGTTCGCCCCGGAGTGCGCCGCGGAGGGGGCACGAGTGCGCGAGCTCGGCGGGCTCTGCGTCATCGGTTCGGAACGTCACGACTCACGACGTATCGACAATCAGCTCCGTGGACGGTCAGGTCGTCAAGGCGACCCCGGCGAGAGCCGCTTCTACCTCAGTCTCGACGACGAGCTCATGCGACTCTTCGCCACCGGCGCCCTCCAATGGGCGATGGGGCGTTTCGATGACGACGAGGCCATCGAGGCGAAGATGGTCACCAAGGCCATCGAGCGGGCCCAGACCACCGTGGAGCAGAAGAACGCCGAGGTGCGAAAGAACGTCCTCAAATACGACGAGGTCATGAACGAGCAGCGCAAGGTGATCTACCGGCGCCGCGACCAGATCCTCACCGGAGAGGATCTCAAAGCGACCGCCCTCGACTACCTCGGGGAAGCGGTCGATGATCTCATCGCCACCAACTGCGCCTCGGTGGCCACCGACGAATGGGACCTCGACGGGCTCGCCCGCGAGCTCACCCTCTACTGGCCGACCTCCCTCACTTCCGCGGCGATGTCGACCGCGGAGTCCTCCGAGGAGCTCCGCGAGGCGATCATGGCCGAAGCCCTCGGCCACTACGAGCAACGCGAGGTCGAGCTCGGCGAGGACACCATGCGCCAGGTCGAGCGCCAGGTCATGTTGCGCATCATCGATCAGCGTTGGCGCGAGCACTTGGAGGAAATGGACTATCTCCAAGGAGGCATCAACCTCCGGGCGATGGGCCAAAAGGATCCGCTCACCGAATGGCAGCGCGAGGGTTTCCAGATGTTCGGTTCGATGATGACCGGCATTGCCCGCGACTTCGTCCGCTATGTCATGCACGTCCAGGTCGCCCAGCCGGAGCAGCCGACGCTGAACCCGAAGGTGCTCAACCTCCAACAGACCTCGAGCGATGACGCAACCAGCAGTGGGTTCGACACCGCGCGGGCCGCGGCCGCCGCCGAGTCGAGCGGAGCGCCGGCAGCCGTCCAGGCTCCGGCCACTCCAGCCAAGCAGCAGACCGTCGTGAAGGACGCCTTCGATAAGACGCCGCGCAACGCGCCCTGCCCGTGCGGGTCGGGCAAGAAATTCAAGCTCTGTCACGGCGCAGGCTGAGGGCCGTCGATGCGCGACTTCACCGATGAACTGCGCGACGTCGCCCGTCGCGTCAACGAAGCCTCCGGCTATCTCGGCATCGACGAGGCCCGGAACCGTCTGGTTGAACTCGAAGCTGAGATCGGCCGCCCCGACCTGTGGGACGACGCCGAACGGGCCAAGCAGGTCAACAGCGACTACGCCGCGGTCAAGGACGACATCGACATCTATGACGGTCTCACCCGCGACCTCTCCGATGCCGAGGTGCTCCATGAATTGGCCCGAGAGCTCGACGATGAGAGCCAGGAGGACGAGATCGCCGGCTCGATCGCTGGGCTCTCCGCTCGGCTCGACCAGCTCGAGTTGCGGAGCCTGTTCACCGGTGAGCACGACGACAGCGCCTGCATCGTCCAGATCAACGCCAAGGACGGCGGCGTCGA
>JAYQAE010000039.1:0-13136 GCA_038136655.1 Ilumatobacteraceae bacterium
CGGAGTCGGTCTCGTCGAGGATGGCGATCTCGGGCTCGAGGATGGCCATCTGCATCACCTCGTTGCGCTTCTTCTCGCCTCCGGAGAACCCCTCGTTGAGGTAGCGGTCGACGAACGACGAGTCCATGCCGAGGCGCTCCATCCACTCGATGGCGGCAAGACGGAGTTCGAGCACCGAGAGGTCGATGCCCTTGCGGGCTGAGAGAGCCTGGCGGAGGAACTGGATGACCGAGACCCCGGGGATCTCCTGCGGGTATTGGAATGCCAGGAACATTCCAGCCCGGGCTCGCTCGTCGGGGCTCCACTCGGAGATGTCCTCGCCCCGGAGTTCGACGGTTCCCGAGGTCACCTCGTATTCGGGGGAGCCGAGGAGCGTGTTGCCGAGGGTCGACTTGCCCGAACCGTTGGGGCCCATGATCGCGTGGACCTCGCCGGCGCCGACCGTCAGGTCAAGGCCCCGGAGGATCTCGGCTGCCTCGGGGGCGCCGGATTCGGCGGTCGGCCGGGCATGGAGGCCGGTGACTTGGAAGAGGGGGGAACGATCGTCTTCCGAGGGGCTCGACATGCCTCAGATCCTAGGAGTCGGCCAGATAATTAGCACTGTCCGGGTAGGGGAAATCAGGCGGGATCCGCGGCCAAGGCTCGCCACAACTCGGGGTAGGAGCGGTAGGCGTACCCCTCCGAGATGTAACCCGACTCGACGAGTGCCCGGTGGTATCGCGGGAGGCTGCGGAACGGCACGCCAGCATCGACGTGATGGGCGAGGTGGTACCCGAGCATGTAGGGGCCCATCAGGAAGCGGAACCAGAGCGCCTGGGTTGCGATGCAGTGTGTCGTGATCCGACGATCGTCGGATCCTTCGAGCCCACCATGTTCGGCGATCGATCGAAGGCGGTTGATGACGCGCCACACCGTGAGGAACGGGAGGAACCAGAGCAGTGGGTATACGAGGGGCTGCCCGAGGGCGATCGAGACGGCGAAGAGCGCTGCCTGGACCGCGAGGATGCTGATGGCGGTGCGCTGAGCCCGCCGGTCGCGGTGACGCAGACCGGAGAACTGGGCTCGGAGCAGTCGCAGTCCCGTTCGCCCGGTCAGGTCGCGCAGCAATTTGCGGCGGAGGCTCGCTCGACCGACGGGATAGCCCTGGTACAGCGGAAGGTCGGGCTCGTCGGGTCCGAACTCGCGCCGATGGTGGGCCATGTGCACCCGACGGTAGGCGTCGGTGGACACCCAGCCCGGATAACCGAGCAGCCATCGCCCAACGAGGTCGTTCGCGCGGCGATCCGAGAACAGCAGCCGGTGCGCAGCTTCGTGCATAAGCGCCGCGAACTGCGCGTGGGCGCGACCCATCAGCACGAAGGCGAGCGGCCAGGCCCACCAGCCGAGGGCGACCGCCAGCCACAGGATGAGCAGGGTCTGCGCGTAGAGCCCGGCGATCGTGACGGCGTTGCGAAGGTTCGGGATGCGACGCAGCGACGCCCGGAACTCAGGTGTCGGCCGGCCGTCGGCACGCACCAGTTCGGTCTCGCGACCCGTGGTTAGCGCCGAGGGCGGAGGTGTCATGCCGCCAAGACGGATGTCCGATCCCTCACGAAACGCGACCGATGGCCCGTTCGACACCATCACCTCAGAGTACCGAGACCCCGCCCGGCCGTCAGGATTGTGACGAGGAGTGCCCGGTCCGGTCGTGATCACGAAGATCGATCTTCCACTCACGGAACCGGTGGTGACGGGCCCCGCTCGGGCCAACCCCCTCCGCCGAACCGTCGGCGTGGAGTTCCAACTCGAACTGGAGGCCGAAATCCTTGACATGGCAGACCCAGTAGCGAGCCTCAGCGCCCGTGGCGGGTCCAGCCCGCCAAAGCAGCCAGGGCCCGATACGACGCTTGTACTCGGCCTCGGGGGCACCGGGAAGATCGTCACCGAGGGAGATCAGGCGGTCGGGCGCCGACACCCAGGCCCGGGCTGGGATGTTGCGATCCCTCACGGGGGTGTCGGGAAGGTCATCAGTGTCGATTGGGGTTGCGTCGGTTGGACGCTCGTCGTATCTCACCGGACCAATCTCACCGGACCGTGCGGCGACCGTCGCGGCTCACCATCCGCGGTCCACCCACTCCTGAAGATGCGGACGTTCTGCGCCGATGGTGGTGTCGAGTCCGTGGCCCGGCATGACGATCGTGTCGTCGGGGAGGGCGAAGAGCAGATCGTCGATCGACCGAATGATGGTGTCGAAGTCGCCGCCCTCGAATTTCGTGGCGCCGGGTCCCCCGGGAAAGAGCGTGTCGCCCGAGAACAGCACGGGCGCATCAGCGAGCCGAAAGGAGATCGATCCGGGCGTGTGGCCGGGATTGTGGATGGCGTGGAGTCGAAGTCGTCCGAACTCGATCACCTCGGCGTCGTCCAAGAGAACGTCGTAGCCCACCTCGCGGAGCATCGGCGCGTCAGCCGCCGTGACCGCCACCTCGTATCCGGCCTCGCGCATCTCTGTCACCGCGCCGATGTGGTCGAAATGGCCATGGGTCTCGAGCACTCGACGCACGCCGAGCGTCGATGCGAGCTCGAGGAGGCGCTCGTGTTCGTTGGCCGCGTCGATCAGAACGGCCTCTCCCGTGGCGCGGCATCGAACGACAAAGACATTGTTGTCGTAGTCGCCGACTACCACCCGGTGGATCTCAGCGTCGGCGTTCGACCAGTGCATGGTGGACATCGCGTCAGTCTTCCATCCGAGGTGTCCGCTCGCCACCGATCAGGCCGAGGGCGACCAGAGCCGCAACCCGAGCGCCTCCGCGACCGGCACCTGGGTCGGGTCATGAGTGGCCCAGGTGATGTCCCCTCCGAGCCGGAGCGCCGCGCTCAGGTGGATGGCGTCGCTCACCCGGACCGGTCGCTCTCTGAGGAGCGAGGCGGCCCGTTCCAGGCACTCCGCGTCGACGGGCACGACGAAGAGCTGATCCCAAAGCAGGCGCACTTCGTCCTCGAGGTCGCTCCGATCGATGGACGAGTCGGTCAGGCGATCGATGCCCGCGATGGCCTCGGTGAGCGCGAGGGCGCTCGCCGAGACGACCTCGGCGCTCAAGAAGGCATCGAGGAGTCCGCTCCGATGCGGATGTTCGACGCACAGCGAGAGGACCGCCGTGGAGTCGAGCGCGAGGCGGTTCATCCGCGGAGTTCCCGGAGGGCTCGGTCGAGTCGGGCGCCACTCCAAATGGCGACAGGCCGGGGGGTGCGTCGCTCGCCCAGACGTCGGGGAGCGATGAGGGCCCCGCGGTGAAGCAGGGGGTCGAGGGCGCTCGGCGTGGTGTCGGCAGCGGGCGGTCCGAGTTCGGCGACCGGTCGACCACGGTCGGTGATGATGGTGCGATGACCCGAGCGCGCTCGCCGGATCGCCGCCGCGAGGTCGGCGCGCAGATCTCGGATGCCCACTCGGGTGTACATAGATGTACACACTACGACTTGTCCAAGGTGGTCCCCACTGCCAGACTCGCGGCATGAACTTTGCCTTCACCGAGGAACAGGACGAACTGCGCAGCACCATCCGCGCCTTCATGGAAGCCAAGAGCTCCGAGGAGGCCGTTCGCGAGCAGATGGAGACCGACACCGGCTACGACGCCGATGTCTGGAAGCAGATGGCCGAGCAGATGGGCCTCCAGGGTCTGCACATCCCCGAGGAGTACGGCGGGTCGGGCTTTGGCTACGTCGAACTCGGCATCGTGCTCGAGGAGATGGGCCGCGCGCTGCTGTGCGCTCCGTTCTTTTCCTCGGTCGTGCTCGCCGCCAACACCCTCATCCATTCCGGTGACGACGCCGCCAAGGCGGCGCACCTGCCCGGTATCGCGGCGGGCACCACGATTGCCACCTTGGCGTTCACCGAGCCCTCGGGTCGCTGGGACGAGAGCGGCATCACGATGGAGGCCACTGCTTCTGGCGACGGCTACGCCCTGACCGGGACCAAGTCGTACGTCCTCGACGGCCACACTGCCGACCTCATCATCGTGGCGGCGCGTACATCGGCCGGCGTCAGCCTCTTCGCTGTCGACGGTGGAGCGGCGGGTCTCGAGCGGACCGCGCTCGCCACCATGGATCAAACCCGCAAGCAGGCCCGCCTTGAGTTCTCCTCGACACCCGCCACGCTGATTGGCGCCGACGGCGCCGGCTGGCAGGTCCTCGAGACCGTGCTCGACCTCGCGGCGGTCGGACTCGCCGCTGAGCAGGTTGGTGGCGCCCAACTCGTGCTTGAAATGGCCGTTCAGTACGCCAAGGATCGTGTGCAGTTCGGTCGGCCGATCGGTTCGTTCCAGGCCATCAAGCACAAGTGCGCCGACATGCTGCTCGAGGTCGAGTCGGCGAAGAGTGCCGCCTACTACGGCCTGTGGTGCGCCAGTGAGATGAACGAGGAGTTGCCCTCGGTCGCCTCGCTCGCCAAGGCCTACTGCTCGGAGGCTTACTTCCACGCGACCGCTGAGAACATCCAGATCCACGGCGGCATCGGCTTCACCTGGGAGCACCCCGCACACCTCTACTTCAAGCGAGCGAAGTCTTCCGAGCTGCTCTTCGGCGATCCGACCTATCATCGCGAGGTACTCGCCCAGCGCATCGGCATCTGAGCGCCGGAATCCGGAGGCCAACATGGAGACCTCCACGCTCGTCGCCTCGATCGCAGCAGCGGTGATCACGTTCGTGATCGCAGCGGTGGCGATCGGACGAGAGTCGCACCGGCTCGACGGCATCGCGCCGCGGGCCGTGTACCGGCTTGATGAGGCGGTCGACTTCGTCTGCGATCGGCTGCCTCCATCGAGCCAAGCCCGACTCACGCCGGCTGAGGTTGAGCGGTTGCTCAAGGCCCACATGGGCTGGCTTCACGAACGCGGGCTTCAACCGGATCGAGTCGTCGACCGCGCCCAAGACATCGATGAAACGGTCCTCGTCGACGAGACCACACTGATCGCCCACCTGCTCGCTGTGGCCGGTGATGACGGCGTCGAGCTCCTCGACGATGTCGACGCGGTGGAGGTGGTCTCGGCCCACTTGGCCTACTTCGACGCGATCGGCGCCGTCGGCCCGACCGCAGCCCCCGACGACGTCATCGGCGACTAGCGTCTCCGCCCATGGAACGTCCGTCACGGTTCGAGCACACGCGATTCCTCGGAGACAAGCGGACCCAGCTCGTCTACGACCTCGACGAGTGGACCGACCCCACGATCATCGACGACATCGTGGAATCCGAGGTCGGCATCTGCTTCGCGCCGGACACCCTCGCCGAAGCGCGCAACCGCGGGTACACCGCGGCCCGGCCGGGGATGCGTCGGCGGCACCGCCGTCCCCGAGCCTGAGAGCTGGGTCACGGTGGACTCGACGTTCGAGAGCGGCCACGAGCGTCTCTCCTGTCACCTGACGGTCCCCGCGGGACTCGACGGTCCGGTGCCGGGTCTCGTCCTCTGCCACGGCTTTCCCATCGGGCCGATCGACGCGCGGCGCTCAGCGGGCACCTTTCCCGAACTCATCGACCGGCTCACCAACGAGGTCGGCTACGCGGCGCTCACCTTCACCTTCAGTGGGTGCGGTGACTCGACCGGCGATTTCTCGCTACAGGGCTGGATGGACGACCTCCGCAACGCGATCGACCACCTCGGACGGGAGGTGGACCTCAGCGGGGTGGTGCTCATCGGCGCCAACACCGGGGGATCGATCGCCATCTGCGCCGCGGCCGATGACCCCCGGGTGATCGCGGCGGCCGTCCTGTCACCACGGGCCGATTTCGATGACTGGGCGGAGCACCCGCGAAGGTTCCTCGAGCACGCCCGGGAGATCGGGGCGGTGCGCACCCCCGGGTATCCCTCCTCAATGGAGGACTGGGCTCGAGCGTTCCGGCGCTTCCGACCGGTCGCATCGGCACGAAGGTTCGCGCCGCGCCCCCTGCTCGTGCTCCATGGCGAGGACGACGAGAGCGTGCCGGTGTCCGACGCGCGACAACTCGCTCAGGCCCACGGAGAAGCGGAACTCAACGTGCTCGCGGGAGCAGGTCACCGTCTTCGCCACGACCCGAGGGCGATCGCGATCCTGAGTGGTTGGCTCGACCGGGTGCGGCCCGACTGAGCTCCGATCAGACGATGAACGGGTCGACGGCGTCGGGGTCGATCTCGTAACGCGCGATCGCGTCCGCGACTAGTGAGCGGTCGATCTCGCCCAGATCGGCGAGCCCCTCGAGGGTCGAGACGACCACATGTCCGCAATCCACCTCGAAGTGCCGGCGCAACGACTCCCGAGTGTCGCTTCTTCCCATGCCGTCTGTGCCGAGCACCTTGAAGGGCCGACCTGCGGGGACGTAACGCCCCACCTGTTCGGGGACCGCGCACATGAAGTCGGTGACGGCGGTGATCGGGCCGGCCGACTCCGAGAGCAGCGAGGTCACCAGGGGCACGCGGCGATCAGCCGAGGGATGCAACCGGTTGAACCGCTCGGCGGCCATCGCCTCCTCGCGGAGCCGCTTGTAGTTGGTGACCGACCAGAGTTCGGCGCCGACGTCGTAGTGCGCCGCGAGTTCCTCGACCGCCTTCCGTGCGGCTGAGTGGGCGACTCCGGAGAACAGGATCGTCGCCCGCCTCGACGGGCCGTCGGGTGCCGCGGCGAACCGGTACATGCCGCGGACCGCGCCCGAGCGGAACTCCTCGGCGAGCGCTGGGTCGGCGGGGAGCGCTGGCATCGGGTAGTTCTCGTTGTAGAGCGTCAGGTAGTAGATGACATCGCGTTCCGACTCGGGGGAGTCCGGGCCGTACATCTGCTCGATTCCCGCGCGCACGATCGCGCCGACCTCGTACGCGAAGGCCGGATCGAAGGCCTGCACCGTCGGCACGGTCGACGCGAGGACGAGCGAGTGGCCGTCCTGGTGCTGCAATCCCTCCCCGAGCAGGGTGGTGCGTCCAGCGGTCGCTCCCATCAGGAATCCGCGGGCGCGGATGTCGGCTGCCTGCCAGATGAGGTCACCGGTTCGCTGGAAGCCGAACATCGAATAGAAGGTGTAGAACGGAATCATCGGCACGCCGCGCGTCGCGTAGCTGGTGCCCGCCGCGATGCATCTCCCCATCGATCCCGACTCGGAGATGCCCTCCGCGTGGGGTTGGCCGACGGACTCCTCGGAGAACCACACCAACAGGACGTGGTCGACCGGTTCGTACTTCTGACCTTGAGAGGCGTAGATCTCGAGCTCCCGGAAGAGCGAGTCCATGCCGAAAGTGCGTGCTTCGTCGGGGATGATCGGCACGATGCGTCGCCCGATCCCCTCATCGCGGCAGAGGCTGCGCAGCAGCCGTGTGAAGCCCATCGTCGTGCTGACCGCCATATCTCCGGAGCCGGCGTCCATCTCGGCGAAGGTCTCGGGAACCGGCATCGTGATCGGTCGCCGGACGGTCGTGGTTCGTCGGGGGAGCACACCGCCGAGGCTCTTGCGGCGCTCCATCATGTACTGGTACTCGATCGAGTCCTCCGAGGGCCGGTAGTACGGCGGATCGTCAGCGGTGATCGAGGTCTCGGGAATCTCCTCGTGGAGGTGGAGGCGATCGCGGAGCTCGAGCAACTGCTGCTCGGTCATCTTCTTGATCGAGTGGGTGGAGTTCCTCCCCTCGAAGCCCGGCCCGAGCGTCCAGCCCTTGACCGTCTTGGCGAGAATGACCGTCGGACGACCCGAGCCGAGGTTCTCGACCGCCGCCCGATAAGCCGCGTAGAGCTTGGTGTAGTCGTGACCACCGCGGGGCAGGTTGCGCAACTCGTCGTCGTTGAGGTGCGACACCATCTGACGGAGGCGCGGATCCGGTCCGAAGAAGTTCTCGCGGATGTAGTTGCCGCTCTCCACCGCGTAGCGCTGGAACTCTCCGTCGACCGTCGTGTTCATCTGGTTGAGGAGGACGCCGTCCTTGTCTTGGGCGAGGAGCTCATCCCACTTCGAGCCCCAGATCACCTTGATCACGTTCCAGCCGGCGCCGCGGAACACGGCCTCGAGCTCTTGGATGACCTTGCCGTTGCCGCGGACCGGACCGTCGAGTCGCTGCAGGTTGCAGTTGACCACGAACACGAGGTTGTCGAGGTGCTCGCGAGCGGCGAGGGAGATCGCGCCGAGCGTCTCGGGCTCGTCGCACTCACCGTCACCGAGGAACGCCCAGACCCGGCTGTTCGCGGTGTCGTCGAGTTGACGGTTGGAGAGGTAGCGGTTGAAGCGGGCGTGGTAGAGGGCCGTGATCGGGCCGAGTCCCATCGAGACGGTGGGGAACTCCCAGAAGTCGGGCATGAGCCGAGGATGCGGGTAACTCGAGAGCCCGCGACCGCCACGACCGATCTCGCGGCGGAAGTGGTCGAGGTCGTCGGTCGTGAGACGGCCCTCCAAGAAGGCGCGCGCGTACACCCCGGGGGCCGCGTGGCCCTGGAAGTAGACATGGTCGCCCATGCCGTCGGAGTCCTTGCCGCGGAAGAAGTGGTTGAAGCCGATCTCGTACAGCGAGGCGGACGAGGCGAATGTCGAGAGGTGCCCGCCGATTCCGTCGGCGCGCTTGTTGGCCTTGACCACCATGATCGCCGCGTTCCATCGGATGAAGGCCCGAATGCGTCGCTCGATGTGCTCGTCACCGGGGAACCACGGCTCCTGCTCGCGGGGGATCGTGTTGACGTACGGGGTGGACACGGTGGCGGGGAAGCTCACCTGACGCGCGTTGGCGTGGCTGAGCAGTCGCGACAGCAGGAATCGGGCGCGCGTCTTGCCATGGGTGTCGACCACTGCGTCGAGCGAGTCAAGCCATTCCTCGGTCTCACCTGGGTCGGTGTCGGGGAGCTGATGGACGTACCCGTCGAAGATCATGTGGTCATTCTCGCATGGTTACCGACGGGTACCCGTCTGAGCGTCGACGTGCCCTTCGACACGTTGTCGGGTCCACCGACGTGTCTGGTACCCGTGTCATGCTCAGCGGATGGCCGAGATCGACCGAATCGTCGTCTACACCGATGGTGCGTGCTCGGGGAATCCAGGGCCGGGAGGTTGGGCTTGGGCGATCGCCCCTGACGGCCAGAGGTCGGGTTCAGGCGGGGAGACCTCGACGACCAACCAGCGCATGGAGCTCATGGCGGTACTCGAGGCCGTGCGGTCCCTTGCCGACGACACGGTCGAGATCCACGTCGTGAGCGATTCGACTTACGTCGTGAATTGCTTCCGGGATGGCTGGTGGGTGCGGTGGCGGCGCAACGGTTGGCGAAACTCGCAGCGTCAGCCGGTGGCGAACGTCGATCTGTGGGAGCCGCTCGTCGATCTGGTCGAACGCCGTGCCGTCACCTTCGAGTGGGTCAAGGGACACAGTGGCGACCCGATGAACGACCGGGTCGACGCCCTCGCGGTCGCCGCGGTTCCGAGGCTTTGAGCGCACCGTCGGGGTGACGCCAAAATCGAACACCCGTTCACTACCGTTCGCTGTGATGTCCCCTCGACGCTCCCCCCGTCGCCGTCGAGCGATCCTGCTCGCCGCGGTTGTTGCCGCGGGCTCCTCACTCGTTGTCGCGCCGGCCTCGCCGGTCGCGGCCAACCCGAACTCCACCGCTGAGGTCATCGCCTATCTCGTCGAGGGCACCGGTGATGGACACGGCCGTGGAATGAGCCAGTGGGGGGCCTACGGCTGGGCGGTCGACCAAGGATGGTCCTGGGAGCAGATCCTCGATCACTACTACGGGGGCACCGAGCTCGGTTCGGTCGACCCGGCCCGTCGCATCACGGTCCGCCTCACCGAATGGGATGGCGCCTCCGTCTTCGGGGTGGTGTCCACCACCTCCTCGGCGCGGTGGAGCTCTCCGGCGCACTCCGCCTCAACCGCCCATCCCGCCATTCGCATCGTCGAGGCGGCGCCCAACTCGTTCACGATCTCGGTGGCCGCCGCGCCGCAGTGCATCGGCGCATCCACGCTGACCGTGCCCGACGGCCCGGTCTCGGTCGGGTCGACGGCGGAGGAGGAGGTCGAGCGGATCCAGACCTTCCTCACCGCGGTCGGCTTCGATCCGCGCGGTATCGACGGTGACTTCGGGCCGCTCACCGAGTCAGCCGTCCGAGCGTTCCAGATCGCCAACGGTCTGCCGACCGACGGGGTCTGGGACATCGACGACGCGACGGCGGCGCGGGTGATCATCGGCAACTCAACCTCCGATGAGGGGTGGACCGAGGTGGCCTCCGGGGTTCCGGGGCCGGTTGTGGTGAGCACTGACGTCAACGAATCGAGCGCTGCGGGGGGAGAGGTGCTCGGGTTCTGCGAGGCGAGCGGGCGCGTGGTGCACTACCGGGGGGCGCTGCGCTTCCTGCACAACGACGTCGGCAACCGTGTGGTCAACGATGTCGGTGTTGAGAACTACCTGCGCGGAGTTGTGCCGCGGGAGGTGTCGCCCTCATGGGGTGATCGCGGTGACGGCCGGGGCATGAACGCTCTCCGGGCGCAAGCGGTCGCCGCGCGCGGCTACGGGCTCGAGCAGTCGCGGTACGTCTACGCGCAGACCTGCGACACCATGGCCTGTCAGGTGTACGGCGGGGCAGCCACCCGCGCGAACGTCGGGGCGGGCGCGCAGTCCGTCGAGGCCTCGCAGACCGATCGGGCGATCGCCGACACCGCAGGGCGGGTGAGGGTGTGGGCTGCTGGCAATCCGCACGGCATCGCCCCGGGCACGATCGCCTCCACCGAGTTCTCGGCGTCCAACGGACCTCAGACGGCCGGGGGAGCCTTCCCGAGCATCGCCGACCCCGCCGACGCCACCGCTTTGAACCCGAGTCACCGATGGACGCGGGTGATCTCGGTCGCGGCGCTTCGCTCCGCTTACAGCGGCGCCGAGCCCGGTCGCGTCACCACCGTTGTCGATCCGGCGTCGCCCTATCAGGGCATCTACGCGAACCGAGTTCGACTCGACGACGGCGCGCACGTGTCAGCGTGGTCGTTCCGCGGTCAGTTCGACCTGCCGTCTCCGGGTTTCACGCTCACGCCGGTCACCCGAGGTGTCGCGGTCGATCAATCCCTCTTCTTCATCGGCGACTCAGTTGGGGCGAGCATCGCGACCGAGTTGCCCGCGCTCATGTCGGGGGTCTTCACCTCCTACACCCACGATGCCCTGTCGAGTCGGCGCACCGCGGGCGGATCTGTGGTGCCCGATGGAGTCGGGGCGGCCGCTTCGGTACCCGGCGGTACCGACATCGTCGTGGTGGAGCTCGGCTACAACGACGATCCCGATGCGCTCGCCGGTCGTATCGATCAGGTCATGGCGACCCTGTCGGCCCGCGGCGTCGGCGTGGTCATCTGGACGACCATGTCAGAGCGGCGTCAGGCCAACGGCGTCTCGCGCTACGCACCGGCGAACGCGGCCCTCGAGAGCGCGCGCGGCCGCTGGTCCAACCTGATCGTCGTCGACTGGGCGGCGGCGAGCGACGACGCCGAGGCCGATCGCTGGTACTCCGATGGCGTGCACCTCACCTCCACGGGGCAGGCCGAGTTCGCTCTGTGGCTCCGCTCACGCATCCTCGAGGTCACCGATCCCGCCTACATCGCAGTGGGCGAGTTGGAGCAAATGGTCCCGGTGACACCGGCGCGGCTCCTCGACACGCGCACGGGCACCGGCGTCTCCTCGGTGGGCAAGGTCAACAACGGCACCATCGAGGTCCAGGTGCTCGGCGAGGGTGGCATCCCGGGCACGGCGGTCTCAGCAGTCGCACTGAACGTGACCGCGGTCGAGGCGGCCACCGATCAGTCCGGCGGCTACCTCACCGTCTTCCCCTGCGGAACAAGGCCGAACGCGAGCAACCTCAACTTCCGGTCGGGTCAGACCATCGCCAACTCCGTGATCGCGCCCGTTTCCGAGCGGGGCACCGTCTGCTTCTATGTGCGTGGCGCCGCCCACCTTCTGGCCGACGTGTCCGCCTACTTCCCCAGCTCAACCGACTTCGTCGCCCTGAATCCGGGCCGGGTGCTCGATACCAGAACGGGTAACGGGGCTCCTGTCGGGTCCGTCACCGATGCCACGATCGAGGTTCCCGTCCTCGGACGCGCCGGACTCCCCGGAGCCGGAGTCGCCGCGGTGGCGCTCAATCTGACGGTCGATCAGGCGAGGAGCGGACCGGGTGGAGGCTTCGTGACGGTGTTCCCGTGCGGAACGCGACCGAACTCGAGCAACCTGAACTTCACGACCGGCCGGACGATCGCCAACGCGGTCATCGCCCCGGTGTCGGCCTCGGGAACGGTCTGCGTCTACGTGTCCGGGGGAGCGCACCTGATCGCCGACGTCTCGGGCTACTTCCCCAACGGCGCCGATTACACGCCGTTGGCACCGGTGCGCGTGGTCGACACCCGAGCCACTGGTCGCGTCGGTGCCACCGACGGCAGCGGCGGTCCTCTCGAGGTCGATCTCAGCGGGCTGTCCGGGGTGGACACCTCCCGAATGCTCGCGGCCTCGTTGAACATCACCGTGGTGAACTCGCGCACCAGCTCCGCTGGCGGGTACGTCACCGTGTACCCGTGCCGGGTCCGTCCGAACGCGAGCAACGTCAACTTCGTGACCGGTCTCACCATCGCCAACGGCGTGATCGCCCCGGTCAGCCGCTTCGGCAAGGTCTGCATCTATGTCTACGGCGAGGCCGATCTCCTCGTCGATGTCAACGGCGTCGTCTCCTACTGACCTCGTCTCCGACGGCCCCGCTGGCAACGCACTCGTCAGTGATCGATAGGTGATCGATCGGAGGTCGATCGATGATCGATCACCGAAGAGCGTCGCCTATGGTGCGCGCATGGATATCAACGGAGTCAGCGCAATCGTCACCGGTGGAGCCTCGGGCATCGGCGCCGCCGCAGCCCGGCAACTCGCCGCCAAGGGAGCCAAGGTCGTGGTGGCCGACCTGCAGGAGGAAGCCGGACGCGCGGTTGCCGACGAGATCGGCGGGGCGTTCTGCAAAGTGGACGTGACCTCGACCGACGACATCATCAATGCGGTCGAGATGGCCACCTCGATGGGTCCGCTCCGCGTGCTCGTCAACTCCGCCGGTATCGGATGGGCGCAGCGCACCGTCGGCAAGGACGGCTCGTACGATTCGGCCGCGAATCTGGACGCCTTCAAGAAGGTCATCGCCATCAACCTCGTGGGCA
>JAYQAE010000040.1:0-13118 GCA_038136655.1 Ilumatobacteraceae bacterium
CGAGGACCATCCCCGACTCGATCGAGATCGACATCTCGGAGATGACCGTCGACGATGTCATCACCGTCGGCCAGATCGCCGTTCCCGCCGGGTGCTCCTTCGTTCACGAAGACGATCAGCCGGTCGTCACCGTGACGATCCTGCGCACCGCCGTCGAGGAGGAGCCGGCTGCCGAGGAAGGCGAGGACGGCGAAGCTGCCGCCGAGTCCGAGGACGGCGCTTCCGACGACGCCTCCGCCGAGGCCTCGGGCGACGACTCCGAGTGATCGCCCGCTGAGCGCGGCGATCGCGAGCTGAGCCGATGTTCGCCAGAATCCGTGGCGGCGACGCCTCGGGAAGTTTCGACTGGCTCGTTCTCGGCCTCGGCAATCCGGGTCGCCGCTACGAGCGAACCCGTCACAACGTCGGCGAGGAAGCGGTCCGGCTGCTCGCCGATCGTCTCGGCGACACCCTTCGCACCGGGAAGAACGACGCCGCCGTCGCGGAGACCCGAATCGATGAAACGCGGGTCGTTCTCGCCGTTCCGCTGACCTTCATGAACGAGTCCGGCCGGGCCGCCGCATCGCTGGTGAAGCGATTCAAGTTCAACGATCCCGAGCGGATCATCGTGGTCCATGACGAACTCGATCTCGAGCCCGGTGTTGTTCGGGTGAAGGCCGGTGGTGGCCTCGCCGGCCATAACGGTCTTCGAAGCATCACCTCGGCGCTCTCCACCCAGGACTACCTACGGATCCGTATCGGCGTCGGTAAACCGCCATCAGCGGCGCGGGGCGCCGACCATGTGCTGTCGCGCATCCCCGCGCGTGAGCGAGAGGTGCTCGATGTGTCGGTGGAGATCGCGGCCGACGCGATCAGTTCGATCGTCACGCGGGGCGCCGCCGAGGCGATGCAGGACATCAACTCACGATGACCGAGGCTCCTCTCGGGTCGCTGGTCGGCCTCCTCCGCGACGAGCCGGCGGTCATGGGTGCCCTCGGTGACCCATCGGCGCGGATCGCGGTCGCCGAGGTGGCCCGTCCGGTGTCGATCGCGGCACTGGCGCGGCTGTCCGAACGACGACCGCTCGTGGTGGCCTGCGCGACGGGCACCGACGCGGCTCGCCTGCACGACGATCTCTGCCAGTTGCTTCCCTCGGAGTCGGTGGCCCTCTTCCCAGCGTGGGAGACCCTCCCGTTCGAGCGGGTCTCCCCGGCGATCGAGACCATGGGACGCCGCCTCGAGGTGCTCTGGCGCCTCGGTCGCGCGGATGACTGCCCTCGGGTGATCGTGGCCGGGGTCCGAGCGCTGTTACAGCGTCTCGGTCCGGGGGCCGAGGCGGTATCCGCGCTCGAGGTGGCCCACGGAGATGTCATCGATCCCGAGGCGATCGTCCGCGATCTCGTCGCGGCCGGCTACCGCCGCGAGGAGTTGGTCGAGCACCGCGGCGAGTTCGCCCGCCGCGGAGCGATCATCGATGTGTTCCCCTCCACCGCCGACCGACCGGTGCGCATCGACCTGTGGGGCGACGAGGTCGACCGTCTGACCGAGTTCGGGGTGAACGACCAGCGCTCAATCACCGACGTCGCCTCCGTGCGGATCTTCCCCGCGCGCGAGTTGACCCCGGATGCCGGTGTGCGGGAACGCGCTTCATCACTGGTGGCGAGCGATCCGTGGGGCCGAGAGCAATGGGAGCGGCTCGCCGAGGGCACCCACTTCGATGGGATGGAGTCGTGGCTCCCCTGGCTGGTCGACTCGGATCTCCTCATCACTGATCTGCTTCCCGAGTCGGCCCGTGTTCTCCTCGTGGAGCCCCGCCGGATGCGCGATCGGGCTTCGGACCTGATCGCGGAGGAGGACGACCTGGCCCGCACCCTCGCCCAGACCTGGGCTCGCGATCCGGAGGTGTCCTTCCCGCGGCTCCATGTGGATCCTGATCGCCTCCTCGCCGGCTCGGGTGCCTTCTGGACGATGGACTCGGCTCCCGAATCGCCTGACACACCCATCGTCGAGTCGTCGGGTTGGGGCCCGGTCGGCGGCGATGTCGCGGGGTTGGCTGCCCGAGTGCGCGAGTTGATCGCCGGTGGCACCCGAGTGGTGATCGCGGCCGACGGAGACGGTTCGGCGAACCGGATCAGCGAGTCGTTCCTCGAGCACGGCCTCGAGTTGGCTCGCGCGACCCCCTCGACCGATCTGTCGATACCCGGTGGCTATGTCGCCGTCGCCCCCATCCATCGGGGCTGGCACCTACCTCGGGCGAAAGTCGCGGTGATCTGCGAGGCCGATCTCACCGGGCGCCGGCGAGCTCATCGTCGCCCGCGGCAACGTGCGGCCACCACCACCTTCGAGGGTCTCCGACCCGGGAGCTACGTGGTCCACGAGCATCACGGGGTCGGCCGCTACGAGGGGATGGTTACTCGGGCAATCGGCGGGGCCGAGCGCGACTACCTGCTCCTCGCCTACAAGGGCGCCGACAAGCTGTATGTGCCCTCCGATCAGATTGGCTCGCTCCGCCCCTACATCGGTGGGGAGACGCCGACCCTGCATCGCCTCGGAGGCAGCGACTTCGCGGCATCGAAGACGCGGGTTCGCTCCGCGGTTCGCGAGATCGCCCAGGAGCTCGTCGTGCTCTACCAGCGCCGCGTGTCCACCGAGGGTCACGCCTTCGGGCCGGACACTCCCTGGCAGGCGGAGATGGAATCGGCCTTCCCCTACGTGGAGACCCCTGATCAGCGCCGAGCGATCGACGAAGTGAAGGCCGATATGGAGCGAGCGGTGCCGATGGACCGCCTGGTGTGCGGCGATGTCGGCTTCGGCAAGACCGAGGTGGCGATCCGCGCCGCCTTCAAGGCGATCCAGGGTGGCAAGCAGGTGGCGGTGCTCGCCCCGACCACACTGCTCGCCACACAGCACGGCGCGACGTTCGCCGATCGGTTCTCTGGCTACCCGATCCGAGTGGAGGTGCTCTCACGTTTCCTCACCCGCGCCGAGGCGGACCGGGTGGTGGCCGGTCTCGCCACCGGGGAGATCGACTGCGTGATCGGCACCCATCGACTGCTGACCGGCGATGTCGCCTTCAAGGATCTCGGTCTGCTCGTGGTCGACGAGGAGCAGCGGTTCGGGGTGACCCATAAGGAGGCCATCAAGCAGTTGGCCACCTCGGTCGACGTGATCACCATGTCGGCCACCCCGATCCCCCGCACCCTCGAGATGTCGCTCGTCGGTATTCGCGATCTGTCGTTGCTGCAGACCCCACCGGCGGACCGGCAGCCGATCCTGACCTTCGTCGGCGAGTACGACGAGCGGGTCGCGGTGGAGGCGATCCGTCGTGAGCTGCTCCGCGAGGGCCAGGTCTTCTGGGTTCATAACCGGGTCAAATCGATCGAGGACGCGGCGGCCCGCCTGCGCGAGCTTGTCCCTGAGGCTCGTATCGCGGTCGCCCATGGACAGATGGACGAGGGAAGCCTTGAGCAGGTCGTCGTCGACTTCTGGGAGGGGCACTACGACGTTCTGGTGTGCACGACGATCATCGAGTCGGGAATCGATATGCCGACCGTGAACACCCTCGTGGTCGAGCGCTCCGACCTGCTCGGCCTTGGGCAGATGCACCAGTTGCGTGGCCGGGTAGGACGCAGCGGTCAACGCGCCTACGCGTATCTCTTCCATCCGCGTGAACGCACGCTGAGCGAGGAGGCTTACGAGCGGCTGCGCACGATCGGCGAGTCGACCGATCTTGGATCCGGCTTCCGCATCGCGATGCGCGATCTCGAGATCCGCGGGGCGGGAAACCTCCTCGGTGAGTCGCAGTCGGGGCACATCGCCGCGGTTGGCTACGACCTCTACTGCCAGATGGTCACCGAAGCGGTGGCCGAGATGAAGGGGGAACCGCCGCCTATTCCACCGTCGGTGTCGCTCGATATCCCGACCGATGCGTTCCTGCCGGGCGACTATGTCGCCAAGGAGGAGTTGCGGCTCGAGGCCTATCGACGGCTCGCCCAGGTCACCACGGCGGAGGAGGTGGCCGACATCCGCGCCGAGTGGGAGGACCGCTACGGCCCGGTGCCCGCCGAGGCGGAGATGCTGTTGACGATCGGTGAGTTGCGCGCGGAGTGCATCCGTTGCGGAATCACCGAGTTGCAGGTGACGGGTGATCGTCAGCGCGGGCGTCAGGCACGGTTGAGCAATGTCGAGTTGAAGGCGAGCGAGTCGATGCGGCTTCGCCGACTCGCCCGCAACGCGGTCGTCAAGGAGCAGCAACGCCAGCTGGTTGTGCCACTCCCCCGCGATGTCGCGCCTCCGGTGCACCTGGTGGGGCTGCTCCGCGAGTTGATCACCTCCGCCTGAGGGCGCAGCCTCGCTCGACGGTCAGTGCAGGTAGAGGTTTCGCAACCCAAGGCCCATCACGAACCAGGAGCCGAGCCCGTAGAGAAGCCACTGCCGATCGCGGATGAAGGGGCTCGACCGGTAGCTGTAGAGGATGCCGACGGCGATGATCGTCGAGAAGCCGTAGAGGGCGTGCATATCGTCGAGTTCGAGCTCCATGCGGTTGACGATCAGCACGCCGAGCACGGCCTGGGTGAACACGGTCGCCTGGACGACCACGGTGGTGGGCCAGATGGCTCGGAGGCGGAGCCGCGGTGCCATCTGGGCCGCGTTGAACCAGAGGCCGAGAGCGGCGTTCGACCAGATGAGGACCCAGGCGTTGAGGTCGTGCCATTCGAGAAGGGTCATCCGGTGCACCCGCTGCCACCGATGAGGACGAGCACATAGTCGTCATCGTCGATACCGGTGCTGAGACCCCTGAGCGTCGGACCGATGTAGAAGCTCGGCGGGATGTCGAGGTCGGCATCCCCTTCGTCGACGGCGATCGATCCGAACTCCGAGCGCAGGCCGTCGAGCTGGTCGCCGAGGGTGACTCCCCCGGCGGTGCGAAGTCCGAGGGGCTCATCCCCGAGGCGGTCGATGAGCCCGTAGGTCCACGAGATGAGATGGGTTCTGCCGGTGGCGATGTCGGACTCGTCGCCGAACATGACCGACAGCACCCCCCATTCGACGCGGCGGACGGTGGTGCCGCGACAGAGGTAGAACTCGAGCGGATCCACCCAGCCGCTGTCGTCGGTCGGCGCGCCGAGGATCGATGAGATGTAGTTGACGGAGGTATCTGGATCGGCGCCGAGCAGCGCGCCGCCGATGCCGTCGGGCCCGAGGATCAACTCGTCGACGCCGAGTGGCGGCGGAATGGTCGTGGTCGGAGGAAGGGTGGTCGTGGTAGTCGTGCTCGTGGTGGCGACCGGCTCGTCGGGGCTCGCATCGGCGATGTCGTTGCCCGTCGCTTCAGCAGTGGACGCCTCGGTCGTCGTTGGTGTCTCGGGGCTGCCCGCGACCGGCGGGAGCGGTTCGGCGTCGCCATCGAGGTAGGCGCAGCCCGTCACGGCGGCCGTGGCGAGAACGATGGCGATGACACGTCGGGGACCGGTCACCGCCAGAGCATGCCACCGCTCCGGCTGGCGGCGTCGGCACGACCGACGATCACGCCATCAACGGATGAGCGTGTCGGCCTCCCGGCCGCGGTCGACGAGCCGCACGGTTCCGGTGACCGGTTCGATCTCGACGGTGGTGACCGAGGTGTTATCGAGCCGATCGATCACGAGTCGGTCGTCGCCGAGGCAATGTCCGATGACGGCGTTGATGGCGATGAAGTGGGAGAAGACGACGGTGTCGCCTGTGGATCCGAGGACGGCCTCGACCACGCCGTCGCGGTACTGGGTGTATCGGTCACCGAGTTCGGTCCAGGTACCGCTCATCGCCCGGCGAAGCCACGTGACGCGGTCGGCCATCTCGATTCCCTCCGGTGAGGGGATCTCGGCTACCCGTGCTTCGACGAGCGCTTCGACATCTCGCCGGTCGGCGAACGCGGCAGCGGTCTCACGGCACCGACGAAGCGGGCTCGTCCACACCGCCGATCCGGCGACGACCGATTCGTCGAGCACGCCAGCGACCCTCTCGGCCTGCTCGCGCCCGAGATCGTCGAGCCCCGGATCTCGGTCGGCGTCCCAGCCAGCCGCGGCTCGGCCGTGTCGAACGAGACGGACGGTGTGGGTCACGCCTGCCGGGCCGCCCCGGATTCGATCAAGGCCTCGACCCGACCGGGGTCGATCCCCCAGTCGAGAAGGGTCTCACGGGTGTGTTGGCCGGGGTGCGCGGGGGGCGACGACACTTCGGGAGCGGTCCGCGAGAATCTGGGGGCGGGCGCCGGTTGGCGGAGGCCGGCGACCTCGGTGAAGGTGCCGCGGGCGACATTGTGCGGGTGCTCAGCCGCCTCGGCCATCGTGAGCACCGGTGCGAAGCACACATCGGTGTGCTCGAGCAGCTCACACCATTCGTCTCGTGTGCGACGCAGGAAGATCTCGGTGAGGCGCCGTTTCAGATCAGGCCATGCGGCCTTGTCCATCTGCCGCGCGAACTCGGGATCCTCGGTGAGTTCGAGGCGCTCGAGGAGTTCGGCGTAGAACTGCGGCTCGATCGACCCGATGGAGATGTAGGTGCCGTCGGAGCACTCGTAGACGTCGTAGAAGTGCGCTCCGGTGTCGAGGAGGTTGGTGCCACGCGAGTCGGGATCGTGCACCCCCATCGCGGAGAACGCCCAGAACATCGACATGAGCACGGCTGCGCCGTCGACCATGGCGGCGTCGATGACCTGACCGGTGCCCGATCGCGCTGCTTCGAGGATGCCGCATACCACGCCGAAGGCGAGGAGCATCCCACCACCGCCGAAGTCACCGACCATGTTGAGTGGTGGAACGGGACCGGTATCCGCTCGGCCCATGTGGGCGAGCGAGCCGGCGAGAGCGATGTAGTTGATGTCGTGCCCGGCGGACTGGGCGTAGGGGCCGTCTTGGCCCCATCCGGTCATCCGGCCGAATACGAGGCGGGGATTGCGCTCCGCGCAGACCTCGGGACCGATACCGAGGCGCTCCATGACTCCGGGGCGGAATCCCTCGATCAGGGCGTCGGCCTCGCCGACGAGATCGAGGAGGGCGGCGACTCCGTCGGGATGCTTCAAGTCGAGGGCGAGATTGCGACGTCCGCGCTGGAGCACGTCGAGTCCCGGGTCGGTCGCGATGCCGCGGACGGCAGCGGCGCGATCCACGCGGATCACGTCGGCCCCCATGTCGGCGAGCATCATCGCCGCGAACGGGCCGGGCCCGATCCCCGCTATCTCGATGATCCGCAGTCCCTCGAGTGGTCCCGCCATGTCAGTCCTCCGAGTGTCTCGTACGTTGTCTCGTGTCAGGGATTGCGATCGCCGTGGGCGATGACGGCGTCGACGATCCTCGGCCACAGTGGCACGGGAAGGTCGTGTCCCATGTCGTCGAGCATGAGCAGTTCCGCCCCCGGAGTGATCTCGGCGGTGCGCTGTCCGCCGGAGGGGGTGATGAGCGTGTCGTCCCAGCCGTGGATCACGAGCATCGGCACGCCGAGTCGGCTGAGCCCGGCGGCTCGGTCGCCGCTCGCGAGAATCGCGGTCATCTGGCGCGAGGCGCCTTCGGGGTAGAACGCTCGGTCGTAGGACGCGGATGCGAAGCGGCGGGCGCGCTCGAGGTCGAAGTGTCGCTTGGAGGCCCAGACCGCGTACTCCGAAGCGCCGTCGATGTAGGCCTGTCGGTCAGCCGGCGGATCGGCGAGCAACACGGCGAGCGACTCGGGTGTGGGTTCTCCGTAGTCGCGCTCACCCGTGGTGCTCATGATCGAGGTCACCGAGGCGATCCGGTCCGGATGCTCGATGGCCATGGTCTGAACGATCATCCCGCCCATCGAGACACCCATGATGTGCGCTCGATCGATGCCGAGGTGGTCGAGGAGCCCGATTCCGTCGGCCGCCATGTCCGAGAGGGTGTACGGGCTCTCGATCGTCTCGTCGTGGCCGAGTAGGAAGATCTCAGTTGCCCGGGCGGTGTCGACGGTGACACCGTCGAGATGGGTGGAGAGCCCGCAGTCCCGGTTGTCGTAGCGGATCACATAGCGGCCCCGGGCAGCGAGCATGCCGCAGAGTTCTGGATCCCACGAGATCAGTTGGGAGGTGAAGCCGGCCACCAGAAGAAGAGCGGGATCGTCGGGGGATCCGAAGGTGTCGTATTCGATGTCGATCGAGTTCGGGAGGGGCGCTCGGGGCATCACCCCGAGTGTGCCACGGGCGCGCCTTCGGAGCGGCTTCGGAGCGGCCGGTACCGTTGCGTCGTGGAACCAGCCGACCTGCTCGTCGATCTTGATGACGATCAGCGTCGCGCGGTGCTGACCGAGTCGCGTCTCGTGGCGGTGATTGCCGGAGCGGGCTCGGGCAAGACACGGGTGCTCACCCGCCGGATCGCCCATCGGGTGCTCTCGGGTACGGCGGAGGCTTCCCACACCCTCGCGCTCACGTTCACGAGGGAAGCAGCTGGCGAGCTCCGTCGCAGGCTCGGCGCGAGCGGGGTCCGCGAGCGCGTCGAGGCTGGCACGTTCCACTCGGTCGCCCTCGGTCTGCTCAGACGCCGCTGGATGGACACGAACCGTCCGGTGCCGACGGTCGTCGACGACCGGGCTCGCCTCCTGCGGGCGGCGGGCGGTCGAGGCGACGGTTCCGGGGCGGAGCGAGCCGCGACGTCGGCGATTCTGGAGGAGGTCAACTGGGCGCTCGCGCGAGGGCTCGGACCGAACGACTACCAGCGGGCAGCTCGCACGGCGGGTCGCCGTTCCCGGGTGATGTCGAGGGTGCCGGATGCGCTCGAGGCATATGCCGCGGAGAAGCGCCGGCGAGGTGTCGTCGATCTCGATGATCTCCTCGCGATGCTGGTGCGGGAACTCGAGGGAGACCGCTCCTACGCCGAGGCGACCCGGTGGCGCTTCCGACACCTGCTGGTGGATGAGGCCCAGGACCTCAACCCGCTCCAGCATCGTCTGGTCGATCTCCTCCGCGAGGGGGTGAACGATCTCTTCCTCGTGGGTGATCCGTCTCAGGCGATCTACGGGTTCAACGGCACCGACCCGTCACTGCTCGTCGACGTGTCCGAACGATTCCCCGGCGTCGAGGTGATCCGGCTCCCGGTCAATCACCGTTCGACCCCGCAGATCGTCGCGGCGGGGAACCATGTTCTCGACGGTTCCGGCCAGGGGGCCGCTCTGGTGTCGGCTCGTTCCGATGCCCAACCGGTGGTAACGCGAGTGCTTCCTGACGAGGCTGAGGAGGCGAAGGCCGTCGCTGCCGCGGTGGCGGCCTGTGATCCGGACATGATCCGACGGGGAGAGGTGGCGGTGCTCGCGCGCACCCATCAGGTGGCCGGTGGGGTGATCGAGGCGCTCGAGGCGCGGGGTATTCGTATCCGTCGCCGTGCGCTCGCCTCCGGCTCGGTGGAGCGTCGCCTCCTTGATCAGGCGCAGCGATGCTCGTCCGCCTCGGCGCTGCGCTCGCTGGCCCATGATCTGCTGGACGATTTCGATGGCGATCAGGAGGGTTCGGGTGACCCGACCCGACAGTCCTCCGATGACCGTGAGGCCACGGCCCGGGTCGGTGAGGTTTTGGTCGACTTCCTCCGCGAACAGCCGCACGGGGACGGAACGGCGCTCCGGTCGTGGCTGGCGACGGTCGACCCGTTCGGCGTACGCGATGTGTCCGGCGTCGAGGTGCTCACTTTCCACGCCTCAAAGGGTCGGGAGTGGCCGGTGGTGTTCGTGGTCGGGGTGGAGAAGGGGCTGAGTCCGCATCGGGCGGCAACCACGGCGGCGTCGGTCGCGGAAGAGGCGAGGTTGCTGTACGTCGCTTTGACCCGGGCGACCGACGTGTGCATGGTGTCGCGGGCGGAGCGCCGCGGCGGATACCGACGTCAGCCGTCGCCATTCCTCGACGGCTTCGTCTCGGCCACGGCGGAGATCTCCGCACCCCCACGCCTGCGAGAGGTCGATGGGCACCGGCGCCGAGAGCGCGAGGTTTTCGCGCGATTGGAGCGGTGGCGTGAGACCGCCGCTCGCCGGATCGGGGTATTGCCGTCGGAGTTCTGCTCGGATGCGGCGCTTCGTCGGATCGCTGATTCGGCACCTCGGGACGCCGCTGCTCTCGATCGCGCGACGGGACTCGGGCTGATGACGAGCGAGCGGATGATTGCCGGGGTGACTGCCGCCCTTGAGGGCGTCGACTGACGTAAGCCTGGTTCAGTCGGCGAGTTCGACGATCACGGGAGCGTGGTCGCTCGGCGACTCACCTTTGCGGGCGTTGCGATCCACCACGCTCCACCGGCAGCGCTCGGCCACGCTCGCGGTGCCAAGGCTGAGGTCGATGCGCATGCCATGCCCCTTGTGGAAGGAGCCCGACCGGTAGTCCCACCATGAGTAGAGGCCGTCGGCCGAGTGGTGCCCGCGAAACAGGTCGATGAGCCCCCATTCGGCGAGCGCGTCCAGTCGGTCGCGTTCCGCGGGGGTGACGTGGGTGCCGCCGTCGAGCATTGCGGGGTCGAACACATCGGCGTCGGTGGGCGCGATGTTGAAGTCCCCGGTCACCACCACGTCGGCGCTCGGCGAGGTGTCGCGCTCGAGATGTGCGACGAGGCGATCGAGCCAGTCGAGTTTGTACTCGTAGTGGGGGTCGTCGACGGCGCGCCCGTTCGGCACGTAGACGCTCGAGACCCGCACCCCCGCACACGTAGCGGTGATGACGCGCGCCTCCGAGTCGGGTTCGATGCCATCAGCGAAGTTGGCGACGACGTCGTCGAGGCCGACGCGCGAGATGATCGCGACACCGTTCCAGCGGCCTTGCCCGAAATGGGCTCCGGTGTAGCCGAGTTCCTCGAAGTGCAGGGCGGGGAAGGCCTCGTCGGCCATCTTCGTCTCCTGGAGGCAAAGGACCTCAGGACGAACTTCCTCGATCCACTCGGTGACCCGGGGAAGGCGAGCTTTGAGGGAGTTGACGTTCCAGGTGACGATGCGCATGGGCTCAGTCTCTCAGGCCGGTTTCGCGGTGGCCCGCTTGGTGGGAGCCTTCTTCGGAACAGCCTTCTTCGAAGCCGACTTCTTCGTCGCGGTCGTCCCGGCGGCGACCTTCTTCACAGCAGCCTTCTTCGCAGTTGCCTTCGTTGCAGCAGCCTTCTTCGGAACAGCCGGTGAGGCAGCGGCGCTCGTAGCAGCCGACTTCTTCGGAACAGCCTTCTTCGCAGGCGACTTCTTCGAAGCGGTCTTCTTCGGAACAGCCTTCTTCACAGCCGCCTTCTTTGCAGCCGAACCCCGAGCGGACTCGCTCGTCTGGGCGGTCGCGTCGACCATTCCGGGTAACCCGGCGTCGATGCTGCGGCGGGCGGGCACGAATCCTGCGATGACCACGGTCGCGCTCTCCCCCATCTTCATGACCTTGCGCGCGCTCGGAGGAGGCGGATCTGCCATCAGCCGTAGAGGCACGTACACCCGAACGTCGTCGACTCGCAGGTACGCCCCATGTGATGAGTAGGCCTCGACCACCCCGGTGCAGCTGGTCCCGACCGGATGCCGCTCCACGAAGTCGAGGAATGGCACGAGCTCGTTGACCGTCGCAGCCCCCGGCGGCGGCGTCTTCGGAGTGGGCATCGGCTCACTCGCCAGAGGGCTCGACTTCGCCTTCCCAGTCGACTTTGACTTCGACGAGGACGCGGTGGCGGTCGCCTTCCCAGTCTTCGACTCGGTCGCGCGCGAGGCCTTCGTCGCCTGACGTGAGACGGTGCCGCGCACAGGAGTTCGCGCGACGAAGACCCATCCGACGTGGGGCACGGGCTTCCCGCCAATGAGCCGGCCATCGTCGAAAAGCCATTCGTGGGTTCCGTGGAACTCCTGGAATGAGTCGTTGCTCAGCACGGTCGCGCCCGACTTCCGCGCGATGTTCAGCACGAAGGCGTCACCGCGACCGACGGCGCCGGCCGGTGGTGCGACGAGTTCGTTGTTGGCGACCGCCTCGTCGAACTCAGCCCGCTCGGACTTGTCGATGCGATGACCGAAGGTGGCGTCGACCACCACGGTGACCGGAACCTCGGGGTAATCGGCCATGAACGCCGTCACCGCCTCACTCAACTGTTGGAGGCTGGGCATGGAGCGACCTTCGGTCGCGATGTTCGATCCGTCGACCACGATGTGGCTCGGACCTGTGTTGTTGGACATGTGTTCCTCGTGTCGGACCCGGAGCGGGTCGATGGGGGTTATCGGACGGCTGCCGCCTCCGAGCGATCGCGTCCGGGTCGTCGTCCGCCTGGGCAGGGCGACGGAGTTGGCACGCGGTCGGTGCGCCCATCGTAGAGTCGACGATCGTGAGTTCGACACCCTCTCGATTGCGTCGCGCCGTGTTCTGGGACTTCGGCGGGGTGATCACCTCCAGTCCATTCGAGGCGTTCAACCGCTATGAGGAGGCCAACGGACTCCCCCGCGACTTCATTCGATCGG
Organism: Ilumatobacteraceae bacterium; assembly: GCA_038136655.1. GTDB lineage: Bacteria > Actinomycetota > Acidimicrobiia > Acidimicrobiales > Ilumatobacteraceae > Casp-actino5. Next base: position 12,406 of record JAYQAE010000040.1, read on the forward strand.
TGAACGCGATCGACCCCGATACGAACGCCTGGGCGAAGATCGAGCGGCGTGAGGTGAGCGCCGCGGAGTTCGACTTGCTCTTCGCTGATGAGTCGGAGCGCCTCGGTCATCGCGTCCCGGGATCCGATGTCTTGGGTTGCCTCTACGGCGAGGTGCGGCCCGAGATGGTTGCCGCTCTCGACCGCCTTCACGATGAGGGCTTCATTCTCGCCTGCCTCACCAACAACGTGCTCGGGTCGACGGGTGATCGGCCCGATGTCGACGACGCGATGCGCCGCTTCGATCACGTCATCGAGTCATCGAGGGTGGGGGTGCGCAAACCTGAGCCCGCCTTCTACGAATTGGCCTGCTCCACCGCCGGAGTCGAGCCTCATGAGGTCGTGTTCCTCGACGACCTCGGCATCAATCTGAAGCCGGCGGCGGCGATGGGGATGGCGACGATCAAGGTGGTCGACTGGCGCGAGGCGCTCAGTGAACTCGGCGCGGCGCTCGGACTCGACTTGGTCTGAGCGATCAGAGCCCGGCGAAGGTCTCGTCCAACAGGTCGACCAGTTCTTGGTCGTGGACGGTCTTGGATCCCGTCGCCGGAGATCCTGACTCGACCCGGGCGACATGGCGGAGGTCGTAGCCCCGCTCCTTCACCCGCCAGATGCGGTGTTCGATGAACTTCCAGGCGCCCATGTTCTCCGGCTCCTCCTGGAGCCAGACGATCT
>JAYQAE010000041.1:0-13069 GCA_038136655.1 Ilumatobacteraceae bacterium
TGCGGATGCCGGAGCGCTTCGCCGAGATCGGCGCCCGGGTGCCCAAGGGCATCCTCCTCGTCGGCCCCCCGGGAACCGGCAAGACGCTGTTCGCTCGCGCAGTCGCCGGCGAGGCCGGGGTCGGCTTCCTGAGTGTCACCGGTTCCGACTTCATGGAGATGTTCGTCGGAGTCGGCGCGAGCCGGGTGCGCGATCTCTTCCAGCAGGCCCGACGGATGGGGCGCGCGATCATCTTCATCGACGAGATCGACTCGATCGGGCGGAAGCGCGGCGCTGGCCTCGGAGGCGGCCACGACGAGCGCGAGCAGACCCTCAACCAGATGCTCTCCGAGATGGACGGCTTTGAGACCTCTGAGGGCATCGTCATCATGGCTGCCACGAACCGCCCCGACATCCTCGATCCGGCGTTGCTCCGGCCCGGCCGATTCGATCGCCAGATCGTCGTGCCACTCCCCGAATACGAGGAGCGGCTCTCGATCCTCGAGGTCCACTCGCGCGACAAGCGCATGGGCGCCGACGTCGACCTGTCGACGATGGCGCGCGCGACCCCGGGCATGGCAGGTGCCGATCTCGCCAACCTCGTCAACGAGGCTGCGCTCATCGCCGTGCGGCGCGGCTCGAAGGAGATCGAGCGCATCGACTTCGAGAACGCTCGAGATCGCGTGGTGCTCGGCGCCCAGCGAGAGTCGATGGTGCTCAACGCTGAGGAGAAGCGGGCGACCGCGTATCACGAGGCTGGCCACGCCGTGCTCGCCACCGTGTTGCCCCACGGCGACCCGCTGCACAAGGTGACGATCCTCCCTCGCGGCATGGCCCTCGGGGTGACCTGGTCACTTCCCCAGGAGCGTCACACCTACTCGAAGGAGTACTTCGAGGACACCATCTGCAAGGCGATGGGTGGCCGTGTGGCCGAGGTGCTGGTGTTCGGGCATCTCAACTCGGGCGCGGCCAACGATCTTGAGCAGTCGACGGGGATCGCGAGGCGCATGGTGCGCGAGTGGGGCATGAGCGATCGGGTCGGTCCGATGGCCTGGGCCGGTCAACAGCAGGTCTTCCTCGGTGAGGACCTCATGTCGAGCGGTCGGGAGTACTCCGATGACACCGCCAAACTCCTCGATGAGGAGATCAGCCGGATCCTCCACGATCAGGAGACCCGCGCGACCCGCTTGCTCGACAAGCATCGGCGAGGCCTCGAGCTCGTCGCCGAGGCCTTGCTCGAGCATGAGACGATCGACGGACCCGAGGTGGCTCGCCTCATCCAGCAGGGACTCACCGAGTCGGGTACCGACGAGCAGATCGAGGCGAACGTCCTCGGCTCGCCCGACTGACTTGAGCGCGTTACGGGTCGACGCGACCGCCGGAGCAGTCGGCATCGCCCCCGTGGACTGAGCCCGGTTCGCGGCACTCGGCCACGGCCGCCCAGAGGTCGGTCGCGGTCACCGGCCCCACGAACGCCGCGTGCACTTCCCCGGTCGCGTCGGCGATCAGCAAGGTCGGCACGGCGTCGATCGAGTAGCGACGGTGCAGGTCGCCTCGGGCGGTGTACTCGACATCCACGACGTCGACGTCGTCGGAGCGGAGCACGACGCTCTTGTCGAGCACCGCCGCGCAGGTCGAGCATGACGCGGAGGTGAACACCGTCACCAACCATGGGGCTCTCGCCTCGGGGAAGTCGGCGCGGTCGAGTTGGCTCGGGATGTTCCTCGTGACCTGGGTGGGCGGATCGGAGGCACGCCGCGCTCGGATGACCCGAGAGGCTCCCGCCGCGATCGCGACGATCGCAACGGCAGCGAGGAGTCGCACGAGATCTTGGTCCACGCCCCTGTCCTAGCAGGCAGGCCCGTCGCGGGTCGGGCCTGCCGACCTGCGATATCGACGCCTACGGGGCGTCGGCCCCGGCGATCGCCCAGGAGGTGTGCGAGGTCGTGCCGCTCGGAATCGAGCGCTCAACGAGGACGCGACCGGTCGCCGTGATTCGCAGCGGCCTCGCGAGCGCCGCCTCGTCGACGAGATCGGGGGTCGCGAGCCCGGTGCCGGGGATCTCGATGGCTTCCAATCCGGGGAGCGGCACCTCGCCCGTGGCACCGAGCACGGTGACGGTGACGGTGACCGGTTCGTTGTCGACGTTCAGGATGCTGAGGCCGGCCGGGGTCGGGGTGCTCGGCCCTCCCGCCAGCAGCCATGACGTCGGTAGGTCGCCGTCGGGTCGGTTCGGCACCCCGGGGACCACCGAGGTCACCCGTCGGCCATCGGCGATCCTGGTGAGCGCGCGGTCGACGACGATGGCTGAGCCGTCAGTGGTGGACACGACGGCGCCGTGCGCCCCCTCGGGGAGTCCCGAGACGGTTCCGGTGTCGATGGTGATCACACGACGGGCGGGAACGGTGACGGGCACCACCACCGGACCGCGGACGATTTCCCGGGGAAAGAAGACGACGGTCACGGCCGCGTCGGTCTCTCCGGGGTTCATGATGCTGTAGCGCTCCGTGGCGTCCGACCCTTTGTCGCCGGCCGCGAACCACCACTGCTCAGCGGTCACCGCCGCCACCGACGACACCGTGGATCCCCCGCGGGCCTCATCGTCGGCGCTCGCCGCCCGCCCGACGAGCAGCGCGCCCCGAGAGGCGGTCACCGTCACCCCGACGCGCGTCTCCCCACGGGCTCCCGCCCCCTCGGCACCGACGTCGATGATCCGGGTGGAGCGCGCCGGCACGGGGAAGCCGGTGTACGCCGATGGGCGACGGACACCGTCGTCGGTGAGAAATTCGACGTCGACCACCACCTGGTCGTCGGCCGGGTTCATGAGGATGACCTCGTGGAGGGCCTCCCCAACGGTGTAGCCGTCGGCGAGGAACCAGGTGGATGACAGATCGGTGGTGCACGGGGTCGACGAGTTGCCGTCGGGATGGAAGACGCGCTGCTCGACCGCGCCGCCGCCCCCGAGGATCTCAACTACCGCTCCGGCGAAGGTCGCGTCGATCTCGGAGTCGACGTCGATGAGCGCCCGGCCGTTCGCAGCGAGGTCGATGACCTGCTGCTCGCTCGGCGCCGTGTCGCTGATGAACGTGATCTGGGCTCGGGTGGCCTCGGCCGTGGGGTTCGCGATCGCGATGGCGCCGCCGACCTCGAGAGCGTCGTCGCGGCCTCCGGCCGGCACCCCGGGGCAGTACCACACGCTCTCGAGAACACCATCCGCCGGGCTCTGGGGGATCCATGCCCGGTCGCCGGTGGAGAACACGACCGGTGACGTCGGCGCCGGATCCCCGGACGTCTGCCAGACGAGGGACGCCACCACGAGCGCGGTCACCGCGACCGCCGGAGCTCGCCGGTTCATCGGGGCCCCTCCTCCACCGATGGGAGCGGGCCGAGGTCGAGGATCGGGTCGTGGGCCTCCGACGATCCCCCACGGGTGCGCAGCGTCGCGGCGATCAACGCGAGCCAGATCGCCGCGAGAAGCGCGAGCCAGAGGGTTCTGGAGATGGGTCGGTCGTAGCTGATCTCGAGCACGCCCGGTCCCGGGACGTCGAAGGCGGTGGTCACTCCGAAGCCGGCACGCGACTCGAGCGGCGCACCGTCGAGCGAGGCTCGCCACGAGCCGTCGAACGGCACGCCAAGATGGAGGACCCCGGCGGTCGGCACCTGCGTGGAGGTGGCGCCCCGCCGGGCGGCGACGTCGACGACATCGACGGCTTCCCCGCGAGGGTCAACCAGGGTGGAGGTGCCGCTGAGATCGGCGACCACGAGGCTTCCCTCCCCGGCGAGGGTGGAGGCCTCGGCGGTGCCACCAGTGAGGAATGCGGCCGGCGGGATCCAGGACCGGTTCACGAAGACCTCAACGGTGGGGGGTGACTGGATGGCCCCGATATCGAGCTGGGCGGCGAGTGCTGCCACGAGTCCGGCGGGAGGAGGCAGCGGGTCGTCGATGCGCGAGGTCACCCCGTCGGCCACGGGCACAGCGATGTAGCGGATTCCGAGCGGGGCGAGCAGCCGGCCGGCCCGCGCCGTGGTGCCCTCGGCGAGGTGCCCGATCGCGGATTCGATGCGTTCGGCCGCGGGTCCGAGCGGCGTCGCCGAGGCGTGGCGCAGGTCGAGGGGTCCGCCGTCGACGACGACCCACGAGACACCGGTGTCCGATGGGTTGCCGGGCACCGGGAGGAGTCGGGCGTCGCCGAGCCACAGCACGCGGTAGGAGCCGACCTCCGAGCGGGCGGGGAACTGCGAGGCGATGAGCGTCGCCGTCGGCGTCTGCGGCGCCCGCCAGTCACCGGCCCCCACCGCGACGAGAGCCGGCACGAGACCGATGACCAGACCGAGGTTGGCGAGCAGGGCGAGGGGCTGGCGCCAACCGAAGTCGCGACCGAGCACGTCGAAGCTGAAGCCTCCAGTGATCGCGGCGGCTCCCAAAGCGAGTCCGAGGGCGATCGCGACGGTCAGTTGGTCGCGAGGCGGGGTCGGCAAGCCGATGAGGCCGCGGTCGTCGAGCACGATGATGGTCGCGGCGGCGAGCACGGTGACCGCGCCCCGCACCGCCCAGGTCATGCGCCAGGCGCGGCTGACGAGGAGGGCGGCCAGCAGCGGCACCCAGAGTCCGAGGGCGAGGAGGTCGTACCACCGCTCGGGGTCGCCTCCGGCGAGCGAGCGCCAGACCCCGGTGCGGTCACCCGACGTCGCGGTCCCGACGAGTTCGACCGAGGTCCATGTCGTCGACCACGGGAGGTTGGCCACCCAGGCGCCGACGACGGCGATGAGGGTGGCCACGAGGAACCAGGCGTTGACGGCGAGGTCGGCGCGGGCGAGGAGACCGCCGAGCGCCATGGTGACTCCAACACCGGCGATCACCACGAGGCTCGATGGAGAGAGCGCCCCGGTGGTGGCGGTCACGAGAATGAGGCCGGCGATCAGCCGGCGTCGGAGCACCGGTGACGGGTCGTCGAGACCGTCGGGGAGGTCGCCGAGCACCGCACCCGGATCCGCGGTGGCGATCCCGGCGATTCGTCGCAACAGTTCGACGATCCAAGGGAGGGCGGCGTAGAGCACGAGGGCGTCGAGATCTCCGGCGCCGAGGGCGCGGGCGACGACGGGTGCTCCGGCGTAGACCACGATCGCGGCGATCCGAGCGCGAGAGAGCGGGAAGACCGAGGCGAGGCGCGAGGCGCCGAGGATGCCGAGCAGCACGAGGCCGAGCACGAGCGCGGTGAGCGCGAGTCCCTCGTGGAAGAGCAACGCGGTGTCGAGCGCTCCGAGAATCCCCCAGCCGGTGGGGGCTGGCGAGGTGGCGCCGATTCCGCGCGGGTCCCACGACGACCACATGGCGGCGAACCATCCGAAGGCCTCGGACGGCAGAGGGAGGAAGCCCCCGACGGATCGGAATCCGTTGATGATCGCGTCTCGGGAACCGATGACGACGAGGGCGATGACGGCGGCCCAGGTGAGGCCGAGCCCCGACGAGCGTTCCCGCCATCGCCGGACCGTGGTGTCCTGCGAAACGTAGGTGGCCGTCTGACGCGACCGCAGATACGAGGCGAGCCGCGCGCTTCCTCGGGTTTGGAGGGAGATCACCTCCGCCTCGGGGACCGACCGTTGCAGTCGGATCTCGTGACGGCGGGCGATCACCACCGGCAGTCGCGCGATGGTGTGCCCGAGGGCGGTGAGCGAACGCCAGCCCTCGGCGAGGCGACCGGTGAACGCGCCGATCACGAACTCAGCGAGGGTGACGGCGATGAGGGTGAGGGCTCTCGGCGCGACTCTGGCGGCGCCGGTCAGGCTGAGCACGGTCATCATGCGTCGGCGGGCGCGCTCGCGGTCGTGGTCGATGTCGGGTTGGCGGCTCTCGATATCGGCCCGGTGGCGAACCACTGCGTCCGGAGCGATGATCACGCGGGCCCCGGCCCAGTGGGCGCGCCAGCAGAGGTCGACGTCGTCGCCGTGAAGTCCGGCCCGTCGATCGAATCCGCCGAGGGAGCGGAAGAGGTCGGCGCGCGCCAGGAGGCAGGCGCTGGAGAGCACGAACACGTCTCGCACGCCGTCGTGTTGCTCTTGGTCGACTTCGCCCTCCTCGATCGGGGAGTCGGGTTCGCCGAAGCGGTCGAGACCGGATCCGACCGATTGCAGGCGGGTCGGGTCGTGCCAATCGACGAGTTTCGGGCCGACGAGGCCGGCATTCGAACGGTGGAACTCAGCGACGAGCACCGCGACCGCGCCGGGGTCGGGGGCAATGTCGTCGTGACAGATGAGGAACAGTCCGTTATCTCCGGCCACGAGGTCGAGGACGGCGTTCGCGGAGGCCGCGAACCCCGCTGACGGGTCGACGGGTCGCACCAGGGCGTTGGGGAGGACCTCGGTGATGGATGCGGTTGCGGAGCCGTCGGGGTCGCTCGAGATCAGGAAGAGCCAGCGCAGATCGGGGTAGTTCTGGGCCCCGAGGGCACGGAGTGTCTCGACGAACCAGGCACCGGGTTCGTGGACCACGACGACACCGACCACGGTGACCGGTTCTGCTGACTCCACTCGCCGCGAGGCTAGCGGTGACCCCGCGGTGGGGTCGGGCAGGTGACGGGTACCGGTCCCCTCGCGGGGCCACCGGTAGATTCGAGTGCTCGTGTCTGCCGAAGCCGTGTCCGTCGACGCCTCCGGGCGACGCCAGCCCCTTCCCGAGGGGGCGTTGGTGGTCGCCCTCGGCCTCATCGTCGGCGGAATCGCCACCTATGCCTTCTTTCGGGTGGGCACCCTCACCCTCGGGGGCGACGAGGAGTTCGCTCCAATCGCGGCGCTCTGGTTCGCGATGTTCGCCCTCGCTCCCGGCTTCTTTCTCCCGCTTGAGCAGGAGTTGAGCCGAGCGCTCGCCCATCGGACCGCGGTCGGCGAGGGCGGCAAACCGGTGGTGGCCAAGGTCCTCGTCTTGATGTCGGTGATCGTCGCGGTGGTCGTCGCGATGTTGCTGATCACGAGCCCGGTGGTCACGAGTGGCTATTTCGACGGCAGTTGGGTCATGTTCGCCGCTTTGGTCGCCGCGTTCGCTGTGTACGCCCCGGTGTTCCTGGCGAGGGGGATCTGCTCGGGAACGGGCCGGTTCGGTTCGTTCGCCTTCGTTGTCGGTTCCGAGGGGATTCTCCGGATCCTCGGATGCCTCGCTCTCGGGTGGATCGGGATCACCGCCGTCGGCCCGTTCGCGTTCGTGGTGGCCCTCTCCCCGCTCGTCGCCGTCGGGGTGATCGGCGCGCGCGGTTCACTGGCCACCGAGGACGGTCCTCCGGCCACTTGGCGCGAGGTGACGCAGAACTTCGGCTGGCTCCTCATCGGCACGGTCTGCGCTGCGGCGCTGGTCAACGCCGGGCCGGTCGCGGCGAACCTGTTGGCTGACGCCGACGAGGCGGCGCTGGTGTCGCGGTTCGGCTACGGGGTGTTGCTGGCGCGCGTGCCGCTATTCATGTTCCAGGCGATCCAGGCGACGCTGCTCCCCCGGTTGGCCCGGTTGGCAGCGCGCCGCGAGTACGACGAGTTCCGCTCGGGCTTCCGGCTGCTCGCGATCGTGGTCGGTTCGATCGGCGCGATCGGCACGATCGGGGCGTTCTGGGTGGGCCCGTGGATCCTCGAGTTGGTCTACGAGGCGGAGCTGTCGGGCCGGACGCTCGCGATGCTCGCGCTCTCCAGCGCGATCTACATGCTGGCCCTCGCGACCTCGCAGGCGGTGATCGCTCTGGAGGCGCACGCTCAGGTGGCGATCGGGTGGGTGCTCGGGGTCGTCGGGTTCGTGGTCGGCACTTGGGTGTCGAGCGACGAGATCTTCCGACGGATCGAGATCGGCTTGGTCGCCTCGAGTGCGGTGTCGCTCGCCTGGTTCCTCGGAGCGCTCCGTCACCGACTCCGGTCGGTGCGCTGAGGGTCAACCTCAGCGGAGGTTGGCCTCCATTTTCCGCTTCTCGAGATCGAGGTCGTTGGCGACCATCATCGACACGAGCTGCGGGAACGACACCTCGGGTTCCCAGCCGAGCCGCTCCTTGGCCTTGGTGGCGTCGCCGATGAGCAGGTCGACCTCGGCGGGTCGGAGGAACCGCGGATCCTGGGTGACGTAGGGCTCCCAGTCATCGATGCCGACCTCGGCGAAGGCGAGGTCGAGGAACTCTCGGATCGAGTGGGTTTCGCCCGTCGCGATCACGAAGTCCTCGGGGGCGTCCTGTTGGAGCATGAGCCACATGGCCTTGACGTAGTCGCCGGCGTAACCCCAGTCGCGCTTGGCTTCGAGGTTGCCAAGGGCAAGGCCGTCTTGGAGGCCGAGGTGGATGCGGGCGACGGCGTTGGTGATCTTGCGGGTGACGAACTCGATACCGCGGCGGGGTCCCTCGTGGTTGAAGAGGATCCCCGAGCAGGCGTACATGCCGTACGACTCGCGGTAGTTCATGGTGATGTAGTGGCCGAACACCTTGGCGCAGCCGTAGGGCGAGCGCGGATGGAACGGTGTCATCTCGGTCTGGGGCACCTCGCGCACCTCGCCGAACATCTCCGAGGTGGACGCTTGGTAGAAGCGGATCGGGTTGTCGCGCATACCGCCCACCATGCGGATGGCGTCGAGCATGCGCAGCACGCCGAGACCGGAGATGTCACCGGTGAGCTCGGCGTGGGTGAACGAGTAGGCGACGAAGGAGACCGCGCCGAGGTTGTAGACCTCATCGGGTTGGGCGGCATCGACCGCGGTGACGAGGCTGGAGAGGTCGGCGAGGTCGCCCTGGACCACGTTGAGCCAGGGCATCTCGTCGACGATGGCGCCGATCCGGGGGTTGTTCTGGCCTTTCACCAGGCCGAAAACCTCGTAGCCCTGCGCATTGAGGAACTCGGCGAGGTGCTGGCCGTCCTGACCGGTGACCCCGGTGATGAGCGCGCGCGGCATCCGGCAAGGCTACCCAGCCGTCGGCGTCGGCTGGCATGATGCCTGTGCATGCGCGTGGCCGTCGACATAGGTCCGTTGCACGGCCGTCGCACGGGGATCGGCTCGGCGGTCGAGCACACGGTCCGAGCGCTCGAGGCTCGCGACGACGTCGACCTGACGCCCTATCTGGTGAGTTTCCGGGCTTCACCGTCCGCGGGCGAGGTGCGTCTGCCGTTACCGGCGATGGTCGCCCTGCGGCTGTGGGCGGCCGGCGACCGTCCGCGGGCCGACCGGTGGATGGGTGCGGTCGATCTCATCCACGGCACGAACTACACGGTGCCGCCCACCTCGATCCCGTCGGTGGTGTCGGTCTACGACTGCTGGTTCCTCGAGCACGATTCCCTGGCCTCTCCCGATGTGCGTCGCTCCGGGCGGGTGCTGCGGCGTGCGGTTCGGCGCGGTGCCTGGGTGCACACCTCCTCGGAGGCGACCGCGGAGCGGGCGCGTGATCTCCTCGACACCGAGCGGGTGATGTCGGTGCATCTCGGCCCGCTTCCGGTCGATCCGGCACCGACATCGGTGCCTGCTGTGTGCTCGGCGCTCGAGGGGCGGCCGTTCGTGTTGGCGATCGGCACCTCAGAGCGCCGCAAGCGCCATCCGTGGCTGGTGGAATTGGCTTCACGCCTGCCCGACGACTGCCATCTCGTGATCGCCGGCGCTCCCGGCGACGACGCCGGGGCGGTGGCGACCGCTCATGCCGCCCTACCGGCCTCGGTGGCCGCGCGGGTGCATCTGCTCGGACCAGTCGACGCGGAGGCGAAGGCCTGGCTGCTCGGTTCGGCGACGGTGCTCGCCTATCCGTCGATGGATGAGGGGTTTGGTTTCCCGGTGCTCGAGGCGCAATCGGTCGGGGTGCCGGTGGTCGCCTCCCGGGTCGGTTCGATTCCTGAGGTCGCTGGCGATGGGGCGGTCCTCGTCGACCGGGACGACGCCATAGGGTTCGCGGCCGCTCTCGAACGCGTGCTCACCGACGGGTCGTTCCGCTCGACGCTGGTGACCTCTGGCTCAGCGAATCTGTCGCGGTTCTCGTGGGAGTCGACCGCGGCTGGTTTGGTCGCGCTCTACGAGCGGGCCCTCGGGAGGGTTTCGTGAGCCGTTCGATCGCCGTGCTCTGCGGAGGGGTCGGAGCCGCCCGCTTTCTCCGAGCGCTTTGCTCGGTGGTGCCGGCCGACGAGGTGACGGCCATCGTCAACACCGGCGACGACACCGACCTCCACGGTTTGAGGATCTGCCCGGATCTCGACACGGTGACCTACACCCTCGCCGGTGCCATCGATCCGGAGCGCGGTTGGGGCCTCGTCGGAGAGACCTGGGACGCGATGGGAGCGCTCGAGCGCTACGCCGAGGTGAAACCTCCCGGCTCGGTGGCCGGTGGCACCTGGTTTGGTCTGGGTGATCGCGATCTCGCCACCCACCTCTATCGAACGGGTCGTTTGGCTGAGGGGGCCGGGCTCACCGAGGTGACGGCCGAGATCGCGGCGGCTTGGGGAGTCGGGGTGGAGGTGCTCCCTATGAGCGATGGGAGCCATGCGACGGTGGTGAGCCTTGCCGATGGCGGTGAGGTCACGTTCCAGGACTATTTCGTGCGCCTTCGTCATTCGGTGCCGGTGGCAGGTGTGCGGTTCGACTCCGATGGCTCGCCGGCGACGACTCGAGTGCTTGAGGCGTTGAGCGATGCCGAGGTGGTGGTGATCGCGCCGTCGAATCCCTTTGTGTCGATCGCTCCGATCCGGGCCCTCGATGGGGTCGATCAGCTGCTCGCTGCTCGTCGCGAGTCGGTGGTCGCCGTATCGCCGATCGTTGGCGGCGAGGCGTTGAAGGGACCGGCCGCGCGTATGGCGGTCGAGCTCGGTCACTCGAGTGATGTGACGGCCGTCGCCGCGCTGTACGCCGAGGTCGCGTCAGCTCTCGTCATCGACCCGGTCGACAGTCACCTCGCCGACTCGGTTGTGGCGACCGGGATGCGGCCGGTGGTGGTGCCCTCGGTGATGTCCGATCCGGTGGTCGCCGCCCGTCTGGCTGAGGCGACCATCGCCGCCGCTCGCTGACGTCTCAGCGACCGAGGAGCCGGTCGAGTCCCTCGTTGAGCGGCGTGAACGGCGACCAGTCAAGGTGGATTCGGGCCCGTGCCGACGACAGGGCGATCCGCGCGAGTTCGTCGGGTCGGGCCGGGGTGGTGCGCGGCGCCGGACCGTCGGGGGCGATCATCTCCCAGAGGTCGATCACTCGGGTGGGGTGCCCGCTGCCGACGTTGATGAGCAGTCCGTCGCCTCGGCGGGTGGCGGCGGCGAGGGCTTCGGCGACGTCGTCGACGTGGATGAGGTCTCGCGATTGTTTGCCGTCGCCGGTGATGACCGGAGGTCGGCCGCTGGTGGCGGCGGCGACGAGGCTGGCGACCACGCCATCGTTCGGACGTTGGCGGGGCCCGTAGACGGTGCCGAGGGCGAGGGCGGTGAACTCGACGGCGTGGCGCGCTCGGGCGTGTTCGAGGGTGTCGATCACGGTGCGGGCGAGGATGCCGGGGGCGCCGCGGGGCCGGAGGTCCCCCTCTTTGAGTGGAAGGTCCTTGGCGCGCGGGTGTCCGCTGATCACCGAGGCGGGAAGAGCGACGACGATTTTCGGCGCTCCGTGGCGGCGGGCGGCATCAAGGAGCGCGAGGGTGCGGGTCCACGCCGCCGAGAGGTCTGAGGATCGGGTGACCCTCCTCGGCGTCGCGGCGAGGTGGACGATGACCTCGGGTCGGTGGCGCGAGATCCACGATTCGCCTTCGGGCCCGGTGATGTCGAGGTGGTCGAAGGTGAGGTCTCCGTCGGCCTGTCTCGCCTCAGCGAGGTTGGCGAGGCTGCCGGTCGACAGGTCGTCGGCCACGCGCACTCGGTGTCCGTCGACCAGGAGTCGGTCGACGAGGTGGGAGCCGATGAATCCGGCTCCACCGACGACGGCGATGGTGCGCGGGCTCATGCGGGTTCGGGGAATCGGAGGTGCTGGTGATCGCCGGATGGCACCTCGGCATCCTGCCCGATCACACAGTGCTCAAGGGTGGCACCGGCGGGCACGTGCCCCCAGACAAGCGAGTGGGCGACGCGTGCTCCAGCAGCGACAGTGGCTCCGGGGAGGATGACGCTGCGGATGACCTCCCCGTTGATTCGCGCGCCCTCTCCGATGATGCTGTGCTCGATGCGCGCGTTCTCGGCCAGGTTGGCTCCGGGGTGGATCGCATCGGAGGTGTCCGCGTGGTCGAGGTTGGCCTCGAGGTAGGTCTCGGGGCGTCCGGTGTCGATCCAGCGGTCGTTCGTGGGGTGCCCGGCGAGACGTCCATCGGCGACGAGAGCGGGGAAGGTCTCGCGTTCCACGGAGACCCGCCTCCCGGGTTCGATGAGGTCGAGCACGGCGGGCTCGAGAACGTAGGTGCCACCGTTGATGAGCCGGCTCTCGGTGTCGCCGGGGGCCGGTTTCTCGATGAACCGGGCGACCACGCCGTTCTCGCTGGTCTCGACGACCCCGTAGGCGCTCGGGTCGTCGACCGGCGTGAGGTGGATGGTGGCGTTGGCTCCGAGCGACCGGTGCGCGTCGACGAGTTCGGCGATGTCGAGCCCGGTCACCACGTCGCCGTTGGCGACCACGAAGGTCGAGTCGATCGCGGCGTGGCGAGCGGCGAAGGCGATGGCCCCGGCAGTGTCGAGCGGTTCGGGTTCGACGGCGTAGTGCATCCGGACCTCGCCCACCCGGTCTCCGGGGAACGCGGCGCGGAAGGTGTCGGGACGGAAACCGAGGGCGAGCACGATGTCGGTCACTCCCCCAGCGGCGAGGCGTTCAGCCAGTCGCACGATCATGGGCCGATTGCCGATCGGCAGCATCGGCTTCGGAACGTCGTTGGTGAGGGGTCGCAGCCGGGTGCCGAAGCCGCCGACGAGGACGACGGCGTGCATCAGTCGTCGGTGTCGCCGGCGATGGTCGACTGGGTGACCTCGTCGGGGATGACGACTCCGGCGTCGACGGCGCCGAGTTCGGGGAGGCGCGACGCCCACGGCGGCATGGAGACGGACTGTCCGCGCGGCACGAAGGCGATCGAGAAGACCATCTGGTCGCTCGAGACGCGGATGTCGTTCATGTCGGCGATGTAGCGGTCGCCGTCGTCGGTGTCGG
>JAYQAE010000042.1:0-6918 GCA_038136655.1 Ilumatobacteraceae bacterium
TCGGCACCGCCTCCGACGACACCCTCATGGAGCGCTACGACCTCGAGCGCTCCCGCTACGAGGGCCCCACCGGCATCGTCGGCGTCATCCAAGACTCACTCAGCCGCGCCGGTTTCCCCGGCGCCTCCCTGTGGGCCGCCGTCCCCGGCTACGCCTCCCAGATCCCATCACCGAAAGCAGCGCTCGCGCTCGTCGAACGGGTCTGCGAGATGATGGGCACCCCGGCACCCATCGCCGACCTCGCCGACGAGGCCGCCGATTACGACGCCCGCGTCGAAGCGCTGATCTCCGATGACGACGACCTCGTCATCCACATCGAGCAACTCGAGGAGATCGTCGACGAGATGGACGACGACGAGGACACCAGCGGCCCGATCGATCTCGATGAGTCGATCCACCTGCTCGACGAGGTCGAGCAGTTCCTCCGCGACCACGACGGCGACGCCTGAACCTCAGGGGGCGATATTGGGCCCCGAGCGCCAGACCGGATCACGCGGAGCCTCGAAGCGAACCTCCACCGGCTCCCCACGCACCGCGGCGAAGGCGAGCGAGCCCCACCACTCCTCTCCGGCGGTCACCTCAGGCAGGGCGCCCTCGTCGAACCAGCCGACGTCGGAGGTCTCGAGAGGATGGGTGCGCAACGCGCCGCCGACCGCGCGGCAGTGGAAGAGCAGCATGTACATCCCGAAACGGGAGAACCCCATCCGCTGGCCGTCGATCACCGCCACCAGTCGCTCGGGGACACACTCGATGCCGGTCTCCTCAGCGACCTCCTTCACCGCGACCTCCGACGGCGAGTAGCCGACATCAGCCCAGCCGGTCGGGTACAGCCAGATCCCGGAGTCGCGTCGCTGCACCAACAACAACTGACCGTCGTCGTTGCCGACGATCGCGCCGATCGCGACCTTCGGCGTGATGTAGCCCGGCACGCCCTCACCGATGTTGGCCATCCACTCCTGCACGAAATGGTCGGTCTCGCGGCGGGTCGCCACCTCATCGTCGAGGTCGGCCGCCGCGGCTCGGATGTCCGCCGCGATGTGGAGAACCTCCTCGAACCGCTCGCGCTCGTAGAGGTTGTCGGAGAAACCGAGACCGGTGCGAGCGATCGCCGAGAGCGCCTCGCTCCACCGCGCGAGATCACCCGGATCCGGACTCCCCATGGGCCGAAACTAGCCGCCGGTCAGCCAACGACATGGAGGAGCGCCCGCTCGATCTCCCCCCGATGGAAACGGTCGGACACCGGAGCGCCAGCGGCCGTCTGAACATAGAACGTGTCCACCACTTCCATGCCGACCGTCTGCACCGTCGCGTGACGGATGTCGAGACCGACCTCAGCGAGAGCCTTCGTGATGCGATGGAGCACCCCGACCTTGCTCACGCAGTGCACCTCGATCACCGTCGCGTTCGCCGACGCCCCATCGTGGAAGACCACCCGCGGCGGACCCGGCGGCCGCGCCTGGGTTGCCCGACGTCGCCGGTAGGTGCGAGCCCGCTCCACGAGCCGCGCCTCGATCGCCAACTCACCCGACAGCGCACGCTCGAGATCGGCGAGCAACGGCTTCACCTCGATCCCACCACGCGGCACATGGATTCGGAACTCCGAGGCTGCCATCGTCGGGCGTCCGGGTTGCGGCTCGTCGGAATGGGCCTGAGCCGCCACCACGTCGAGACCGTGCAGCGACAGCACCCCGGCCACCCGCGAGAAGGTTCCCGGCAGGTCGGCCGTCACCACCGTCACCCGATCGCCGTCCACCGCCACCGACCGCGTGCCCGAGGCCATCCGCTCGACGACCTCGGCATCAGGGAACAGACGCCACGCCACCTCGGAGGCCTCACCGCCGCCGAGCACATGCCCGACCCGGCTCGCCAATTCGTTGACGAGACCCTCCTTCCAAGGACCCCACGCCGAAGGGCCCGTGGCGAGCGAGTCAGCCTCGGTCAGCGCGTGGAGCAGATCGAGGTGCAGACGGTCACCGAGGTGATCAGCCACTCCCTTGATCGTCTTCGGATCACCGAGGTCGCGCCGCACGGCAACATCCGGCAGCAGCAGGTGATGACGGATCATCGACACGACCGTCTCGGTGTCGGTGTCGTTCAGCCCGACCCGCGGAGCGATCGAGGAGCGAACGAGTTCCACACCGGCGTCGGTGTGATCACCCGGGTACCCCTTTCCGATGTCGTGGAGCAACGCCCCGAGCACCAACAGGTCGGGACGCGCTACGCGATCGACGAGCGCGGCAGCATTGGCCGACGCCTCCCAGAGATGCCGGTCGACGGTGAAGCGGTGATACGCGTTTCGCTGGGGCCGAGCCCGCACCGGCTCCCATTCGGGCAGCATCCGGGTGATCAATCCGCGTTGGTCAAGTGCCTCGAGTACCGGGATCGCCGCGTGTCCCTCGAGGAGCAGCGCCACCCAGGAATCGAGCGCTCCGGCGGGCCAACGATCGGGCCACATCGGCGTCGCTTCCGCCAGCAGGTCGAGACTGCGACGCCCGATCCGCGCCCGTCGGCGGGCTGCGGCCACCGCCACCGCCATCACCAACGTCGGGTCGGTCGCCGGATCGGCGCCATCATCGAGCTCCACCTCGCCATCGACCAACACCACACCGGGAGCCACCGGTTCGCGGCGCCGCGAGATGGTGCGACCAACCCGACCCCAGGTCTCATCGGCGATCCACGCCACCGTTCGCGCGGCCGCCGAGATCTCCGCCATCAACTCGTCGGCGTCCGAGTGCCCGGCCGCGACCGCAGCCGCGTCCTGATCCTCCAGTCGCAAGATGTCGCCCGGCCGTCCCGTGGCGCGGTGCAACGCCACCCGCGACGACAGCAGAACGTCGTAGCACTCGTTGAGCACCTCGCTGTCGTCCTCGCGCAACGCGAGGCCTCCCACCTCGGCCCACCAGAGCGACTGGGCATCGCGAATGCCACCGTGGCCGTCCTTTAGATCAGGTTCGAGGGTGTAGGCCACCTCGCCCGCGCCCGACTGCCGGTCGCGCACCCGCTCGCTCAACTCGGTGAGGAACCGCTTCCGACGCTTCCGCCAGTTCTCCGCGCCCGACTCGATCACCGAGCGGGCGAGCGCAGCGTCACCGGCCACGAATCTCGCCGTCAGCATCGCCGTCGCCGAATCGAGGTCCTTGCGGATGAGCGCCGCCTGCTCATCGACGGTTCGAACCGCGTGACCGAGCTTGCAGCCCGCATCCCAGATCGGATACCAGATCGCCGAGGCGAACTCCTCCACCCGCTCGGGACGGGTCGCGTGCACGAGGAGCAGATCGATATCGCTGAACGGCGCGAGTTCCCCGCGTCCAAATCCGCCGGTGGCGACAAGCGCGATCCTCGGCGGCCGCGAGGTCGACTCCCGCGCCGCCTCGTGAAGCGCCACGATCCAGTCGTCGGTGGCGGCGGCGAGTGCGTGGCAGAACGCCCGACCGTCGGTCGGACCCGAGTTGATCACCTTCGTGCGGCGCGCCAGAGCGGCCGACACCGCCCGCGGGGTCCGCGTGCTCACGCCTGACGGTTCGGCCACGCCTGAAGAGTAGGTGCCGCTCACCGCAGCCCCTCATCCCGCCGGCGGGTGAGCACCACTGCGGCCTTCCACGCCCCCCAGGTCAAGCCGGGTTCGGCGAGCGACTCGTCGATATCAGCCCAAGTGGCCGGGGTGAGGTCGAAGACATCGTCGGGAAACCGCTCCTCGGCGAAACGGTCGCGGGGCACCGGCCGAGCCCCCGCCGCTCGCAACACCTCGGTCGGGCCGCCAACCGCGGAGCGCAGGATGTCGAGCGGGTTCGCGCGCTGCTCATCGACATCGGTGCCGAGGAGGGCGGCGAGTCGCGAGAGCGTCTCGGTCGCGGTTCGCTCGACCATCTCCTCGATCTCAGCGGCTAAACCGTCGACCGGAATCGACTGCGCCGCCGCGATCCGCTCGACGCAGCGTGACAACCAGATCGGCACGGTCGCGGTGGCCACCGCGAGGAGGTCACCTGCCGGACCCTCGAGCTCATCCCGCGACTGCTGACCGTCCACCACGGCTTCCTTCTATCGTGACCCCGTGAGCGGTGGTCGACTCCTGCGCGTCTCGGTCATCGTGACGCTGACAGCGACGGTGGGCGCCGCCTGCTCCACCACCAGCGACACCGCCCCCGTCGCGTCGGTGTTGCCCGCGGTCACCACCACCATTCCGAACCGGGTCGACGATGGTGTGTTGCGGCTCGGCACCCTGCTGCCAACCACCGGAGCCGGAGCCGGCCTCGGCAGCCCACTGACCGCCGCCGTCCAATCGGCCATCGACACGATCAACGCCCAAGGCGGTGTGCTCGGCCGGCCCGTCGAACTCGTCGCCGCCGACGAAACCTCGTCAGTCGACCTCAGCGCTCTCGTCTCCGCGGGCGTCGACGCGATCATCGGACCGGCTTCGTCGAACGTCGCGCTTCGGGTACTCGGACAGGCCAGCACCGCCGGGATCGTGCTGTGCTCCCCAACCGCCACGGCCATCGCCCTCGACTCCTTCCCCGACCAGAACCTCTTCTTCCGCACCGTCGGAAGCGACTCGCTCCAGATGTCGGCGATCGCGAGAACGGCGGCGCGCACCGGCAGCGGCACCATCGCCATCGCCTACCTCGACGATCGATACGGACGAGACATGGCAAGCGAGCTGCGTGAGGCCATCTCCACGCGATCGATCCTGAGCGTCGTCGCCGAGATCCCCTTCAATGGCGACGACCCCGACCTGCGCGACGAGGCGACAACGGCCGTCTCCTCGGAGGCCGGCATCGTGATCATCCTCGGCGACACCGATGACGGCGGCCGCCTACTCGGGGCGGTCGATCGAGCGATCGGCGCGACCGGAGCGCCCACCCCGTTCGTCATCGTGAACGACTCGCTACGCGCCGCCAGCCAGACCGCGGTGGAGATGAGCGGCACGACGCGTGAACGCGTGATCGGTATCGCACCCCGCTCGATCGTGCCGACCGTCGACGAACCCGCCGGCCACTTCGCGACCAACGCGCACGACTGCGTCAATCTGCTGGCCCTCTCCGCCCTCCAAGCGGGCAGTGACAACCCCGGTCGTATCGCTGGGCAGATGGCCTCGGTGAGCAGCGGTGGGCGCGTCTGCTCCAACTTCGAGGATTGCGCCCGCCTCGTCGAGAGCGGACTGCAGATCGACTACGCCGGACTATCGGGGCCGATCGAGTTGAGCACGGCGAGCGGGGATCTCGTGCGCGCCACGTTCAACGAGTTCCGCTTCGACGCCTTCGGCAACGACGTCATCGCTAACGCCGCCGGCTTCGAGATCGGCTGACCCGGTCGATCAGACCGAGCCGATCAGACGAGTTCGTCGATTGCGGTGAGATAGCCGACGTAGAAGTCACCGAACTCACCGAACAGCGCTGATCCGCGATCGAAGCGCATCGTGTAAACGACGTCCTTGATGACCTCGGGATTCACCGCGAACAGGGTCACACCCCATTCGTGGGTGTCGAAGCCAGTCGACGCGGTGACCAACTGGACGATCTTGCCGGCGAAGGTGCGTCCGGACTTGCCGTGCTCCATCATCATCTCGGAGCGCTCCTCGAAGGGCGTCGTGTACCAGTTGGCGTGGCCCTCGCGTCGCTTCGACATCGGATAGAAGCAGAAGGCCGGCTTTCCCTCGGGTGGGAGCACCGGGTACAGCCGGTCGCGGAGCATCTCCTCGGGCATGCCCTTCGCGTATTCGCTGACCTCGGTGATGCTCACGTAGGAATCGACCACCTCGATACCGCCGCGCTGGAGGCCGGTCTGGAGCGCCCGGAGCACCGCCAAATCAGGGGCCAACGCCATCACCGCGAGATCGCACTTGTGCCCGAGCATCGCCGCGGTCACCACCTGCGCGCCGTCGGCCTCGGCCGATTTGACGGCCTGGATGACCGCCTCGCGATCCAACTCGCTGGTCGGACGGCAGAACAGGTGCACGACGCAGAGGCCGGTCTCCATACGCATGCGGTCAGGCTACCGACGACCCCCGTCGCGGGTCTCCCCGAGCGAGGCGAACGCGCGAGCCGCGCGCTCCGCCGCCCCCTCAGCCACGTGCAGGAAGAGCGACGGCTCGATCGCCTCCACCTCCGAGACGAGCGGGCCATCACCGCCGGGCAGCAGATCAACGCGCAGATAGGCCGCCTCAGGAAACAGATCGGCCACCTGGCGACCAACGGCGAGTTCCTCCTCCGTCGCCTGCCGAGCCGAGATGTCCTCCACGACATAGAGGTCATCCGCCCACGCCCGGTCGGCTGAGAGGATCGCCCCCTTCCGAAAGGCGTGACTGAACTGCCCGCCGAGGATGACGAGCCCAGTCTCCCCTCGGTCGTCGACACCGTCGACATAGGGCTGCACCACCACCCGACCACCCGAGAGCAATGAGAGCGCGTGGTGCTCGGCACCGTCCGGATCGTCGACATGGCGCGCAGCACCATTCGATCCCGCGCCGATCGCCGGCTTCACCACCACCCGACCGTCAAACCCACCGTTCCCTCGGAGCGTGGCGACATCGTCAACGTCAGCCACGACGCGGGTCGGCACCACCGGCACTCCGCGCTCGGCGAGATCGACGAGATAACCCTTGTCGACGTTCCAACGCACCAGTTCCACCGGGTTGACGAGCCGGGTGAGGCGAGCCACCCGGTCCGCCCAATCGAGGAACTCGGAAAGGCGTTGGTGATAGTCCCAGGTGCTGCGGATCACCACCGCCGAGAAGCGACTCCAATCGACCTGCGGATCGTCCCAGTGGACGACCTCCGCCCCATCGAGATGCTCAAGCAGGAGCGGAAGGTCCGAATCGAGGTGCTCGGCGGCGCGGGCGGAAACGAGGGCGATCACAGCATCACGCTACGGCCGGGACATGGACGGGGCCCCGGGGGGCCCCCCGGGGCCCAACGCTTCACG
>JAYQAE010000042.1:6928-12902 GCA_038136655.1 Ilumatobacteraceae bacterium
CGCTGAGGGTCCCACGCGGGGGGCCCGGCGGCGCGGGCGCACCCCCGGCCGAACACCCAAACCCGAACCGGCGGGGACTGGCCCGGGCCCCGGGGGGCCCCCCGGGCCCCGACGGATTCACGGTCGACGCATCGCTCCGACCGAGCGGTCCGAAACTCAGAAGTCCATGTCGCCACCGGGCATGGCCGGCGCGGCCTGCTCGGGCTTGTCGGCGACGATCGCCTCCGTGGTGAGGAAGAGCGCGGCGATCGACGCGGCGTTCTGCAGTGCCGAGCGGGTCACCTTCGCGGCGTCGATCACGCCGAGCTTGACGAGATCCTCGTAGACACCGGTGGCCGCGTTCAGGCCCTCAGCGCCCGACAGGGAGCGCACCTTCTCGATGACGACCCCGCCCTCCATACCGGCGTTCTCCGCGATCTGGCGGAGCGGAGCCGACAGCGAGTGGGCCACCAAGCGAGCGCCGGTCGCCTCGTCACCCGAGAGCGACGCGACCACGGCCTCGACCGCATCCATCGAGCGGATGAGCGCGACACCGCCGCCGGGCACCACACCCTCTTCGATCGCGGCCTTCGTGGTGGACACCGCGTCCTCGATGCGGTGCTTCTTCTCCTTGAGCTCCACCTCGGTGGCGGCTCCGACCTTCAGCACGGCGACACCGCCGGTCAACTTGGCCAGACGCTCCTGGAGCTTCTCGCGGTCGTAGTCGGAGTCGGTGTTGTCGATCTCAGCCTTGATCTGGTTGATACGGCCCTTGATGTCGTCGGAGTCGCCAGCGCCCTCGACAATCGTGGTCTCGTCCTTGGTGATGACCACGCGCTTGGCGGTGCCGAGCAGATCGAGGGTGGCGTTCTCAAGACTGAGGCCGACCTCCTCGCTGATGACCTGGCCACCGGTGAGGATCGCCATGTCCTGGAGCATCGCCTTGCGGCGCTCACCGAAACCGGGCGCCTTGACCGCGGCCGACTTAAAGGTGCCACGGATCTTGTTGACGACGAGCGTCGCGAGGGCCTCTCCCTCGATGTCCTCGGCGATGATCACCAGCGGACGCGAGCTCTGCATGACCTTCTCGAGGAGAGGCACGAGGTCGCGGACGTTCGTGATCTTCGACGACACGAGCAGCACGTAGGGATCGTCGAGCG
Organism: Ilumatobacteraceae bacterium; assembly: GCA_038136655.1. Taxonomy (GTDB): domain Bacteria; phylum Actinomycetota; class Acidimicrobiia; order Acidimicrobiales; family Ilumatobacteraceae; genus Casp-actino5. The sequence goes on from JAYQAE010000042.1 coordinate 8,068, forward strand.
ACGCCTCCATACGGTCGGTGTCGGTCACGAAGTAGGGGGAGATGTAGCCCTTGTCGAAGCGCATGCCCTCCACGAGGTCCATGTCCATGCCGAAGGTCTGGCTCTCCTCGACGGTGATCACGCCGTCCTTGCCGACCTTGTCGATCGCGTCGGAGATCATCGAGCCGATCTCGTTGTCAGCGGCCGAGATGGACGCGACCTGCGCGATCTGATCCTTCGAGTCGACGTCCTTGGCGAGGGAGCGGATCGAGCCGACCGCCGCCTCGACAGCCGCCTCGATGCCGCGCTTCAGACCCATCGGGTTGGCGCCGGCAGCCACGTTGCGGATGCCCTCGCGGACCATCGCCCAGGCGAGCACGGTCGCGGTGGTGGTGCCGTCACCGGCAACGTCGTCGGTCTTCTTGGCGACTTCCTTGACCAGTTCGGCGCCGATCTTCTCGTAGGGATCGTCGAGCTCGATCTCCTTGGCGATCGAGACGCCATCGTTGGTGATCGTGGGGGCGCCCCACTTCTTCTCGAGGACGACGTTGCGTCCCTTGGGTCCGAGGGTCACTCGGACGGCGTCGGCGAGCTTGTTCATGCCCGCCTCGAGACCGCGTCGGGCCTCGGCATCGAAAGCAATCATCTTCGGCATCTGTTGTCCTCCGTTGGACGGTGTCGTTGTTGCCTGGGGGACCCCGAGAAACGGGGCCGTCGCTGGGTTCGAGCCGAAATCTGGCACTCGGCCCACGCGAGTGCTAGCACTCTACAAGGGCGACTGCCAACCGACAATCGGAGCGCGAACACCGCGCGGGAGAACGCCGAGTGGGGTTCAGCCGCCGGCGACAGCGGGAATGATGCTGACGGTGATGCCGTCGGCGACCTCGGTGGTCAACCCGTCGAGGTACCGCACGTCGTCATCGTCGACGAAGACATTCACGAACTTGCGCAGCCCACCGTCCTCGTCGAGGAGACGATCGGCGAAACCCGGATGCGCCGCCTCGAGACCGGCGATCACCTCCGAGAGCGGACCCGGAGCGACCTCGACCTGCTTGGCTCCCCCGGAGAGGGGACGCAAGGTGGTGGGAATGCGAACCGTGACAGCCATGACCCGAAATCTAACCGGATCAGTCGGAATTACGAACTCGAGCGCAGGAGTTCGGATCCCCGCGACCGACTCAGCGGAACCAGCAGCCAACTAGGTTCACCCCGTGCGCGTCGTGGCCGCCGTCGACAAGTTCCGAGGAACCGCCACCGCGGCCGAGGTCGCGGCCGCTATCGGCCACGCCTGCTGGGAACTCGGGCACGACTGCGTCGAGATCGCGGTCGCCGACGGGGGCGAGGGCATCCTCGACGCCCTCGGCGGCCCCAACCGAACCGCGACCGTCACCGGGCCGCTCGGCGATCCGGTTGAAGCTCCTTGGCGACTCCACCGTCGAGTCGCCGTCATCGAGATGGCCCTCGCGAGCGGACTCCAACTCGCTGGCGGCGCCGACGGCAATGACCCAATGGCGGCATCCACCTCGGGTGTCGGTGAGCTCATCGACCGCGCCCTCGACCTCGGTGCCGAGCGGATCGTCGTGGGACTCGGCGGATCGGCCACCACCGACGGCGGACTCGGCGCCCTCCGCGCCATCACCGCGCCGCACCGCCTTCGAGGTGTCGAACTGCTCGTCGCCTGCGACGTCACCACGCGCTTCACCGACGCCGCACGGGTCTTCGGACCGCAAAAGGGAGCAAGCCCCGCCCAGGTGGAACTCCTGACCCGCCGACTCGAACGACTCGCCGACGTCTATCGCGAGCAGCACGGAATCGACATCGTCGACCTTCCCGGCTCGGGTGCCGCCGGGGGACTCGCCGGAGGGCTCGCCGCTCTCGGCGGGCGACTCCTGCCCGGCTTCGACCTGGTGGCCGATGAACTCGAACTCGATGAGCGCATCGAGGGCGCCGACCTCGTGATCACCGCCGAGGGCCACCTCGACGCGCAGAGCTTCGCCGGCAAGGTGGTCGGAGGAGTCGCGGGGATCGCCGCCGCCCACGGAGTGCCCTGCGGGGTCGTATGCGGCATCGTCGATGATGACGTCGCCGAACGGCTCCCCACCCGCTCACTCGTCGCCGACCACGGGGAGCAACTCGCCCTCGGCGAGCCGCTCATGTGCATCGAGAAGAGCGCCTCGGCGCTCATCGCGGATCTAATCGGCTGAGGAGCCGGCGTCAGCCCGCGGCGTCTTGAGCCGGGATCATGTCGGGGGCCAACTCGGCGAGCGTGCGGCCCGCCTTGTCGACGCCGAGCATGACCAGCACGCCAGAACCGTCGAGAGATCCCGTCTGGGTGGGAGCAGGGGTCGGCAACGGCGCAATCGAGGACACTCCGCCGAGTGAGCGGGCGACCGACTCAGCCACACCTTGGGCTGATGGGATGCCCGGATCGAAGTAGACGACGGTGAGGTCGATCTTGCCGATCGAGGCTGAGGCGTTCGTCGGCGTACCCATCTGGTAGCCGACCGCGCCGAGCTCCGAGCTCATCAGGCCAGCGGAGCCGTTCACCGCGTTGGCGTTCGCGACCACCACCGACGCCCCGTCGGTGACCATCCCGGCGATCGTCGTCGTGGTGGCGGCGATCGTCGTCGGCGCCGCCCCGGAATCGAGCGTCGTTGAGGTCTCCACCGCCGGCTGCGCGACGGCCGGCCCGTCGACGACACCACCGTCGCCGCCGGAGATCGAGCGAAGGATGAGGAAGCCGGCGATCACCGCGACAGCCGCGAGCACGATCGCGAGACCGCCCGACACCTGAGCCTGCTGATTGCGGGGAACCCGGCGAGGCATCTGGCCGCTCGCGTCTCGATTGTCACTCATCGATTCGGCCCTCCCGGCGCGTCCGTTCCCGTCTCGAGGCGCTCCCGGCGCCTCCGGGACCGCTGCCGCCGCAGACGCCGCACGAGGAGAGGATCGTGTTCCTCGGCCTCCGGCGTTGCGAGCAGATCGTTCAACTCGGAATGGTACTCGTCGACCGAGCACTGAAATCGGGCACGGATGACGAGATCGCGCGGCTCATCGAGCGTCCACCAGTTCGCCTCGAAGTCCAACATGGCGAGGTGACGTTCTGAGATCACCCGCACACCCTTACCGCTCGAGGGTCGTCCACACAAGCACCGTCGATGAGAACCTCGCCTACAGTCTCCGCGATGGGTTCCCGACCGTTCCTGATCGGCGTCGCTGGAGGCACCTCATCGGGCAAGTCGACCATCGCGGACCGGCTCGAGGAGATCGTCGGCCGCGACCAGTTGTCGCTCATCAAGCTCGACGCCTACTACATCTCGAGAACCCACCAGCCGATGGAGGAACGGGCCGCTGCCAACTACGACCACCCCTCCGCCTTCGACTGGGACCTACTGAACGAACACCTGACCACCCTGCTCTCAGGTGAGCGGATACCGGTGCCGGTCTACGACTACGCCATCCACGATCGGGTCGAGGAGGTCCGGTGGGTCGAACCGACCGGCGTGGTCGTGGTGGAGGGAATCCTCGTGCTCTGGGAGCCGAACCTCCGCGACCGCTTCGACCTGAAGGTCTTCGTCGACACCCCAGCGGATCTCCGGTTCATCAGGAGACTGCAACGCGACGTCGTCGAGCGAGGACGCACACAAGAAAGCATCATCGGCCAATACCTCGCGACCGTTCGACCGAGCCACGAAGACTTCGTCGAACCGAGCCGTGCCCACGCGGACGTGATCGTGCCGGAGGGTGGGCTCAACCGTCCCGCCGTTGACGTGCTGCTCGCTCGGGTGCGCGAGCTGACCGCCAGCTGACGCGCCGGACGCGAATCAGCCGCCAGTGGCGGCCGACGGATTCCGGTCCGCCCAGTCATCGCCGAGGGCGATGAGCACCGTGGCACCATCCAGCGAGGCCGACTCGACTGGCGGCACACCCGGCAACTGGAGCAGTTCGATCGCCCCTCCGAGAAGACGCACGATCGACTCCGCCACGGCCTGAGCGGCATCGTCCCCGGTGGCGTAATACACCTTCGTCGCGCCGAGCTGACCCTCCGTGGAGTTGGTGGCCGAGCCCATCGTGTAGCCCGCCGCCGACAGGATGTCGCTCATGCGGCCGGCCGATCCATTGACCGAGCTGGCGTTGGCAACCACGACGACCGCGGCCGCGTAGTTGACCTCGGCGACGGTTGTAGTGGGTGCTTCGGTGGTCGCTGGCGCCTCAGTCGTGGTCGGAGCAGGGGCGACGGTCGTTGTCACCGCGGCCTCGGCCTCAGCGGCCGGCTCCTCTACAACAGGGTCGTCGGATCCCCCGCAGGAGGCGAGCACCAGAGCGGCGACCGGGATCGCGAGGCGGACCGATGGACGGCGGAAACGCTGATCAGCCATGCCGAAAGGGTACCCGAGTCGCGCCGAAGGGCGTTCAGGGCGGTCCGAGAGCGCTTGTCAGTTGAACAAGAAGCGGTTCTCAGGATTTTTTTGAGAAAAGTGTGAGGGGTTGGTGTCGGGGTGCTCTGGACCGTCGTACAGCACGAACGCTGTACCCAACACAGGGAGAACATCCGACATGAACAAGCACTTCACCAACAAGAACCTTCTCCGCGGGATCACCGGTCTCGCGATCGCCGGTCTCGCCGGTGCCGCTCTGTCCGCTGGCAGCGTCGCTGCCTCGGGCACCGAGATTTGCTGGGAGACCGGCGCGAACGGTCTGCCTCGCATCGTTGACTGCCCGCCCGACATCACGTTCCCGCTTCCCGGGTTCACCCCGGCCCTGCCTGAGGTCAACCTCGGCAACGACGTCGATTACGGCGCGTTGCTCGACTACCTCGGCAACACCGACGAGAACGACGACGAGGCCGGTGAGGC
>JAYQAE010000043.1:0-10942 GCA_038136655.1 Ilumatobacteraceae bacterium
CTCCCACCAGCAACGGCACGCCGAGGCGATCGGCCTCGAGGGCAACCTCGGCAGCCCGCGCGCTGTCGGCGAAGGCCATGCCGTTGACATCGATGGTGTTCTCGGGCCAGACGACCAGGTCGATCCCCGCCGAATCACTGATGGTGGCCGTGGCGGCGATATGGGCCTCGGTCACAAGTCTCGACGGGACCTCGAGCGCTGACGTGCCCTGGCGACCCCCGCCCTGCACGGCGGCAACCGTGAGTGGGTCGCCGAAGTCGCGGCCCGTCGGCGCGAACGCCGACAGCGCGACGACGATTGCTGGCATCAGAACGATTGCCGGCCACGAGATCGGAATCGTGCGATCCCGGCTCACCGCGGCGAGCCGCGCCCCAATCGAGAGCCCGAGGTGGAACACGATCCAGGTGATCGCGATCACCCCTCCCAGCCGCGCGACCCCGAGCAGCGGACCACCCGCCTGGCCGATGGCGATCGTCGCGAGAGGGACACCGCCGAACGGTGCCGCGAGCCGCGCCGCTTCGACGAGGGTGTGCGCGATCGCGCGGGGAACCGGGGCCGCTGGGGTGGCGAGCGCAGCGAGGGTGTGAGCGCCGGCGAAGAGCACGGAGGTGAAGATGTAGCCGGGCGGAGTGAGGAACCACATCCACACCATGCCGACGCCGAACCAGGCGAGGCCGAAGCAGGCGGTGGTGACCGCTCGGGATCGCCGGTCGCCGGTGGTCGCGGCCCCGAGCATCGCGACGCCGAGGAATCCGAGTGGCCAGAACCCCCACGGCGGCATCGAAGCGGCGACGGCGAGACCGGCGGTCAGGCCGGCGAGGATTCGTTTCACGCGACCAATTCAGCGAACACGACGTAGCGCTCGCGCACCGAGCCGGGCGGGTGACAGGCGAAGAGGGTTGCCGTCGGCGTCGGGGTCTGGTCGACGATCCACACCTCGGTCGGCACCACGATCCTTGAGCTTGTCACCCGGTAGCGGTGAATCGAGCCGCTGGCGTCGGTGAAGAGGATCTCATCGCCCTCGACCAGCGCGTCGATGTTGCGGAACACCTGATGGCCGCTCGTCCGGTGGCCGGCGACCACCACGTTGCCGAGTTCCCCGGGCATGGCGGTTCCCGGCCAATGACCGGGGCCGAGATCGAGGGTCGACAGGCGGATGCCCTCATACATCGTCATCGACACGCCGATCTTCGGGATCTCGATCGTTCCGAGCTCGATCACCGGTTCGGGAGCCCGCTCATCGGTCGGCGGAGGGTCGGGGTTCGGAAGTGTTGGCGGGGTCGTGCTCGTCGACGTGGTCGTGCTCGATGTAGTCGTGGTCGAACTGGTTGTCGTCGTGGTGGTCGTCGTGGGAACCGTGGTGGTGGTCACCGCGATGGTTGTCGACGCCGGTGACGAGGTCGCTGACTCGGGCTCTACCGATACGGATTCCAGAGCGGGCGACGACTCATTCGACTCCCGGGCCGTCGCGTAGCCGACCAGACCCGCCGTGGATACCGAGGCGAGCGCCAGCACGAGAACTGAACGACGGCGAGAGGAGGGGCTGTCGACGACCATCGCCGGATCAGTCTGGCACCGGTTCGGGTCGATGCCCGTCGACGTCGAGTTGGCTCAGCAGCGAGCGGGCGGCGCGACGACCGCTGGCTACACACGCCGGCACGCCGATGCCGTGCAGAGAGGCTCCAGCGGCAACGATCCCGGTGGGGAGCGACCGCTCGATGGTCGCCACGAGGGCACCGTGATGCGGCCGATACTGGGGGAACGATGACGGCCAACGGGTAATTCGGACCTCGGTGGGGGCGAGTTCAGCGCTGAGATGCTCCGACACCTCATCGACGACCGAATTGATGACCTCCCGGTCATCGAGATCGCCCACGTCCATCCCGTCGCGGCCGAGCGACACACGGAGGATCTGCGCCCCGTCAGCCGGTTGGAGATGCGCCCACTTGTGCGAGGCGAACGACACCGCCGTCACCCGCCGCTGGCGCGACTTCGGCACGAGATAGCCACTCAGACGCGAGCACGCCACGGGCAGCGATCCGGCGGGAGTCGCGAGCGTCACCATCACCACGCCGGCCGTCTCGATCGAACCGAGGGCAGCCGCGGCGGCGGGGGCCGACGACTCGAGCAGTCGCGCGGACACACGGGCCGGGGTGGCGAGGACTACCGCATCGAAGGGCTCGCCGTCGATGAGAACTCCGCGGTCGCGCGCCTCGACCGCAGCGACCGATGAGTCGAGTCGGGTCACCACTCCCGCGGCGCGGGCGGCGGCGAGCACCGCGTCGGTCAGCGAGCCCATGCCGCCGGTCGGGGCAGCGAAGATCGGCCCGCCGTCGGTCGGCTGTCGACGACGGAGCGCGGTGAGAATCGCCGATCGCCCACCTCGCGCGAGCGCGTCCAACTGCGGCACCGCGGACAGGCTGAACCGATCGGTGTCGGCGGCGTAGATGCTTCCGACGAGCGCATCGGTCAACCGGTCGTGCACCTCCACACCGAGACGTTCTCGCACCCAGGTCCCGATCGAGTCGTGGTCGAGGGAGCGTTGCGGCAGAACGAGATCGGCGAGTGCCCGGGCGGCTCCGGAGGGGGAGACGAGTCGACTCCGCGCCAGCGAGACCATCGATGTCGGCACACCGAGCACAAGTCCCTCAGGTAGGGAACGAAGGCCGTCCACCCAGACCGCCGCCGAACCCGAGGTCGGGGAGGTCAGATCCCCGTCGAGGCCAACCGCCTGAGCGAGATCGAGCGCGTCGGGAACCCGGCGAAGGAAGGCGTCGGCACCCTCGTCGACGCGCAGTCCCGCGAAGGTCGAGGTGCGAATCAACCCGCCAGCGCGACCGGCACCGTCGAACAGGGTCACCTCCACCCGCTCGCCGCCGGCGATCGCGGCCTCGTACGCCGCCGAGAGGCCGGTGATGCCGGCGCCGATGACGGCGATCCGCGACGGCGATCCGCTCATCCGGCCCGCCCGGCTCAGCCCGCCGAGATCACACGGTCGGCCAGGGCGCCCATGACCGTGGCATCGTCGTTCACGCAGGCGGTTCGAGCGAAGGCCAGCCCATGGCTCGCGGCCCGATCCGCTGCCTCGATATCGAGGTCGTAGAGCACCTCGAGATGGTCGGCGACAAACCCGACGGCGCTCACCACGACACCGGGAACCGAGCCCTCCTCGGCGAGCGAATCGATCACTTCGAGGATGTCGGGGCCGATCCAGGGCTCCGGCGTCCGACCGGCGCTCTGCCAGGCGATCGACCAGTCACGGCCCTCCTCTAGGCCGAGGCGATCAGCGACGGCGACGGCCGTGGCGCGCAGTTCGTCGGGATACGGATCTCCACCGTCGATGATCCGCTGAGGCAGGGAGTGAGCGGTGAAGAGCACCCGGGATCCAGCGGGGACGGACGCGAGGCGTCGCTCGAGATCGGCTGAGATGAACTCGATGAACGCCGGTTCGGTTGCCCAGGACTCGACCCCGCCCACCGGCACCCCGGCGGGCTCGGCGACCACTCGGGCCCGGCCCAGGTACTGACCGATCGAGTAACTCGAGTAGTGCGGAGCGAGCACGAGCCCGATGATGCGCTCGACGCCGTCGGCGAGCAGTGCTTCGGTGGCTTCCTCGATCTTCGGGTCGGCGTGCTTGAGGCCGAGATCGACTCGGTAGGTGTCCGGGGCCCGCTCGTCGAGGGCGGACTGGAGCGCGTCGCGCTGAGCCTCGGTCAGGCGGGCGAGTGGGGAGATGCCTCCGATTGCGTCGTAGCGGGCCACGAGGTCGGCGAGGGCCTCGGGGGTCGGCGGTCGTCCCCGGCGGATGTCGGTGTAGTAGGCCTCGATCTCATCGGGGTGCCTCGGCGTGCCGTAGGCCATGAGGAGGACAGCGGTGGTGCGGCTCATGCGCTGATCGTCCCATCGTCAACGGTCGAGGGTCCACCGCTGCCCGCGTGCACGAGATCCACGACGGCGGCCAGCACCGCGGGATCGGTGTCGGGTTGGACCCCGTGACCGAGGTTGAAGATGTGGCCCGGGTGCCCGGCGTTGTCGGCAAGCACCGCGCGTGCGCCGTCGAGCGCCACCTCGCGTCCGGCCAGCACGAGTGCCGGATCGAGGTTCCCCTGGATCACGGTGTCGGGCCCGAGACGACGACGGGCATCGGCGATGCCGGTGCGCCAGTCGAGCCCGATGACCGACGCCCCGCAGGCTGCCATGTCCTCGAGGAGGTGGTCGCAACCGATACCGAAGTGGATCCCGGGCACCCCAGGATGCGTCTCGGCGAGCCGGGCGAACACCGCCGCGGAGTGCGGCGCCACGAACTCCCGGTAATCGGCTGGGGAGAGAGCGCCCGCCCAGGAGTCGAAGAGTTGGAACGCCCTCGCCCCATTGGAGATCTGGGTATCGATGAAGGCGACCGCCGACTGGGCGAGCCGTTCCATGAGCCGGTGCCACAGCGCCGGGTCGCCGTGCATCAGCGCCTTCGTGTGCCGCCAAGTACGGCTCGGCGCTCCCTCGATGAGATAGCTCCCGACCGTGAACGGGGCTCCAGCGAAGGCGAGCAGGGGCACTGCGGGATCGAGCTCTCGTGTGAGAATCCGGACTGTCTCGGCGACGTGCTCGACGAGATCGGGGGTCAACGGCGGGAGCCGATCGAGATCCGCAGCCGATCGGAACGGCTGCTCGGCGACCGGCCCGGTTCCGGGAGCCACATCGATGCCGAACCCGACCGCGTGGGCCGGCACGACGATGTCGGAGTAGAGCACCGCGGCGTCGACGCCGTACCGACGGACAGGCTGGAGCGTGATCGCCGCGGCGTCATCGGGTCGGCCGATGGCATCGAGGATCGAGCCAGGGCCACGGACATCGCGGTACTCGGGCAGGTGGCGACCGGCCTGGCGCATGAACCAGACGGGGGTCCGTCGGGGGCGGCGTCCCGCGGCAGCGTCGAGGAAGGGGACACCCATCGACTCGGTGGCGGTGGGCTCGGACATGGGGAAGGGGGACGATACCCCTGCCGGTAGAGTTGACGGACCCCCGAAACGGGTCCGACCACCGAAGGCCCGTGCCGGAACCCCCGAACATGACCGCACGACATCCCGATCTCCCCGAGGAGCAGGCGTTCATCGATCACGCCTACGACTGCCTCGAGAACTCGCGACAGGCCGCTTGGCGACTGCGCGATCTCAACGAGGCTGATCTCGGGGGCACCTTCCAGGCCCGTTTCGAGCGCAACGCCTTCGATGAGGCGCTGGTGAAGCGACTCACTGATCTCGACCTCGGCGATGCCGCCCTCGTCTTCGGTCGTATCGACCGGCACGACGAGCAGGAGGGGACCGAGAGCTTTCGGATCGGCCGGCTCGCCGTCGCGGATGATCAGAGCGAGCCCGTCGTGATCGACTGGCGGGCACCCGTGGCCGAGCCCTTCTACCGGGCGACCGGTCGCGAGCCCATGGGCTTGCTCCGCCGTCGGCATTTCGCGGTGGAGGGCAGGACCCTCCTCGGGCTGGAGGATGAGCTCTTCGGAGAGGGACACCTCGGTCTCGGGCACGACGACGGTCTCGACGGCGATCTCGGAGATGGGTTCGACGGTGGCGGTCCGACGCTCCGGGGCTACTCGACGCTGATCGCCTCCCTCGAGCGAGGGCGCACCGGCGCGCTCGGAGACATCGTCGCCACCATCCAGGCTGAGCAGGACGAGATCATCCGATCGCCGCAAGCGGGAGTTCTTGTGGTGCAGGGCGGACCGGGAACCGGGAAGACGGTCGTCGCGCTCCACCGTGCGGCCTATCTGCTGTACACCCATCGATTCCCCCTCGAGGATCAGGGCGTGCTCGTCATCGGTCCGAACCGCGTGTTCCTCCGCTACATCGAACGGGTGCTGCCCTCCCTCGGTGAGGCCGGGGTTGAGCAGGTCGTGCTCGCCGACCTCGTGCCGGGAATCCGGGTCACGGCGAGAGACTCCGCCGACGTCGCCGCCGCGAAGGGCGATGCCCGGATGTCGCGGCTGATCGACCGCGCGGTCGACGATCGCGAGCGCCCATTGCGCGACGACCTCGTGGTTCCTTTCCGATCGGGCTACCTGCGTCTCAGCGTCGACGAGTCGCGTCGGATCATCCGTCAGGCGCGGCGCCGGAACCGCAGGCACAACGCGAGCCGACGCATCGTCGAGAGCGAGATGTGGGAGACCATGGCGGCTGGATGGCGAGCGGGCGATGCCGGGCCGTCGGAGGTGCGAGAGGCCGTCCGTCGTCTCCCTGAGGTCCGGGAGGCGCTCGAGCGGATGTGGCCGGTGCTCACCCCCGGGCAACTCGTTCATGACCTGCTCGGCTCGCGGGCGCTGCTCCGTTCCGCGCTCACCGGCGCGGTCGATGCCGACGAGGTGGAGCATCTCGTCGAGTTGCTCCACCGACCGCGGTCATCCTCCCCGGCCGACGTTTCCTGGACCGATGCCGACATCCCGCTCCTCGATGATGCTCGTGAGGTGCTCGGACCGGTGCCTCATCGGGGTGAGATCGACCCGGCCGACGAGATCAGGACCTACGGGCACATCGTGGTCGACGAGGTCCAAGACCTCACCCCGATGGCGCTGCGCATGGTGTCGCGTCGCTCGCTCAACGGATCGATGACGGTGGTCGGCGACCTCGCCCAGGCCACCGGTGCCCTCGCCCCCGGCGTTTGGGAGGACGTGCTCGCGCACCTTCCGGATCGCCGTCCGGCCCGGGTGATCGGACTGTCGGTTGGCTACCGGATCCCGCGCGAGATCATGGCCGTGGCCGATGTGGTGATGGAGGCGGCCGCGCCGGGCCTCCGACGGCCGGAGTCGGTGAGATCGGGAGGGGAGCACCCGAGGCTCATCTCGGCCATCGGCGACCTCGGAGAGGCGGTCGTGACCGAGGTTCGGGCATCGCTCGACTCGCTGCCGAGCGGTTCGATCGCGGTGGTCACCCCCGACACACTCGTCGATCGGATCTCCGAGGCCCTCGACTCGGCGGGTGTGGAGCACGGCCGAGCCGGAGTCTCCGGCCTCGAGCGTCAGGTCACCGTCGTGCCGGTGTCGGTGGCCAAGGGCCTAGAACTTGATTCGGTGATCGTTGTTGAGCCGTCGCGGATCGTGTCGGAGGCTCACCTCGGCCTCCGAGCGCTCTACGTCGGCCTCACCCGATCGACCCGACGGCTGGCGGTCGTCCATTCCGAGCCGGTCCCGAGATCGCTCGAGGCCGGCTTCGCGTCGCTGGCCGCTCAGGCCGGATAGTCAGCGCTCAGATCGGCGAGCAGTTTCCAGCCTTTGCTGACATCCGCGGGCCGGTTCCGCTCGACGCCGCTCCTGACGAGATCCACCGCCTGGGAGAAACCGAAGAGCCGGTCGGGCTGCTCGGCGCGGATGATCCCCTCGATCAGCGACCAGTCGGCCTCGAGGTCGTCGAGCATCGAGGCCGCGCGCTCCCGGTCATCGGCGACAACCTCGGAAATCTCCCGCGCATGCAGCGCGAACAACTCGAGGGTGGCTGCGAACTCGCGCGATCCGCTCTCGTCCGCCGGAGCTGGGTCCGACACTTCTGCTGAAGCGTCAGCGTCGTCGTCTTCGTTGGCAACAGGGTCGATCAGGCTCGTGTCGATGTAGGTCTCACCGCAGGCCGCGACCGATCCGAGGGCGAGCGCGAACGCGAGGAGAAGGGGTGAGCGGGACATGCTGGGATTAGCCAGTGACGAGGATTCGCTCGGAGGCGAACGCGCCGACGCCGACGTGGCGGCCCTCGATCTCGATCGTGATCGTTCCGTCGGGGGAGGTGGCGGTCACCGTGCCACTGTGACCCGGCTGGATCGAGCTCTCCTCGAGGAACTCGAGGAGGCCGGGCGTGAACTCGAGTTCTTCAGGGATGCGCCTCACCGTGAACCTCGTGCCGACCGACGCTTCCGCGAGGGGGCGCACATCGGGAGCCACATAATCGGAGCCCGGGATCGGATTGCCGTGCGGGCAGGTCGTCGGCGAACCGAGGAGCCGATCGAGGGCCTCCTCGACGCTGTCGGACATGATGTGCTCCCACTTACCGGCCTCGTGGTGGGCCTCCGCCCACGACAGTCCGAGCGTGTCGGTCAGGAACCGCTCAGCGAGACGGTGGCGACGCACCACTCGCTGCGCCAACTCGACACCGCTCGACGTGAGCGTGATCCCACCGTCGGTGTCTATGAGGCCCTCGGTCGCGAGCCGACGGATCATCTCGCTGACCGCTGGACGACTGACGTTCAGCCGCTCGGCGATGCGGGCCTGGATCACTTCGACGTCATCCTCGTGGAGTTCGAAGATGCACTCGCAGTACTCCTCGAACGCGGGATGGTGTTCCCCCGGCGCCGGCATGAGTCGAGCCTAGACCGGGTCGACCGGAGGGGGTCACCCGAGCGGAGGTGTCAGATCGCGTCGGCGCCGACGGGGCTCGACTGGTCGATCGAACGCAATCCGGCCCAGGCCAGGCCGGCCACCACGGTGGCGATCACGTCCGGGTCGAAGTCATCGCCGTGGTCGATGAGTCGTCGGCTCACGCCCTCGGCCAGACCGACGATGCCGTGGGCGACCGTTCTCCGGTGCTCATCGGGCATATCGACGGCGATCAACGGAACGATCGCCGTGGCGACCTCGGAGGTGATGCGGCGCACCCGGTCGCCGAAGGCGTCCTCGTGACGAGCGGTGCCGCCGAACAGGAGTCGGAAGCCATCGTGATCGTCTGCCACCCACCGGAAGTAGGCGCGGAAGCCAGCGACCGTCTGCGAGCGCCCGTCGCTCTCGACCGAGGTGGCCGCGGTGATCGCGCTGTGCATGCGGTGGCCCACCTCGTCGAGGAGCGCGGTGAACAGCTCCTGTTTCGAATCGAAGTGCTGGTAGAGCACCGGTTTGGTGACTCCGGCCGCCTCGGCCACATCGTTCATCGAGGTTCCGTGGAACCCGGAACGGGCGAACACCTCCAAGGCGCAGGCGAGGATCTGCTCGCGCCGCTCGATGGCCGGCAGACGGGTCGAACTCATGAGGCAACCATGTTACGGGGGAGGGTTCCCAGCCGCCCGTTCGGCATCCTCGCGGTCGGCAGCTTTCACGGCGTATCCGAGCACGATCGACGGGGCGAGCAGCACAAACGACACGAGGAGTGAGACAACGACGGCTCCGGCAAGCCCGGAGGAGAATCCGACGGCGAAGGCGATGACGAAGAGCGCCACGGAGAGCGCGAGCACGAGGTAGCCGACGCGATTCGCGAGCAGTGTCCAGCGCTCCACCGCGCGCCGACGGCGCAAGACCGGATCCGCGGGCGTCGGCGGTTCGACTCGTTCGGACATAGGGTTCGATCATGCTACGGACCGACCGGCGACCGGGACCTGTGCGGGATGTGTTGGTGGTGACGATCGATCGCCCGAAGCGTCGCAACGCCCTCGACCTCGAGACGGTTCGAGAGCTCCGCGCCGTGGCCGGCGACGCGACGATAGGGGCCGTGGTTCTGACCGGAGCGCCACCGGCGTTTTGCGCCGGGGCCGACCTGACCGGCGTGGACTCCGAGGAGTTCGGCGCCGAGCTCAGCGCGATGCTCGAGGCTTGGGATCGTTGGCCAGCCGTTCGGATCGCCGCGATCGACGGTCCTGCCCTCGGGGCCGGGACTCAACTCGCGCTCGTCTGCGATCTTCGGGTCGCCACCGCGGGTAGCGAGTTCGGGATCCCCGCCGCTCGGCTCGGTCTTGCCGTCGATCAATGGACCGTGGATCGCCTGGTCGACGAGTTCAGCTGGCCGGTCGCTCGCTCGATCCTCCTCACCGCCGAACGGGTCGATGCCGAGACGCTTCATCGCCTGGGGGCGGTCCACCGGTTCGGATTGCTTGCCGATGCCGTCAGTTGGGCCGAGGAGATCGTGCGGCTCGCGCCGCTGTCGCTCGACGCGCACCGCGCGGCGCTCCTCGAGGCCCGGCGTCGGCCGGCCCGCGATCTCGCCGTCGATGCAATCCGAGCGCTGGCTTGGGGGAGTGACGACGCGCTCGAAGGTCGCAACGCCTTCGCCGAACGCCGTCCGGCGCGTTTCACCGGGCGTTGACGGGCGAGCCGGATTAGAGGTCCGGCGGAAGCAGTCGGTTGACGTTCTCGTAGACGAAATAGAGGAACACGAGGCCGGGGATCAGCCCGTAGGCGATTCCGACGAGGTGGCTCCTACGCCGACGGCTGATCCGGAGCACTGCCCCGACGACGGCGGCCAGCGCGCCACCCCAGGCGGCGACGTGCCAGAGAGCGGCCGGATCGTGGAACCATCCGCGGGCGAAAGCGTCGGCGATCGGCGCAGGGGGAGGGTTGGAGTCGGAGATCGATGGCGCCGCGGCCGGTGTCGGGCTGGTGGGCGTTGCAGCGGCCAGCGTCGTGCTGGTCGCGATGCTGCTGGTCGGGTTCCCGTTGGCGGGGGTCGTGGTCGAGGTGACGGGAACCGGCGCCTCGGAGACGACCGCGACCGGGTCGCCCCACAACGCTGTCCCGCGGTAATCGGTGGCGGCTCCGACCGCGTCTGAGCGGTCAGGGTCGAGTTCGGCGTGGACGATGATCCGCTGCGCCGCCGACCATTTCGGGTGACAGGAGGTGAGCGTCAGCGTCGCTCGCGACCGGTCGACCGTTGAGACCACCTGGTAGTCGGAGGGGAGCACGATGGAGATGTCGTCGACCACGTAGGTGAAGCGACCCGCCTCAGTGGTCACCACGATGTCGTCACCGACCACCAGTTGATCGACGTCATGAAAGGGTTGTCCGTAGGTGGTGCGATGGCCAGCGATGGCCGCGTTGCCGAGCTGACCGGGCAGGGGGGTGTCGGGGAAGTGGCCGGGACCGAGACGCAGTTCCTCAACACCGATTCCGGCGACCACGATGTGGTCGGTCCCGATCGACGGCATCTCGAGTCGTGCGATCGGATCGCCGGGCAGGAACGGCTCGGCGCGGCTTTCC
>JAYQAE010000043.1:11042-12693 GCA_038136655.1 Ilumatobacteraceae bacterium
GCGGTCTCGATGCCGGTGCCCCAGAGCTGGTAGCCGACGAACCCGAGCATCAGGAGGCCGACCACGACGAGGGTGCGCCCGAGGAGCCCAACCGCCCACCGCCAGTCATGAGGCTCCGGCGGAAGGTCCCACCGGGCGCGACGAGACTCCCGCCACGACCTCCACAGATCGGCGCCTCGAGATCCCCGACCCCTCCTGACAGCGCGCACAGCGAGTTCTCTCGGAGGCGGCGTCGGACGCCGGTTCGGCTCGAGCCGTTCCTGAGACCGCCGCTTCACCGGATCGAAACTACCGGTGACGTCCGCCGGCCCGGAGTGCCGGTGGGGCAGGGTCGGCGTAGCGTGACGGGACCATGGACGGATCCGGTGGGACTCCAGCGGGCGACGCGATGTCCGGCGCCGCGGCGGTCGAGATGAGCGGTGTGATCGCTTTACTCGGCGGCTTCCCCGCCCTATCCGGGCTCGACCTGACCGTCGCCCGAGGCGAGGTGGTTCTCGTCGCGGGGCCCAACGGCGCGGGGAAGACCACCCTGCTCAACGTTTGCGGAGGACTGGTGCCGGTGGCGCGAGGGAGCGCGACAGTGCTTGGCGTCGATCTCACCGGCGACCGAGCGGCCCTCCGCCAGCGCGTCGGCCTCCTCGGTCACCGCAACGGCCTCTACGGCGATCTCACCGTGTCTGAGAACCTCTCGTTCTGGTCAGAACTCGTCGGCGCGACCACCGAGGAGACCGATCGAGCGGTCGAAGCCGCTGGCCTCGCCGGGAGGCTCGCCGATGTCAGGGTGGCGGCGCTGTCGGCCGGACAACGGCGTCGAACGGCTCTCGCTGTACTCCTCGTCAGGCGCGCTGAACTCTGGCTGCTCGACGAACCCCACGCCGGTCTCGATCCGGACGGCCGCACCGAACTCGACGCGCTGATCAGGCTGGCCGCCGCCTCGGGTGTGACCGTCATGCTCGCGAGCCACGACCTCGACCGGAGCCGCCATCTCGCTGACCGCGAGGTCACCGTGGTGGGCGGCGTCGTGGTGGAGGCAGCATGACCGTGGGCCGTCTTCGCGCCGCTCGGAGGATCGCCGCCAAAGACCTCCTGGTGGAGCGGCGGTCTCGGGTGCTCGTGAACCAGGTGCTGCCGTTCTCCGGTCTCGTGATGGTGGTCTTCGCCTTCGCCCTCGGGACCGGCGGTGTGCTCGAGCGGGCCGCTCCGGGCCTCATCTGGTTGGCCGTCCTCTTCTCGACGCTGATCACCGTTCAGCGCTCCTTCGCCATCGAGACCGCCGACGGGGCCCTCGAATCGCTCCGCGTCGCCGGCGTCGACCCGGTGGCGCTCTTCCTCGGGAAGGCCGCCGCGCTCGCCGTCGAGCTCATCGCCCTCATCGCCGTGCTCCTCGCACTCGCCGTCGTGCTCTACGGCGCGGAACCCCGGGCGGAGGGCGTCGTGCTCCTCGTCACAACAGCGATCTCGGCAACGTGCGGACTGGCCGCCCTCGGTACCATCTACGGAGGCCTCGCAGCCGGTGGTCCGGGCCGGGAGACACTGCTCCCCCTGCTCATTCTCCCGGTGGCGGCGCCCGTCCTGATCGGGGCGACGAGAGGTGTTGAGGCAGCGCTCGGAACCGACCGGACGGCGGTGTCGGAGGGGTGGCCCTGGGTGG
>JAYQAE010000044.1:0-9384 GCA_038136655.1 Ilumatobacteraceae bacterium
CGATCTTGCGACCCTTGCGCTCGCCGAACTTGACCGAACCGTCGATCAGCGAGAACAGCGTGTCGTCGCCACCGATACCGACGTTGCGGCCGGGATGGACTCGGGTGCCACGCTGGCGAACGATGATCGTGCCGGCGGTGATCTTGGTGCCGTCGAACACCTTCACGCCGAGGCGCTGAGCATTGGAGTCGCGGCCGTTCCTGGTTGAACCGCCGCCCTTGGTCTTCGACATGTCGTTCTCCTCAGATCAGGGCTTGGAGATCTTGGTGATCTCGACGACGCTGTAATGCTGGCGATGGCCGTAGTGGCGGCGCTGGTTGGTGCGGCGCTTGTAGGTGAAACCGTTCACCTTGTCGCCCGCGGTCGTGCCGACGATCCGGCCGGTCACCTTTGCTCCGGCGAGCGCCGAGGCACCCGCGAGGACCGTGTCGCCGTCGACGAGCAGTACCGGCGTCAACGACACCTCGGAGCCCTCGTCGCCCTTGAGCAACTCAAGCGTCACCTGCTGGCCTTCGGCCACCTTTTCCTGCTTACCGCCCGAGGCGATCACTGCGTACATAGCCCGGCGGATGCTATCGACCGCTCGGGTCCTCCCCAACCGATCGCGGCGGGTGACCAGGATCAGTCGAGCAGGGTGTGATCGACGGTGACCCCGCGGCCCTCACAGTCGGGGCAGCGCTCCGAGAACTCCGTGAGGAGCCCTTCACCGATGCGCTTACGGGTCATCTCGACCAGACCGAGCTCGGAGATGTCGAACACCTGCGTCCGGGTCTTGTCGCGACTCAGCGCGGAACGGAACGACTCGACGACCTTCGCGCGGTTGCCCTTCACCTCCATATCGATGAAGTCGATCACGATGATCCCGCCGATGTCGCGGAGGCGCAGTTGTTTCGCGATCTCCTCCGCGGCCTCCATGTTGTTGGCGAACACGGTGTCCTCGAGGTTGTTCTTGCCGACGTTCTTGCCGGTGTTGACGTCGATCACGGTGAGCGCCTCGGTGTGCTCGATGATGAGCGAACCACCCGAGGGAAGCCAGACCTTCCGATCCAGGGCCTTGTGGACCTGCTCGTGCACGTGATGGCGCTCGAAGAGCGAGATGCCCTCGGAAGCGGTGTCGTAGTACTCGATGCGGTCGGCCAACTCGGGATTGAACGCGGCGACGTAATCGCGGACCTCGCGGTGAAGCCGCTCGTCGTCGATCACGACCCCTCGGTAATCGGCGTTGAACTCCTCGCGGATCACTCGGACGGCGAGTTCAGGCTCGCGGTGCAGTAGCGCGGGCTTCTTCGCCTCTGCCGCGAGGCGCTCGATCTCGGCCCATTGGGCGAGCAGGAGCTCCATATCGGCGGTCAATTCGGCCTCGGTGGCGTGCTCCGCCGCGGTTCGCACGATGAGACCGTGATGCTCAGGCTTGACCCGGTCGAGAATGTTGCGAAGACGCTTGCGGACATCGTCGGGTAGACGCTTCGAGATGCCATAGGTGCTCGAGTTCGGGATGAGCACCACGAATCGGCCCGGAAGGGAGACCTCCTGGGTGAGTCGGGCGCCCTTCGCGCCGATCGGGTTCTTCGTGACCTGGCACAGGATCATCTGACGGTTCTTCAGGATGTCCTCGATGCGCGCCGAATCACCGCGCTGCTCGACATCATCGGGGTCGAACTGGACATCACCTCGGTAGAGCACCGCGTTCTTTGGGGTGGCGATATCGACGAAGGCTGCCTCCATGCCCGGGAGGACGTTCTGGACGCGACCGAGGTAGATGTTCCCGTGGATCTGGCTGACGTCGTCGGCAGGCCGAGACACGTAGTGCTCGATCAGGCTTCGTCCCTCAAGGACGGCCACCTGGGTGACGCCCTCGCGCACCTGGACGCACATGAAATACCGACCGACCGGCTTGCCGTTGCGCTCACGACCGCGACGCTGCTCCAACACCTCTGGGGCGAGCTCGGAGGAGCGTCCCCGCCCTCCTCGGCCGCCACGCCGACGACGGCGAGAACCCTGACCTGAGCGCTGCTCGCCCCCAGCCTGCTCGGCCTGCGAGTCGGTGCCGTTTGCCTGGGCCGACTTCTGGCCGCCCTTGCCCCCCTGACCGCCGCGGCGACGCCTGCGCTGGCCGGACCGGGAGCTGGATCCGTTGGAGTTTGAGCCGGAGTTGGATTCGGCGTTCGAGCCGGACTCGGTGCGGGCGGGGCCGGGGGGAGGAACCGCGGGAACGGGAGCCGGACGGGTGTCGCCGATCCGAGGTCGCCGGTCCTCAGCCGCCGATTCGCCGCCCGGGTGGGCCGTGCCGGAGTCGCTGGCGGGCTGATGCCCCGCCGTGCTGGTGCTGTCGTCCATGTGTGAGATCCCTTCTGTGGCGGGCGGCGAGACACCACCCGCGCGGCGCCTCCGGACCGCAGGACGGCTGAGCCGTCGCGTTCCGGGACGCTGAAACGTGAGAGATGACCGGGTCGGCTGCTCGGTGGAGGGGGGCCGTGGAACCGGTCATGACCCCCGCATGCTACCGGCCGACGGCCCGATCGACCGGGAGGCTCAGCGCATCCGGCGCATGTACACGCTCTGCACCGCGCCGAACATCGCGCAGTACACCAACAGACTCGACCCACCGTAGGAAATGAACGGCATGGGGAGACCCGTGACCGGGGTGATCCCGAGGGTCATCCCGACGTTCTGGAAGAACTGCCAGAGCACCATGGTGAACACCCCGGACGCGATGTAGGTGCCGAGCATGTCCTTCGCGAGGGTCGCGATCCTCCAGATCCGCACCAGCACTAGGCAGAAGAGCGCGATCAGCACGATCGAGCCGACCATTCCGAACTGCTCAGCCACCGCCGCGAACGGGAAGTCGGCCCACATGACCGGGATGTCCCGGCCGTTGGTGAGCGGGCCCTGCAGCCATCCCTTACCCCACACCCCTCCGGTGCCGACAGCGCGGATCGCGTTTCGCACCTGGTAGACGGCATCCTGGAGCATCGGATCCGTCGTGTCCTGATCGAGGAACACCCTGATCCGCTCGATCTGGTAGCGGTTCACGAGACGTCCGACGAATGCGGCGACCACCGTCAGCACCGACAGCACGCTGATGGTCACGATGTATTTCGCCCGAGCTCCCGCAATGAGGAGCACCCCCATCGCCAACGACACGAGCACCGAAGCCGACCCGAGGTCGGGCTGCAGCACGACGAGCACCGTCGGAAGCCCGACGATGACCAGGCCGCCGATGAAGCGCGAGTAGGTGACCTCCTCACTTCGAGTCTCCGCCAGATAGGTCGCCAGCATGGCCATTGTGGAGAATTTCGCGACCTCCGCCGGTTGCAGGTTGAAGGGCCCGAAGTCGAAGGAGATGCGATCGGCGCCCTGGGCGAGGCCGATGAGGAGCAGGAGCACCAACAGGGCGATCGTTCCCGCGTAGATCGATGTCGCGCGGTCGCGAAGCGTCGCGTAGTCGATCGACATCACGGCCACGGTGATGACCGCGCCGATAATCGCGAAGACGACCTGGCGGTCGGCGAAGGCGAGCGGATCTCCCGGGATCCTGGTTCGCGAGGCCGAGTACACGACGAAGCACCCGGCAACCATGAGGACGCCCTGAAGGGTGAGGAGCACCCAGTCGATGTTGCGGCTCGGATCGCCCGGACTCGACCGGATGTTCCCTAATCCGCTGTCGGGCCGTCGCGACATGAAGGTCAGCGCCATGTCGACACCTCTGGCCTCATTCGGTCACCACCACTCCCCCGCCACCGCGACGGGCGAAACACCCCACATCGGCGAGGTACTGGTCGGGCGCGGGGGTGGTGGCGCCGAGATCGAGCGGTTCGGAGATGACGACCGGATCGGTCTCGATGAGGCCCGACAGCATGAGGAAGGTGCACTTCACCACCGGAGCGGCCGCCTGCGATCCGTAGCCCGCCTTCTCGAGGTAGGCCGAGACGGTGTAGGGCTGCGTGTCGTCGAGCGAGAACGCGACGAATCCTGACGAGTCGTTCCACGGGAAGTTGCCCGCTCCCTGCGCCGTGCCGGTCTTGCCAGCGACCGGGATCGCCTCCTCGGGATAGTCGTAGAAGAGTTTTTCGCCGGTTGTCGAGTGGTAGGGAATGTCGGTTCCCGGCGTGCCGGCTCCGACGGTGACGACCCTGGTCAGTCCGGTGATGATCGGATCGCGGTTCTCCGCGGTCATCTCCATGTCCCGGACGCGGATGGGAACGCGGTTGACCTCGTCGACCGTTCCAACATCGAGGTTCGCGAAACCGATCTCCCCATCGGGGGTGCCGGGCGTCCACACCGCCCGAAGGATGGTGGGCTGGTTGACGTATCCCCCGTTGGCGATGGCCGCGTAGCCGTTGGCGAGTTGCAGCGGGGTGGCCGAGAGCAGTCCCTGCCCGATGGCCATCTGCACGCTGTCGCCGACGTAGAAGCCGTATCCCTCGTCCTCGCTGATGACGCCACGCTCGGCGTAGCGCTTCTTCAGGTCATCGTCGGGGACGGTGCCGTCGAACTCGAACGGCAACTCGATGCCGCTGTCGGCGCCGAAGCCGAAGAGCCTGATCTGCTCCTGGAAGACCGGCTCACCGTCATTCAGAACGTGGATGTCCTCTCCGATTCGGTAGAAGAACGCGTCGGACGACACGGCGAGGGCGTCCTCGACGTCGACATCGCCGTAGACGCAGGGAGCTCCGGTCCCGCAGAGCGCGTTCTTGAAGTTGCATCGGATCAGTCCGGCATCGCAGCGTTCGGGGTTGACGCTGTAGAGGTCGTAGGAGCCGGTGTCGGTGTAGAGCTCGTCAGCGGTGATCAACCCCGTGGCGAGCGCGGCATGGGCAACGAACGGCTTGAAGGTCGAGCCGAGGTTGTATCTCCCCTGCACCCCTCGATTCACGAGGATCGACTCGTCGGGGTCGATCGGAGAGCCGTCGGGTTTCTGCGAGGGGAAGATCTCCCGGAACTTCGCCCCGGAGATGTCAGCTTCGAACCACCGGTTGTCGAAGGTCGGATAACTCGCGATCGCCTTCACCTCACCGGTGTCGTGGCGCATGACCACCACCGATCCGGCCGGTGCCTTGTACGGCACGAACTCGGGTTGCGTTGGATCGAGCAACTCGGTGGTCCCGTCCGGGAGACGGATGGTCGGGTTCCTGACCCCCTGGTTCCGGCGTGCTCGGAGCGCGGTCTCGAGGGCCTGTTCCGCGTACTGCTGCACGTCGAGGTCGATGGTCAACTGGATGTCGTGGCCGTTGACCGGCGCCACCTCCTCCAGCACCCTGATCGGACGGTTCGCGGCGTCGACCTCGAGAACCCGATACCCCCAGGTGCCGTGGAGGAGCCCCTCCATCGATCGCTCCACGCCGAACTGCCCGACCCGCTCATTGCGCAGGTAGCCGAGCGTCAGATACGTCTCGAGCTGCTCGGCCGTGATCGCCCCCATGTAGCCAACGACATGGGCGGCATGCGGCGCGTAGGGATAGACCCTCCGCCATTCGTTGATGATCTCGACCCCGGGGAGGTCCTCGACCCGTTCGAGGATGGCGATGGCTGTTTGCTCGTCAACATCCTCCTTGACCGGCATGGGGAGGAACGTCGAGTAGTACCCCGACTGGTAGCGATCCTCCATCTCCTCCATCGGCACCCCAACCCATCCCTCGAGCCGGGTGAACAGCTCCGACCGCGCCGAGCGGGTCTGCATCGCGCGCCAATCGACGGCGACGGTGAGGATCCGCTCGTTGTCGGCGAGGATCCGACCCTCCACATCGAAGATGCGCCCACGCTCAGGCGCCAACTGCACCACGCGCGTCTTGGAGCGGTCGACCCGCTGCTGCAACTCCTCCGCTCGGACGGTCTGGAGGTACCAGAGACGCACACCGAGCAGGGACACGAGGACCACACCGACCGTCGCGAGCACTCCGAGCCGCACCGCGCGACGATCCCCGGCCATCCCCACAGTGTGCCGTGTCGAACGGCCCGCTGGCCGTCACGCGAGCGTCAGGCAGCGAGGCGATCAGACTTCGGCGCGGATCTCGGGAGGCAACTTCATCTCCGAGCGCTGGAGACTGAGCGACCATCTGCCGAGCGGAGCGAGCACGGGGCTCGCCATCAGCGCTGCGACCGCCACTACACCGACGACGGTGAGCAGTCCGGTTGGCGAGACGCTCGCCTCGCCGATCACGAGGCGCACCACCGGCACCATTGCCTCCCCCACCGCCGCACCCACCGCCGACTGCAGGGCGAGGATCCACCAATGGCTCTCGATTCGGAACAGGCGCCCGATACCCGCGACATAACCGGCCAGCGCCATGGTCACCGCGGTCGCGCCAAGTGGTGTCCCGACCGCGAGGTCGTACATCAGGCCAACGGTGAATCCGACAATCGCGCCGCGCTCCACCCCACCGACGGCGCCGGTCGCCGCGACGTAGGCGAGCACGATCTGCACCGACACACCGAACGGGCGGAGTTCGACGAGGAGCGTCGTCTGCACGGCAAGGAGCACCATGCCGATCGGTATGACCCTGGCCACCCAGGAGTTCATCAGGAACCCGATCACGGCTGCAGCTCCGTAGGAGGCTGGTAGAGCACGACACGGACGAACTGGAGGCGCCCGAGATCGGGAGAGAGCGCGATCTCGAGTTCCTGGCCCGCGGTGCCGGCGCGCGTGATCACGTTCGCGACGCGGCCAACTGGAATATTCGGGGGCGCCAAGGAGGTGCTTCCCCCGGCCGTGAACACGGTGTCACCGATCTCAATCCGTCCGAAGGCCGAGTTGCCCGCCACGAAGGACACCCTCGGCAGCCGCTCGTCACCCTGGCCTCGGAGCACGCCGGTCTCGCGGATCACCTCGACCTCCGGCAGGGTCACGGCATCAGCGAGAGCGACCGTGGTCGTGGTCGACGTGACAATCGGAAACTCCTGACGCACCGCGCCCTGGTCGGCACCCGGGAACGACTCCTCCTCGGCCGCCACGGTGGTCGTCGTGAAGCCGGGTACCACCTGCTCCGGGTCCTCCCCACCGACCGAGAGGATCTTCACCTGCACCGCGTAGGACGGATCGGTCACCAGCATGATCACGCTCGATGTGGGCGCCACCCGCGTGACCTTGCCGACGAGGCCAGCCTCGTTGACCGCCGGCATGCCGACGCGGATGCCGTGGATCGAGCCGCGGTCGATCTCCACCTGCTGGTCGAAGTTCGTCGGCGATTGGCCGACGAGACGCGCGGTCACCGAGTCGTAGGAGGCCAGCGACTCGAGACTGTTCAGCGCCAACAGGTCCTGGTTCTCGATGATCGCGTTCTGGGCGGCGATCTCGGCCGAGCGCTGCGCGTCGACCTGGGCGCGGAGCACCCGATTCTCCTCCTCGAGGCTGTCGAAGTCGGAGTAGGCACGCCACAGCCGCTCGATCGGGGTCGAGGCGACCTCGGCCGCCTGCTGGAACGGCTGCAGCGCGACGGTGAACCCCGACCGCGCCGCGTCGAACAGGCGATTGCCGCGAAGGTCGAGGGTCAACAGGAGCGCCGAGGTCAGCGCGAGAGCGATGATGACGCGTCGACGTCCAGCCGAGTAAAGCGGCACGAGATCCCCGTCAGAGATCGCCGCCGAGCGACATCAGACTGCGCATGGCATCGATGTTCTCGAGCGCCTTGCCCGACCCGACCACCACGCTGAACAGCGGCTCCTCGGCGATCCTGATCGGCATACCCGTCTCGTGGGCGAGCCGGTCGGGCAGCCCCTGGAGCAGCGCCCCGCCGCCGGTGAGGGTGATGCCCTCCTCCATGATGTCGGCGGCGAGTTCAGGTGGGGTGCGATCGAGCGCCGCCTTGACCGCGTCGACGATCGCGCTCACCGGTTCCTCAAGGGCCTCGCGCACATGCTCCGTGGTCAACTGGATGGTCCTCGGCAGGCCACTGATGAGGTCTCGACCGCGGATGTCGGCGGTGACCTCCTCGGGAAGGGGCCAAGCCGATCCCATCTGCATCTTGATCTCCTCGGCGGTGCGCTCACCGATGGCGAGGGAGAACTCCTTCTTGACGTACTGGATGATCGCGTCGTCGAGCTCATCGCCGGCGACCCTGACGGACTGGGCGGTGACGATGCCGCCAAGGGAGATGACGGCCACCTCAGTGGTGCCACCACCGATGTCGACGACCATCGAACCGTTCGGGGCGTGCACCGGGAGATCGGCGCCGATCGCGGCCGCCATCGGCTCCTCGATGATGTGCACCGGCTTGCGAGCGCCGGCGTACTCGGCGGCGTCCTGCACCGCGCGTTGCTCCACTCCGGTGATACCAGACGGTACGCAGATGATCATGCGCGGCTTCGACCACTTCGACCCGTGGACCTGCTGGATGAACCAGCGCAGCATCTTCTCGCAGACCTCAAAGTCGGCGATAACACCGTCTTTCAAGGGCCGGACCGTTCGGATGTGGCTCGGGGTGCGTCCCATCATCTGCTTGGCCTGATGGCCAACGGCGACGGGGCGGCCATCGTTGACGTTGATGGCGACGACGGACGGCTCGTCGAGCACCACGCCGATACCCCGCGCGTAGATCAAGGTGTTGGCGGTGCCGAGGTCAATGGCGAGGTCGCGACCGAGTCCGAGTGGATTACTGCGTACCACGTGCTCCTCCTTCCCGGCCCCCGCGGCACTCCGGCGGCAGCGCCGGAGGTCCTCAAATGTTACAGATTGGGGAAGAAGATCCCGATCTCCCGCTCAGCGCTGGCGAGCGAGTCGCTGCCATGCACGAGGTTCTCGGTGAACAGAATGCCGAGATCTCCGCGAATGGTGCCGGGAGCGGCGGACCGGGGGTTGGTGGCGCCCATCATCGAGCGCACGACCTCCCAAGTGTCCTCGGGACCCTCGACGACCATCGCAACCACGGGCCCGCGGCTCATGAACGCGACCAGATCGGCGTAGAACGGCTTGCCGACATGCTCCTCGTAGTGACGCTCGAGGGTGGCCGCATCGAGGCTTCTCAACTCCATCGCCACGATCGAGAGATTCTTCGACTCGAAACGGGAGATGATCTCCCCGCTGAGCTTGCGCTCCACGGCATCGGGCTTGAGCAGGACGAGGGTGCGGTCTGACATGGCCGGCAGGCTACCGGCGCGCCGCCGCGCCCTGACCTCAGGCGAGTAGCCGGCGATACTCGCCGCGAGCAGCTCCCGCGACGTAGATCGAACCAGCCGCAAGCACCGCGTCATCGGCATCGAGATGACGAATCGAGAGGGCGCATGCCTCCTCGACCGATTCACACACCAGCACCTCCTCGCACCCGAGCGCACGGGCCGCGCGCGCAACCTCGACGGCCGGCACGCCACGAGGACTCGGCGCCGTGCACGCGATCACTCGGTCGAACTCGTCAGCGCGGACGGCCGCGAGCATCTCCTCGGGGTCGCGGA
>JAYQAE010000044.1:9394-12146 GCA_038136655.1 Ilumatobacteraceae bacterium
CGCGGAGGGTGCCGAACAGCAAGACCCGGCGACCATCTGGAGCGAAGTCACCAAAGAAGACCTGCGCGCAGGTGTCGGCGCCCGCCGGGTTGTGCGCCCCATCGATAACCACGAGCGGCTGCACGCCGACCACCTCGAACCGGCCGGGCACCTCGACAGAGCCGAACCCCTCGGTGACGACCTCCGTGCTGAGCGGGGAGGCGAAGAAGGTCTCGACCGCAGCGAGAGCGACCGAGGCGTTCTCCCCTTGGTGGGAGCCGTGGAGGGGGAGGAAGACATCGGTGTGGATCGTCGTCGGGGTTCGCAGGTCGAGGAGGCGCCCACCGACGGCGAGCGAGTTGTCGATCGTCGCGAAGTCCTCGTCGCGCGTCAGCATCGAGGCGTGCGGCTCGGCTGCGAAGATCGCGCGCAGGTCGGGATCGGTGTCGCCGATCACGGCCGCGGAACCGGGCTTGATGATCCCCGCTTTCTCGCGCGCGATATCGGCGACGGTCGGACCGGCGAACTCCGTGTGGTCGAGCCCGATGTTGGTGACGACAGCGACCTGGGCGTCGGCGACGTTCGTCGCGTCCCACCGACCGAGCATCCCCACCTCCAGGACGACGACATCCACAGCTGAGTCCGCGAAATACCGGAAGGCGGCTGCCGTCATCGCCTCGAAGTAGGTGGGGCGCACACCGGTCATGATCTCGAGTGCGGCCACCGCGGCGATCTGCTCGCCGAGCTCGTCCCCGGTTATCGGCTCGGCGTTGCGGCGGATGCGCTCGGTGATGTGCTCAAGATGCGGGCTGGTGTAGGTGCCGACGGTCAGCCCGCTCGCCATGAGCAGCCGAGTGATCATCTGCACGGTGGATCCCTTGCCGTTCGTTCCCGTGACGTGGATGATGGGCGCGGCGTGCTGGGGGTCGCCCATCGCGGCGCACAGCGCGCGGATGTTGTTGACCGAGGGTGAGTCGATACGACCGGTGACGTCGTACGAGGCGTGCTCGTCGAGATAGCGAAGCGCGGACTGGAGGTCCATGGGAGTTGGTGCCGGTCAGCTGGCGGCGCGGCGTTGGCGCGTGGACGCTCCGGTCTTTCGGGGCACAAGCGTCGGATTGACGCGATCCCGCACGGTGTCTCCATCGATGACGACTCGCCCGATGTCGTCACGACCCGGGAGCTCGAACATCGTCTGGAGGAGGACCTCCTCCAAGATGGCGCGGAGCCCACGAGCACCGGTGCCTCGCAGGATCGCCTGGTCGGCGATCGCAGCGAGTCCGTCCTCGGTGAACTCGAGTTCGACGTCCTCGAACTCGAAGACCTTCTGGTACTGCTTCACCAGGGAGTTCTTCGGCTCGGTGAGGATTTTCACGAGGGCGTCGCGGTCGAGGCTGCTTACCACTCCGACCATCGGCAGGCGCCCGATGAACTCCGGGATCATCCCGAACTTGACGAGATCCTCAGGGAGGACCTTGGTGAACAACTCGCCCGGATCTCGCTCGCTCTTCGAGCGAACATTTCCGTGGAAGCCGACGCCCTGGTCGCCGACGCGCCGTTCGATGATCTGCTCAAGACCGGCGAAAGCGCCACCCAAGATGAACAACACATTGGTCGTGTCGATCTGGATGAACTCTTGGTGCGGATGCTTGCGACCACCCTGGGGAGGCACCGACGCCTGCGTGCCCTCGAGGATCTTCAGAAGCGCCTGCTGCACGCCCTCGCCCGACACATCTCGGGTGATGGACGGGTTCTCGCTCTTGCGCGCCACCTTGTCGATCTCGTCGATGTACACGATGCCGGTCTCGGCGCGCTTGGTGTCGAAGTCGGCGGCCTGGATCAACTTCAGGAGGATGTTCTCGACGTCCTCACCGACGTAGCCAGCCTCGGTGAGGGCGGTGGCGTCCGCCACCGCGAACGGGACGTTGAGCATGCGAGCGAGGGTCTGCGCCAAGTGGGTCTTGCCGCAACCGGTCGGACCGAGCAGCAGGATGTTCGACTTAGCGAGCTCGACGTCATCGCGACGACCGATGCCCGAGGACTGCTGGTATTGGATGCGCCGGTAGTGGTTGTAGACGGCGACGGAGAGGATCTTCTTGGCGTGGTCCTGACCGACGACGTACTCGTCGAGGAACTCGCTGATCTCGCGAGGGGCGGGAAGATGCTCGAAGGACACCTCGGAGGTCTCGGTGAGCTCCTCCTCGATGATCTCGTTGCAGAGGTCGATGCACTCATCGCAGATGTAGACGCCGGGACCGGCGATCAATTTCTTGACCTGCTTCTGCGACTTGCCGCAGAACGAGCACTTCAGCAGTTCGCCACTCTCGCCGAATTTCGCCACGACTGCCGTCCCCTCATCCGATTCGGGTGTCCGCCGAGCCGAGGCTCAACGGATGGCCCCGGCACGGTCAACGACCGCCCGAGACTCGATCACCTGATCGATGATGCCATATTCGACAGCCTCGGATGCCTCCATCACGAAATCGCGGTCGGTGTCGGCGTGGATTCGATCGAGG
Source organism: Ilumatobacteraceae bacterium (assembly GCA_038136655.1). GTDB lineage: Bacteria > Actinomycetota > Acidimicrobiia > Acidimicrobiales > Ilumatobacteraceae > Casp-actino5. The sequence goes on from JAYQAE010000044.1 coordinate 11,890, forward strand.
GGCTGACCGGTGTGGCGGGCGAGGATCTCCTCGAGGATGTCGCGCATCCGGAGGATCTCCTTCGCGGCGAGTTCGAGATCGGTGACCTGTCCGTAACCCACCTGGCCGTAGGGCTGGTGAAGGAGCACGCGCGAATGCGGAAGGGCGAGACGCTTGCCTTTGGTGCCGGCGGCGAGCAGCACGGCGGCGGCTGAGGCGGCTTGACCGAGGCAGATCGTCGCGATGTCGTTGCGAATGAACTGCATCGTGTCGTAGAT
>JAYQAE010000045.1:0-12096 GCA_038136655.1 Ilumatobacteraceae bacterium
TCAGCGGCTCGGCTTCGAGCCGTACGAGACCAACCTCTACCGCTACCGGCTCTGATCGGACTCGGAACTTCGCGGGAACACCACAGACATAACGCGTTGCGTTCATAACGGAAAGCGTTATGCTTTTGGCGTGTTGCAGTCGTTTGCTGATTCAGACTCCGAGCGGGTCTGGCGCAGGGAGCGAGTGCGCAAGCTCCACCCAGACATCCAGAGGGTGGCGCTACGAAAGCTCGTCATGCTGGATGCTGCTGAGGAGCTGTCAGACCTTCGGGTGCCTCCGGGAAATCGTCTCGAGAAGCTCACCGGCGATCGGATGGGTCAGCACAGCATTCGGGTGAACGACCAGTGGCGGATTTGCTTCCGCTGGACGAAGGCGGGCGCTGAGGACATCTCGATCACGGACTACCACTGAGAGGAGTGGCAATGAAGAAGACCATGGCACCGATCCATCCCGGCGAGGTTCTGCTCGAGGAGTTCCTCAAGCCGCTTGGTGTCACCCAGCATCGTCTCGCCGTGTCAATTGGAGTGCCGCCGCGACGGATTAATGAAATCGTCCATGGGAAGCGGGGAATCTCGGCGGATACGGCGCTTCGTCTCGCGCGGTTCTTCGGGACCAGTGATCGGTTGTGGCTCAATCTGCAGTCGCGATTCGATCTCGAGGTTGAGCGCGACCAACTCGGGGCCGTTCTCGACGCGATCACGCCGCTCGAAGTGGCCTGAGATCTCGCCATGTATCTCCCTGAGGTCTTCCGGCTCGACGACGACGTCGCGATGGAGGTCGTCGCTCGCGCGGGGCTCGCGACTGTGGTGGTGGCGACCGGAACGGGGTTCGAGGCGACGCCGATCCCGTGGATGCTTCGTCGCTCCGGTGACGCGACGCTGCTGGTCGGTCATGTCTCGAAGGCGAACCCGCTCGCTCGGATGCTGTCGGAGCCGACCGAGGCGATCGTCATCATTGACGGGCCCGACGGCTACGTCAGCCCGTCGTGGTATCCGTCGAAGGCCGAGTCGGGCGAGGTGGTGCCGACCTGGAACTATGTGTCGGTCCATCTCCACGGTCGCCTCTCGGCCGTTCACGATGCCGACTGGTTGAAGGAGATGGTCGAGTCGCTGACCGATCGTTATGAGACGGGTCGCGAGCGTCCGTGGTCGGTCGGTGACGCGCCGGCTGACTACCTCGACCGGATGCTCCGGGGAATCGTCGGGTTGGAGTTCAGGGTCGACCGGGTCGAGGGCAAGGCGAAGCTCAGCCAGAACCGTTCGGAGGCTGATCGCGCCGGCGTGATCATCGGCCTGCGGGCCGAAGGGGCCGAGGCTCTGCTCGGCGAGATGGAGCGGTGAGGGTCGTCTAGCGGCGGGCTTCGTGGTCGAGGAGCCAGGCTTTGGCGGCAAGACCACCGGCGAATCCGGTGAGTGATCCGTTGGCTCCGATCACCCGGTGGCAGGGCACAACGATCGAGAGCGGGTTGCGTCCGATGGCGGTGGCGACGGCGCGGGTCGCCTCGGGGCGTCCGATCGCCGCGGCGTGCTCGGCGTAGGTGCGGGTGGTGCCGGGGGTGATGTCGGTGAGCGCGGACCACACCGTCCGTTGGAACTCGGTGCCGACGGCGTCGGTGGGCAGATCGAACCCGCGGCGATCTCCGGCGAGGTGGTCGATGATCTGCCGACCGGCGAGATCGGTGATCGCGTTGGAGCCTTCATCGACGTCGTCGCCGTCGATGCCGACCCGCTGGAGTTCGCCATCGAGCGGCCAGAGCACCGCGCGCAGGTGCGACGCGGAGGCGATCAGGGTGAGGGTGCCAACGGGTGTGTCGATGGTGCTGGACACGAGGGTCATGGGGGCATCTTGGCATCGAGCGCTTCCGGTTGGTGTCGGGGCGTTAGCGTCCGCGCGGTGCGGGGGCTCGGAACGCTCATCAATGTGGTCGCGGTGCTGGCCGGGTCGGGCATCGGGATGCTGGTGGGCAACCGTTTGCCGGAGCGCACTCGTTCGACCGTTACCGACGCACTTGGGCTGATCACGTTGATCGTTGGGGCGTTGAACGTCGCCGCGATCGGTGACGCGGCATTCGGCGAGGCGGTCGGTGAGGACTGGACGCTCATCGTGGTGCTCGGCGCGGTGGTGGTCGGTGGGATCATCGGCTCGCTGCTCGGGATCGAACCGGGTCTCGAGCGGCTGGGTGCGTGGCTGCAGCGCCGTTTGGCTGGCGAGCAGGCCGACGCGGAGCGGGCGCGGTTCATCGAGGGCTATGTGAGCGCGTCGCTGTTGTTCTGCGTTGGACCGTTGACGGTGCTCGGATCGTTGAGTGACGGTCTTGGCAACGGGATCGACCAGTTGGTGTTGAAGTCATCGCTCGACTTGTTCGCCTCGATGGCCTTCGCGGCATCGCTTGGTCTCGGTGTGGCGCTCTCGGCGGTCTCGGTGTTGGTGTTCCAGGGGGCGTTGACGATTCTCGGCGCCGGCTTCGGGTCGTTCATGCCGGATTCGACGGTGGCGGCGATGACGGCGACTGGCGGTGTGCTGCTGCTCGGGATCGGGCTGCGGCTGCTGCGGATCCGTCAGGTGGCGGTGGCCGATCTGTTGCCGGCACTCGTGTTGGCTCCGATCATCACCGCGGTGATCGCTTCTTGGTGAGGGTGCCGCTCAGGCCGACCGTCGACGGAGCGTGACCCAGGTGAACGCCTGACCACTGCCGTTGGGTGTGGTGTGGAGATGTCCGCGTGATGAGACCGGGGTGAATCCGTCGGCGAACAGGTCGGCGAGTTCGGCGGTCGAATAGCGGGTGACGGGTCGCCCGGAGCAGGTCTCGGGTCCCTCGGGGGCGAAGGTGCCGATGATGAGGTGGCCGCCTGCGGAGACGGCGCGTTCGGTGAGGGTGAGGTAGGCGTCGAGCTCGGTGCCGCCAAGGAAGTGAAGTACTGCGCGGTCGTGCCAGAGATCGAAGGTGCGCCATGGGTTCCACGCGGTGATGTCGGCGACGATCGGGGTGAGACGGTCATCTTCGCCGACTCGGCGCTCGACCACCTTGAGAGCGGTGGTCGACACGTCGACGATCGTGAGGTCGGGGCAACCGCGATCGAGCAGCGCGTCCGCCAGCCGGCTGGTGCCGGCTCCGATGTCGACGATGGACGAGGTCGATAGGTCGACTACCTCGGTGATGAGTTGGATCGATGGCTCGGGTGCTGTCTGGAACCACGAGAGGGATGGTTCGTCGCGCGTCCGGTAGATCGTCTCCCACGGCACCGGTTCGGTCATGGCTTGACGGTACCGATTTGAGCTTGCCGGTAGAGGTCTGAGGCCGACGGAATAGTCGCACTCGCGCTCTTGTTCCACAGGGGCGGACACAGCCGCTGACGTAGCGCGGTTGTTCAACGCCGATAGACAAGGCGAAGGCGCTGTTGGCGCTTCGCACCACCCCCCAATTGAAACGAAGGTCCCCCGTGTACCGATCCCTCGCTCGCTGGTCGTTCCAGCACGGCCTGTTCATCCTCATCGCTTGGATCGTCGCCCTCGTCGGCATCAACGCCCTCGCCGGCGCGATCGGATCCGGCTTCTCCGGTGAGTTCTCAACTCCCGAGTCGGAGAGCTCGACGGGGTTCGAGGTGCTTAACGAGAACTTCCCGGGAGCTGGCAGCGCTTTCGGCGGCTCGCTCGTCTTCTTGGCCGAGGACGGTGTGCAAGACGCCGCCGTCATGGCGGAGATGACCTCGTTTTTCGAGGCGATCGACGAGATCGACGGCGTGTCGGTGGTGTCACCCTATGAGCCACTCGGTCAGGGGCAGATCGCGCCCGACGGTGGTATCGCTTTCGCCCAACTCAACCTCGCCCGCGATGTCGACCAGGCCCGCGCGGCCGTGATCGCCGAGGAGATCCGCGGTCTCGAGCCCGCCCTCGATGGGGTGACAACCGAGATCGGTGGTGCGATCTTCGCCGAGTTTGAGCCGCCGAAGTCGGAGTTGATCGGTCTCGCGTTCGCGGTGGTCATCCTCATCGTCTCGTTCGGATCGGTGATGGCGATGGGCCTCCCGATCGGTGTCGCGCTCGCCGGTGTCGGCACGGGCGGGTTTGGGGCGGTCAGCCTGCTTTCGAACGCGGTCTCGATCCCCGAGTTCGCTCCGTTCATCGGCGTGATGATCGGTCTTGGCGTCGGCATCGACTACGTGCTCTTCATGGTCACCCGCTACCGAGAACTCACCCGTCAGGGGCGCTCGCCGCTGGAGGCGACGATGGGTGCGCTCGACACCTCGGGTCGCGCGGTCGTGTTCGCCGGCATCACGGTGGTGCTCTCGCTGCTCGGCATGCTCGTGATCGGCCTCGGGTTCGTTTCGGGTCTCGGCATTGCGGCGGCGACCACCGTCGCGGTCACGCTCGTCGCGTCGATCACGCTTCTGCCGGCGCTCCTCGGCCTCTTCCACTCCAAGGTCGAGGTGACTCGCTGGCGTGGTCTGGTGACTGCGGGGTTCGTCGCGGTCGCCCTGCTCGGCGTCGGACTCGGCGTGTCGGCGCTCTCGGTGATCGGGGCCGTGCTCGCTGTCGCGACCTTCGTGGCGAGCTTGTTCGTGCGGCCGTTGCGCCGAGCCGTTCCGGCACGGCGCGAGCGTCCGCTCCGTGAAACGACGTCTTACCGGTGGAGCCGCGTCATCCAGGCTCGGCCGTGGACGTTCGTGTTCCTCGGCGGTGGCGCGCTGGTGCTGCTCATGTTGCCGGTCTTCTCGTTGCGCCTCGGCTTCTCCGATGAGGGAAACCTGTCGGAGGAGACCTCGGCGCGGCGCGCCTACGACCTCGTGGCGGAAGGCTTCGGTCCGGGCTTCAACGGTCCGTTCCTGCTCACGGTCGAGCCGGGCGCGCCGGCCGATCTGCCGGTGATCGCGGCGCTTCCGGATGTCCTCGCGGCCGACCCGGGTGTCGATCGGGTTGGGCAGCCGTTCCCGAGCGACTTCAGTGATCCTTCGGCCTCGAAGGCCTTCCTCATCCAGATCATCCCGACCACCTCACCGCAGGACGAGGTCACGGAGGCGACCGTGGCGCGACTCCGCTCCGAGGTGGTGCCGTCGGCGATCGAGGGTTCGACGTTGACGGTGAACTTGACCGGCGCGGTGCCGGCGAATATCGACTTCACCGATTATCTCGGTGGTCGTCTCCTGGTGTTCTTCGGGGCGGTGCTCGGTGTGTCGTTCCTGTTGTTGACGATGGTGTTCCGTTCGGTGCTGGTCCCGCTCAAGGCCGTGCTCATGAACGTGCTCTCGATTGCCTCGGCCTACGGCATCGTGGTGGCCATCTTCCAGTGGGGCTGGCTGTCGGGTGTGTTCGGTGTCGAGCCGGCTCCGATCGAACCGTTCGTCCCGATGATGCTTTTCGCGATCGTGTTCGGTCTGTCGATGGACTACGAGGTGTTCTTGCTGTCGCGGGTGAAGGAGGAGTTCGACCGCACCGGCGATGCCGCCAACTCGGTGGCCGATGGTCTGGCGGCGACCGCGCGTGTGATCTCGGCGGCGGCGGCGATCATGGTGGTCGTGTTCGGCGCTTTCCTCCTTGAGGACGACCGGATCGTGAAGCTCTTCGGTGTCGGTCTGGCGGTCGCTGTCCTGCTCGATGCCACCTTGGTGCGCATGTTGTTGGTGCCCGCGACCATGGAGTTGCTCGGTGCTCGCAACTGGTGGATCCCGAAGTGGCTCGACCGGGTGTTGCCGAGGCTCAACGTCGAGGGCCCGGCCTATGCCGAGCCGTCGATCGAGGAGACGATCGTCGATTCGGGTGACGAGCCGAGCGACGAGTCGAGTGATGAGCTCGAACCGGCCGGCGTCTGAGCGGGTTCAGCTCATTCGACGATGAGGCCGCCGAATCGGCGGAGGTCCTCGGCTGATTGACGCACCTGCCAGTCGCGGTCGCTGAGCGCTCGGTCGATGGCCGCCTCCACCTCGGGCCCCTCGAAGGGAGCAAGGGCGAGGACGGCGCGACGGCGGACGGCGGGCTTGTCGTCGCAGGCGGCGAGGATCGCTGGCAACCCGCGAGGGTCGCCGATCGCGCCGAGGGCGGCGGCGGCTGACTCGCGGACCAGCGCGTCGGCGTGGTCGGTGGCGAGCGCGATCAGTCGCTCGAGGGTGGCGTCGTCGACGCGCTCCCGTTCGCCCATTGCCCAAGCGGCGACTTCGACCACGGTCGGGTCGGTGTCGTGCAGCGACTGGGTCGGGTCGACCTCGGTGTGCGCGGCGAGCAGTTCAGCGACTCGGCGACGGACCCTGATCGACGGGTCATTTGTCATTCGAGCGAGATGACTGTCGTCGAGGGCTCCGAGGCGTTCCATCGCGCCGAGGGCGAGTTCCCGGATCGCGTCGTCGGTGTCGTCGAGGGCGGCTTCGGCGGTGGCGCGGTCACCAAGGTGCCCGGCGAGGGTGACCTCGCGGCGACGGGTGGCGCGATCGGTGTCGGTCATCGGCTGAGCAGGTCGGTCAGGGTGATCACGCCGTAGACGGCGGCGAAGGCGATGAGCACGGCGATGAGCGCACCGGTCAGCAGGCTGAGGCCGGTAGCGGCGGCCAGCGCCCAGATCCGTCGGATGGGGCCGGGCCGTCGGTAGAGGGTGGTGGGCTCTTGGGTGACCGGCACGCCGATGTAGCCGCCGAAGGGCCCGCGTGGTCGTCGCACCGATGCTCTGGCAGGCTTGCGCCAACCGGCGAGCAGCAGACCGAGCACCGCGAGCGCGACGATTCCCGCCGCGCGGACGGTGAGCTCGTCGACGGAGATGGCGATGGATGACGACACCGTGACGACGAGCGTAACCGTGGGCCGCGCGCCGCTGTGGTCGGTGCCGCTCGCGGTCGTGTCGGTTCTCGTTCCGTTGCTCATCGTGGTCGCCGCCCTCGTTCCGTCGTCGTGGGTGGCGTCGAAACTCAACACTCGTCTCGATGAGATGCAGCCCGCCCCCTACGCGCGGGTGCCGGCCTCGGCTCAGCCGGTGGCCGAGCGTCTGTCGATCACTGCACCGTTCGGTCAGCTGCCCGAGCAGTACCCGACGGACGGCTCGTTCAACTTCGTGACCGTCACCGAGCCCCGCCAGTCGGCGTTGTCGTGGTGGGTGGGGCGCGATGAGGTGGCCTTTCAGCCGCTGACCGAGGAGGACCGGTTCGGTTTCCAGACCCCGGATCAACGGCGGGTGTTCTCGCTCGAGTCAATGCGCACCTCTGGGCAGGTCGCTCAGTATGTGGCGCTGACTCGCCTTGGCTTCGACGCGCAGCTCCTTCCCGGCGATGTGCTGATCCAAGAGATGGTGTGTCTGGAACGGGCCGCTGACGGCGAGTGCCTGTCGACTGCGCCGTCCGATGAGATCCTCGATCCGGGTGATCGTCTCCTGGTGGCAGACGGGGTTCGGTTGGAGAGCGTCGACGATCTGCTCGCGGTGCTCGCTGACCGGTTGCCCGGTGATCTGCTGTCGGTTCGGGTGGAGCGTCGTGGTTCCGATCCGTTCGAGGCCGAGGTGGAGTTGATCTCGGTGCCCGATGAGCCCGATCGCACGATCGTCGGGTTCATCCCGTTCGACACTCGGCGTATCGAATTGCCGTTCACCGTTGATATCGACACCGGTTCGATCGGTGGGCCGTCGGCGGGATTGGCCTTCACGTTGACCTTGATCGATGAGTTGTCACCGGGGGAGTTGACCGGGTCGAAGCGGGTGGCGGTGACCGGGACGATCAATCTCGACGGCTCGGTTGGCGCGATTGGTGGGCTGCGCCAGAAGGCGTCGGCGGTCGATCAGGCCGGCATCGAGGTGTTTTTGGTGCCCGCGGCGCAGCGTGACGATGACATCGACGCCGCTCGGGCTGCGGCGCCGGATCTTCAGATCATCCCGGTGGCCACGCTCGATGAGGCGATCGAGGTGTTGGTCGCCCTCGGTGGTGACCCGATCGATCCGTGACCGGCGCGGGCGCGCGTATTGACGCGAACCGACTTCGCGCGCAACCTACGCTCGGATCATGGCCACCAGTCCGCGTCTCGATCCCTCGGATCCGGCGGCGGTCGCGTCCGCCGGGTTTCCCACCGCTCGCAAGGGGTTCGACCCCGATGAGGTTCGCACGTTCCTGACCGCGGTCGGGGGCGAGTTGGAGCGGTTGCGAACGCGACTCTCCCGGAGTGAGAGCGAGTTGGCTGCTGCCCGAAGCGCGGGTGGTGATCTCAGCCAGCTCGATGATGAGACAGTCGCGCGGATGCTCGGTGACGAGACGGCCAGCGTGTTGCGCGCCGCTCGCGAGGCAGCCACGCAGATCCGCGCCCGGGCCGAGCAGGTGGCCTCCGAGCTGGTCGATGAGGCGACGGCGGATGCCGCTCGGCTCCGGGAGGCCGCGGAGGAGGACGCGTCGCGTCGCCGTAGTGAGGCAGCGGCCGCGGCGTCTCAGGAGATCGAGACGGCCAAGCGTGAGGGACGCGAACTGCTCGATCAGGCGCGCGCCCATCAGGAGCAACTCGAGGCGGCGATCAAGCGTCGCAAGGCTGATGCGCGGCAGTGGTTCCGCGAGGCCGAGGTGGAGCAGCGTCGCCTCACCGAGGCCATCGAGCGGGCTCGGTCGACGATCGACACGGTCGCGGCGACGGTGCGTCCGACGGGTTTCGATGTGGATCTTGATGCGCCTGAGCCCGAGCCGGCCGCGCCATTGGGGTCGGGCGCGATCTACGACGCGGCGGCCGATGATCTCGACGACGGCGAGGTGTCGATCCCGCCGATCGTGGATGCGACGGCGGTGATGGAGGCGGTCGGCGAGCAGGTCGCCGATGACGCGCCGAGCACCGACGGTGACGACGACGCTGAGGGCGCCAAGGTGGTGCCGTTGTTCGCTGGCGGTGACACGGCGGCTGAGTCGCCCGCTGACTCAACGTCCGGCTCGTCGGTGGATGACATCTTCGCCCGACTGCGTGAAGGGGCCGAGACCGATGACGTAGCCGACGACGCAGCCGATGACGCGAGTGATGAGCCCGACAGTGATGACGGTGGCGACGAGTCCGATGCCGAATCGGCCGCCTTCGACGAGCTGGTGGTGGCGGCTTCTAAGAAGGTGAAGCGTGTGCTCGCCGATGAGCAGAACGCCGCTCTCGAGACGCTTCGCGGGAAAGCGAAGGTGAACGACGTCGGCGACCTGGTTCCTACCGATGTCGAGCACGCCGCGACCTACACGGCGACGGTCACCGATGAGATCGATTCGGCTGCGGTCATGGGAGCGACTTCGGTCGGTGGATCGAAGCCGGCGGCGAGAACCCTGAAGCGAATCCGCACCGAGGCGATTGAGTCGATCTCGGAGGGGATCGTGGCGGTGTTGCGCGAGCGGCTCGGGGCGGCGGTCGGCGCGGCAGCCGGCGACAACGATGAGATCTCGGCGAAGGTGCGCGCGGTCTATCGCGAGGTGAAGACCAAGGTCATCGACGACCGGGTCGGCGATGCGCTGTGGCAGGCGCGGTCGGCGGCGGTGGTCGCGGCTGCGCCGAAGGGAACGAGACTGCGGTGGGTGGTCGCGCCCGGGGCGACGGCCTGCCCCGACTGCGAGGACAACTCGCTCGCGACCCCCGTGACGGCCGGTGAGCCATTCCCGACCGGTCATGTGAACGGCCCGGCGCATCCGGGCTGTCGCTGCCGCCTCGAGCCGGACGGCCGGTAGCATTTCGGGGGACATGCGTCCCCCCTCAGACCTCCCGAGACCAGCGCCGGGCGGCCGCTCGCGTGGTCGTATCGCTCTCATCGCGCTCGGCGCGATTTTCTTCCTGGTGGTGGTGTTCGGCCGCGGCGTCGCCGGCTTCTACCTCGATTACCTCTGGCATGACGGCCTCGGTCGCACCGACGTCTTTTGGGGACAACTGATTCCGAAGTTGACGTTGTTCGGAATCTTCTTCGCCTTCTTCGTCGCGCTCGCGCTCGTCAACCTGTGGCTCGCCGACCGGTTCGCGCCGAGCGTGTTCCCAGCGAACGTGCACCCGTATGTCGAGCGGTTCCACGAGGTGTTCGGGCGTCGTCTGCGTCTCGTGCGCTACGGCACCGCCGTGTTCCTCGGACTGATGCTCTCGTTGCCAGCCACCCAGCAATGGCAGGACTGGCTGCTGTTTAGGAACTCACGGGAGTTCGGCGTCGACGACCCGCAGTTCGGTGCTGATGTCGGGTTCTACGTGTTCCAGTTGCCGTTCTTGTCGTTCGCTCTCGACTGGCTGTACGCGGCGACGATCGTGGTGCTGTTGCTCACGCTGTTGGCGCACCTGCTGAACGGCGGAGTGATGATCACCGGCAACGTCCCCTCGGTGCGGCGCGCCACGAAGGTGCACGCGGCTGCGTTGCTCGGGCTGCTCGCTCTGTTGAAGGCTGGCGATTACTGGCTGAGCCGGTTCGCGCTCACCAACGAGACGCGAGGGTTCGTGCAAGGCGCGACCTACACGGTCGTCAATGCGCAACTCCCGGCGCTCATGTTGCTCACCCTGATCGCGGTGCTCACCGGGCTGCTCTATCTGTCGGCGATCCGCACCGACCGGTGGCGACTGCCGTTGCTCGCCTCGGCGCTCTGGCTGGTGGTGTCGATCGTCGGTGGGGTGATCTACCCGTCGGTGGTCCAGTCGCTGGTTGTTCGTCCCAACCAGGAGGAGCGGGAGGCCCCGTATATCGAGCGCAACGTTGTCGCGACGCGGGCCGCGATGGGTCTCGATGCGGTCGAGACCCGCGAGATCGAGTTCTCCTCGCTTACCACCGCCGAGGTGGAGGGCGATCTCGAACCGGTCGAGAACGTCCGTCTGCTCACCCCGGGTCTGTTGCTGTCGCGCTTCGCGATCGACCGCGGTGAGGTGGCCGGGCTGCAGATCGATGACCTCGACATCGACCGCTACATGGTCGACGGCGAGCGCGAGCAGGTGTTGGTCGCGGCGCGCGAGCTCGATCTCGCCGGCATCCCGAACAAGTCCTGGCAGGGCCAGCATCTCGTGTCCACGCGCGGCTGCGGTCTGGTGATGGCTCCGGTGAGTCGGGTGACGACGTCGTTGCGTCCCGACTACCGCACCCTTGAGGTGGATCGGCCCGAGCTCTATTTCTCGCCGGCGCTGACCGGCTACGCGGTGGCGAACACCGATGTGGCGGAGAGCCCCTGCGGTGACGGTGAGGCGTATTCGGGTCGGGCGGGGATCGAGATGCGTAGCGCGGTTCGGCGGGCGATCACCGCGCTTGCCTTCCTCGACTACAACATCTTGGGCTCGGGGGCGATCAACTCGGATTCGCAGTTGCTGCTGGTGCGCGATGTGCAGGAGCGCGTCGAGAAGCTCGCTCCGTTCCTCGACTACGACGGCGATCCGTATCCGGTGGCGGTCGACGGCCGGGTGGTGTGGGTCATCGACGCCTACACGGCAACCTCCGACTACCCCTACGCGCAGAGCATCGGCAACGTGCAGCTCAGCCGCAGCACCGGTCTCGATCGCAGCGCCAATTACGTCCGCAACTCGGTGAAGGCCGTGGTCGATGCCTACACCGGCGAGGTCACCTTCTACGCGGTCGACGACGCCGACCCGATTCTCGATGCTTGGTCGGGCGCGTTCCCCGACCTGTTCACCTCGATCGATCAGATGCCGGCCGAGTTGCGCGAGCATCTCCGCTACCCGGAGGATCTGTTCCGGGTGCAGACCGATCTGTATTCGAAGTATCAGATCGCGCCGGAGGACTTCTTCCAGCGGACCGGCGCCTGGTCGGTGGCTCAGGCCCCGTCGATCCAGCCGCGCGGCACGGTGGTGTCGTCGGTGTCGGGTGGTCTCGACACTGGTGATGAGTTCGCGCTCGAGACCAACACCGAGCGGTTCGTGCCGTATTACACGCTCTTCCGCGACCGCGACAGCGGTGAGCAGCAGTTCGTGATCCTGCGTCCGTTCGTGCCGTTCTCCACCGATGACCGACGCACGGAGTTGCAGGCGTACATGACCGCGTCGAGCGATCCTGATTCCTACGGGCGTCTCATTTCCTATGTGGTCGACCAGGAGTCGTTGCCGTCGGGTCCGTTGCGCGTGGCCACCCAGGCCGAGTCCGAGCAGTTGATCTCGCGTGAGATCTCCTTCCAAGACAACGAGGAGAGCGGCACCGACGTGCTCTTCGG
>JAYQAE010000046.1:0-12042 GCA_038136655.1 Ilumatobacteraceae bacterium
CGTCGCCGTCGACGGTCACCTCGGTGCCGCCGTACTTCGAGTAGAGGACGGTGTCGCCTACCTTGATCTCGAGGGGGATGAGTTCGCCGGTGGCCTCGGCGCGCTTGCCGGAACCGACCGCGAGGACGGATCCCTGCTGCGGCTTCTCCTTGGCGGTGTCGGGAATCACGAGACCCGACGCGGTCTGCGTCTCGGCCTCGTTCGGCTTGACCACGATGCGGTCGTCGAGCGGCTTCAGGTTCATTGGTGCATGCCTCCGTTGGCGTGAACGTTGACTGTGGGTGGGTCGGACCGGTTTGCCGGCCCGCCGGGTCGTTAGCACTCGCTTGACCCGAGTGCCAATGCTATGCCCCAGGGCCCGCCGTTAGCAACCGGACCCCGAGAGTGCTAACGAGAGCAGACCTCGACACCCGCTGCTCGGAGGGCAGCCACCGTCTCGGCCATGGGCAGTCCGACCACGTTGGAGACGCTTCCCGCGACCGACTCGACGAAGCACGCCGCGCCACCCTGGATGGCGTAAGCGCCCGCCTTGTCGAGGGGTTCCCCGGTCTCGACGTACCACTCGATCTCCGAGCGAACCAGTGGCCGCATCCGAACCGTGGTGGTCACCTCGACCACATGCAGCAAGCCGCCCGCGGCGACTGCCACCGCCGTGTGAGCGAGGTGCTCACGGCCGGAGAGGGCTTCAAGCATCCTCACGGCATCGGAGGCGTCGACCGGTTTGGCCAAGATCACGCCGTCGAGGTCGATCGTCGTGTCAGCCGCGAGCACCACCGCCGCCGGGTTCCGCGCAGCCACGGTGGTCGCCTTACAGGAGGCGACCCTCCGCACGTAGGCCAAGGGCGCTTCCCCGGGGCGCTCCCCCTCGTCGATGTCGGCCGGGTCGACGTCGAACTCGAGGCCGAGAACCGAGAGCAGGTCGCGACGCCGCGGAGAGGCCGAGGCGAGGACGAGCGCTGGCTCAGCCACCAGACACCGCCGCGACGTCGGCGTCGTCGGGCACCGTGAGGTCGGTCCGAGCATCGGGTGCCTCGAGGAAGCCGTCCGGCAGCGCCACCCGGATCGGCCCGTTCGTATGACCGCGGCGGATCCGCGCTCCCCCCTCCACCAGACGCAATCCGCCGTCAAGACCGGCGACCGCTTCATCGAGTTCGGCGAGCGTCGACACCTGCGACAGGCGCCGTCGCGCATCCGGACCGACCGGGTAACCGGTGACATACCAGGAGGTGTGTTTGCGGAAGTCGCGCATCGCGTGCACCTCACCACCATCATCACGGCGCGACTCGATCAACAGCGCAGCGTGACGACGCATACTGGTGAGCACGTCGACGAGGGGCGGATGCTCAGGAGCGGGCCGACCGGCGAGCACCTCGACCAGGTGAGCGAACAACCAGGGGCGTCCGAGGCATCCGCGACCGATCACCACCCCGTCGCAGTCCGTGACCCTCATCATCTCGACGGCATCACGCGCCTCCCAGATGTCGCCGTTGCCGAGCACCGGAATCTCGTGTCCAGCACCGCGCACGGCCGCTCGTAGGGCGCCGATCGCCTCCCAGCGGGCGTCACCCGCGTAGTGCTGCTCGACCGTGCGGGCATGGAGCGCGATCCAAGTCACGCCCTCGTCGGCGCAGATCAGACCCGCGTCGATATCCGTCCGCAGGTCGTCGGTGAGCCCCATGCGAAACTTCGCTGTCACCGGCACGCCATGGGGTGACGCGGCTGTCACGGCGGCGCGGACGATCTGGCGGAGCAGCGCGGGACGTGCGGGAACAGCCGCCCCTCCACCTCGCCGAGTGACCTTGGCCGCCGGGCAACCGAAGTTGAGGTCGATGTGGTCGACTCGGCCCTCATCACAGACGCGGGCGACGGCTTGGCCGACCTTCGACGGATCACTCCCGTAGAGCTGCAGGGAACGCGGGTGCTCGTCCTCGGTGAAGGTCATCATGCGATCCGTCTTCGGATTGCGATGGACAACCGCATCCGACATGACCATCTCGTTGACGTAGACGAGTCCGGGGGCGAACTCGCGGCAGATCCGGCGAAAAGCGGCATTAGTGACCCCGGCCATCGGCGCGAGCACGACCGGCGCGGCCGGGGTGAACGACCCGATACGCAGTGGGGTCGGTGCGGTTGCCGTGGAACTCACCCACAACACGGTAGCGACGGTGCTCTCCGACAGCCCTCGACGGGATCCGTGCCGCTCAGGACTCGAGGATCGGCATCGAAGGAACGGCGCCGAGGTCCAGGGGGCTCGGGCCGTCGTCGCGCAGACGATGCCAACCCGCTGCGGCGATCATCGCTGCGTTATCCGTGCACATCTCCCTGCCAGGAAGGAATACACGCCGACCGTCGGTCTCACCGGCAGCAGCGAGATCCCGACGTAGCGCGGAGTTCGCCGCCACACCACCACCGAGCACGATGCCGGTGGCTCCCACCAGCGCGGCGGCTCGACGAGCTTTGTCGACGAGCACATCGACCACCGCGGCTTGGAAGGAGGCGGCGACATCGCGGGAGTCGACATCGGGGTGCCGACGCACATGGTTGACAACCGCAGTCTTCAGCCCGCTGAAACTGAAGTCGAGTCCGCCGTCGGACATGGCGCGCGGGAATCGGATCGCCTCGGGATCACCCTCGGTCGACGCGCGGTCGATCGCGGGACCACCCGGATAGCCGAGGTCGAGGTAGCGGGCGACCTTGTCGAAGGCCTCACCCGCGGCGTCGTCGATCGTGCCGCCGAGCAGGCGGTACTGGCCGTGATCGCTCATCTCGATGAGGAGCGTGTGTCCTCCCGATACCAGCAGCACGACGAGCGGGAACTCGAGCGAGTCGTCCTCGAGGAAGGCTGAGTAGAGGTGCGCCTCAAGGTGGTTGACCCCGACGAAGGGCACCTCCCAGGCGAGGGCGAGGGCTTTCGCCGCGGAGACCCCGACCAGCAGCGCGCCGATGAGACCGGGCCCGACGGTGCAGGCGACCGCGTCGATCCGCCGTGGGTCGACACCGGCGGAGGCGATCGCCTCGCGGACGACCGGGGTGATCTGCTCGAGATGAGCTCGGCCGGCCACCTCGGGCACGACTCCGCCGAAGCGGGCGTGCAGATCGATCTGGCTCGACACCACGCTCGACACGACATCGGTGCCGCCCATCACGAGAGCGGCCGCGGTCTCATCGCAGCTCGTCTCGATACCGAGCACCAGCGTGTCGGGGGTGACCCTCACGATCGCCGCTCCCCGAGTTCGAGTTGATCGAGCAGGCCGTCGTAGCCGTCATCGCCGATGGCATGACACCACATCACGACCGCGTCCTCACCCTGCTCGTAGTAGGCCTTCCTGACGCCGGCCGGCGCGAAACCGAATCCGCGGTAGAGCTCCTGCGCCCCAGTGGCCGATGCCCTGACCTCGAGGGTCCAACCGGTCACGCCGGCCTCCCGGGCCTCGCGGGCGAGCGCCACCAGCAATCGGGTCGCGATACCGCATCGCCGACGATCGGGATCCACGACGATGTTGGTGATGTGCGCCTCGGATCCGCCGGTGCCGGCGACCACCCACAGCCCGGCGTAGCCGACCAGCCGTCGACCCTCGACGGCGGCGAGGTACCGCCGGCCGCCGCGCCCGACCTGGTCGAGTTCGGAGCGAAAAACCGATCGCGACCATCCGCGCGGGTAGGCCTGAGCCTCGAGCTCGACCGCGCGGGGGATGTGCCGCCGTGTCATCGGGGTGATGCGCGCCTCCGAGGAGCGCGTCGTGGGAAGCCGGAGGGCGTTCACGCGCGGACCTCCCGCGTCTCCCAGTTGATCTCGGCGTCCGGGCGTCGCAGATAGAGCGGTGCCACCAGATCAGCCGTCGACCACTCCTCGCGGAGCGCCCGTCTCGCCGCGATGACGACCAGCGTGTCCGCCGAGGGGTGACGATCACCGGAGATGACGCAGTCCGCACCATCGCGAAGGGCGGCCGCGTGCCGGTGGGCTCCATCGCCCAGGCACAGCGCGTGCTGACCGCGCTCGCCGAGGGCGGCCAGCAGGTCATCGACCGAGCCGATCGTTGGCTCGCCGAGAGCCGTCACACCGTCGGCGTCCGATCGGTGCATCGACCAGAACACCTCGCCCTTGCGGGCGTCGACGACCGGCACGATGAGACCGTGGTGATCTCGGGCTGACTCGGCGAGCGACTCGAGCGAGGTCACCGGCACAACGGGGATGTCGAGCGCCATGGCGAGCGCCTTCGCCGTGGCAATCCCGACCCGCATCCCGGTGAAGAGCCCCGGTCCGACGTCGACGGCAACGGCGTCGAGGTCACCGAGTTCCACTCCGGCGTGCCGGCAGGCGAACTGCACGGCGGGTGCCAACGTCTCGCCGTGGCGACGCCCGCGAGCGATCGTCACGGAGGCGAGCACTCCATCGCGCCCCCCGAGCGCGACCCCGACAGACTCGGTGGCGGTCTCGATTCCGAGGATCAACATGACTCCTCCGCGAAGACCGAGAGCCGTTCGCGCAGCCGTTCCCAGCGACCGGCCCAGCGTTCCCCGGTCGACGACAGTTCGAACTCGCGGCGGTCCTCGGACTCGTCGGGCTCGCCGGGGCTGATGTGGATCGCGAGGTGTCCCGGCACGTCATCGGCCGTCACCTCGCCCCACTCAATCAGCACGATCCCGTCGAACTCCGCGAGTTCAGCGAGGGCGAGGTCGGCGATCTCCGAGGTCCGGTCGAGTCGGTAGAGGTCGGCGTGATGCAGGGTGAGTCCATCCGCTGGATGACTGTTCACCAAGGTGAACGTCGGCGAGGTGATCGCCTCTCGGACTCCGAGGGCCGCCCCGAAGCCCTGCGCGAACACGGTCTTGCCCGCGCCCATCTCGCCCGAGAGCAGCACCGTGTCGCCCGACCTGCAGACTCCGGCGACCGCGGCTGCGATCTCGCGGGTCTCCTCGGCACTCGACGAGATGAGACGCATTCAGCCCTCGATGCTACGGCGGGGTACCCGAGCGGAGATCCCGCAGACCACCTCGTGGTCGATCGTTCCGAGCATCGCGCTCCACTCGCCGACCCCGATCCGCTCGGCGCCCTGACTGCCGATGAGCACCGCTTCGTCGTCGACAGCGACAGAGGTGTCGCCGACATCGACCATCAGTTGGTCCATCGTCACGACCCCGACCATCGGGTGGCGAAGCCCGCCGATGAGTACCTGCCCACCGAGGGCGGACAGACGTCGGGGCACCCCGTCGGCGTAGCCGATCGGGATGGTCGCCACCGTCGTCGCGCGGTCGAAGGTGTGCCGCCAGCCGTACGAGATCGATGACCCCGCCTCCACGCGCTTCACGTGTCCAACTCGCGCTCGAAGTGTGAGCGCCGGTCGGAGTCCGAGGTCGCTCAGGTCGAGATCGTCGCCGGGGGACAGCCCGTACATCGCGATCCCAAGCCGCACTAGGTCCCGACGGGATCCCGGATGGGCGAGCGCGCCCGCCGAGTTGGCGGCGTGAATGAGCACCCCGTCGAGGTCGAGTCCCTCGAGCCCTGCCGCGAATCGATCCAACTGCTCGTTCGTGCCCGGGTGCCCGGTTCGATCGGCGACAGCGAGGTGCGTGTAGACGCCCTCGAGACGGAGGGCCGGTGAGCGCTCGGCGACGGCCGAGACGAGACCGGCGAGCCCGTCGGGGCGCACCCCGACCCGCTGCATGCCGGTGTCGACCTTCAGATGGACCGGGAGATCGCTCGCCCCGGCATCTACCAACGCGTCCATGGCTTCGGTGTCGTAGAGGGTCGGTGTCAGTCGGGAGGCGACGATGCGCCCCGCTAGTCGCGCGCTCTGTTGGCTAAGGAGGAGCACGGGAGCCTCGATTCCCGTCGAGCGGAGTCGTTCACCCTCATCCACCGTCGCGACGCACACCCCCGAGGCACCCGCGGAGAGCGCAGCGCGGGCGACCGCGACATCCCCGTGGCCGTAGGCACCAGCCTTGACGACGGCCCATACCCGCGCCGGGGCCACCCGCTCGAGCGTGAGCGCCACATTGTGGGTAATCGCGTCGAGGTCGACGACGACCTCTGCCCGATCCGGACTCACTCGGCCACCACGTAGGCGACTGCGACCGAGTCGACGTGGGAGAGGCTGAGATGCCACCGGTCGACCCCGGCGGCGCTCGCGAGCTCGAGCGCCCGACCCTCCACCACTAGCTCAGGAGCACCGCCCTCGAGTTTGCGAACCCAGACATCGTGGAAACCGAAGGCGCCGAGTCCGAGGCCGAGCGACTTCATGGTCGCCTCACGGGCGGCGAAACGAGCCGCCAGACCGGGAACTGGGTCGACGCGATCGGCGAGGGTGCTGAGCTCAACGGCGGTGAAGAGTCGCTCGCGCATCGAGGGTGTCCGTTCGAGCGACCGACGGAATCGCTCGATCTCGACCACGTCGACACCGATCCCGATCACCAGGGCGCTCCCACGGCCTCAGCCGGTGACCCAGTGGTCGGCGGTCTCGGAGATCGGCGAGATGAGGAGATCGGCGACATCGATGCGGCCGAGCACCGATTCGTCGAAGGAGCCCTCGGTCTCGGTGACCCAGTCGACGAGCCGATCGAATCGCTGGTCGTAGCCCTGAAGCACTCCCCGGGCAGCGGCCGGGTCGAGCCGATCGCGCAGGGCGACGTGCAGCAGCGTGATGCCGGTGCAGGTGTTTCCCTTCACCTCGGGAACGAGGATGACGATCCGACCGTCGCGGCGTCCACGAGCCACGAGCACCTCGCGGTTCTCCGCGACCCGGTGCTTGGTGCCTCGCAGCACGCCCTCCCCTTCGACACGGCTCGGGAGCTCCCGGGAGATGCCGTCGCGGTCGATGATCGAGATCGCCTCGCCATCGATGTCGTAGCGCGTGTACCCGGTCACCGATTCGACGGCCGGGTCGAGGGCGGCGAGCACTCGCAACGTGCGGTAGGCGAGCACATCCCGACCCGCTCCGGCGCGGAGCGCCGCCTGCACCAGCGGGCGGTCGAGCACCTCCTCGTCGCTGCGGGAGATCCCGACGGTCACCGTCTTGGCCTGATGCTTGATCGCGTCGATGGGCCGAGTGAGCTCCTCGATCGCCCGGGTGAGCGCGGTCACCACGTCGTCGATGAGGAGCCCGGGGGTACCGACCTTGCCGGTGGCGGCGCTGAACTGCTCGACCGGTCGATCCGAGAGGACGTTGGCGACGAGCCCAGTGAGGCGCACCGCCGTGGAGGCCTCGAGATGACCGTCGTATCGACCCGCGCGCAGCCCGGACTCGAAATCCGCGAGCGCCACGGGAAGCGTCGACCGGAGTCGAACGATGACCTCGTCGCCGTTGTCGCTCTCGGCGACGGCCTGCTCGATGGCCTCGCGGGCGAGCCGGAGGGGGCGCGCCGAATCGTCGATGGCGCGCGCCGCCTCGTAGCCGAAGAGATGGCCGACCATGGCCGAGAGCACAAAGCCGAGGCTCGGGTCGACTCTGGGAACCCCGATCACCGCAGGGGCCACGAAGCGGGTCTCCCCCTCATCGGCGACCACCACCGCGGTCGCCTTGTGAGCGCTGAAGATCGCCGTCTCCTTCGCGACGTCGTCGGCGGTCGACCCGTCAAGTCCAGCGGCGCACACGAAGATCAGCGGCTCCGAGGACAGGTCGATGTGCTTTTTGTCCTCGGTGATATCCGAGGCGATCGACTTGTAGCAGAGCTCGCTCAGCTTGATCCGCACCTCATTGGCCGCGACCCGATTCGGGCCGTTGCCGACGACGGCCCAGTAGCGCTTGGCAGGAGCGAGGCGTTGAGCGGCCTCGGCGATGGCGGGGCGCTGTTCGAGGACGCGCACCAGCGCCTCGGGCAGAGCCTCGAGGTGCTCCAGCAGGCGATGTCGACGGGTGTCGTCCCCAACTCCGGCCGCCTCGGTGATCGCGCAGGCGAGAAGGGCTCCGGCTGCGATCTGGGAGTAGAAGGCCTTGGTCGAGGCGACGCTCATCTCCACATCGCGGCCATCGGAGGTGTAGAGGACCCCATCCGATTTGTCGACGAGATCGCTGTTCCGACGGTTGACGATGCCGATGACAGCGGCGCCGCGCGAGCGGAGCAGATCCACCGTGCGGTTGGTATCGGTGGTGGTTCCACTCTGACTCACCGCGATGGCCAAGGTGTCGGACATGTCGGCGCGCATCTGGAATCCGGACACCTCGGTGGCGGTGACCGCCGCGATGTCGAGCGCCCGACCCCCGAGTTCCTCGAGGAGCGCCGCCGCCCCTTGGCCCGCCACGGCCGCGGTGCCCTGCCCGATGACGCGAATCCGCCGGATCGACCCGTCGGCGAGGCGTTCGCGAATCCGGGTCGGAAGGGACGCTTCCCCGAGGGAGACACGGGCGACTCCGTCGGCGCCGCGGACGATCCGGCCTCGCAGCGTCTTGCGGAGCGAGGTGGGCGCCTCCGTGATCTCCTTGAGCAGGAAGTGGGGCGCAGCGCCGCGGTCGATGTCGCGAGTGGTCACCTCGGCGGTCTGGACCTCGCCGTCACCGATCGGCGTCTCGACCCCGTCGTAGCGCCAGCGCCGGATCCCCTCGAGTGTCCCGGCGAGGCTGGCGTCGAGGGCGAGCACCTCGCCGCCGTTCTCGCCGTCGACCCGGATGAAGCGATCGGTCTCCTCCACCACTCCGTAGGGCTCGGAGGCGACAATGAACCGGTCGTCGGCGATCCCGACGAAGAGTCCCTGTCCGCTGCCGCGAAGCGCGAGCAGGAGTGACCCCGGGTCGGTCGCCGAGGTCGCCGCGATCGCGACAGAACCCTCGAACTCATTCACCGAGCGACGGAATGCCTCGGGAGGTTCGAGACCTTCTGCGAGCCGTCGAGCGACGAGCGCTGGGATCGGTTTCGCGTCGGTGGTGATCTGGCTGTGGATGCGAAGGCTGTGACGGACGCGGAGGTCGGCGTGGTTGTCGACATCGCCGTTGAGGGCCGCCACGACGTAGGGCTGCCCGCCGCTCGATTCGAGCTCCTCGCTGTTGACCGGATGGGCGTTTGGCTCGGAGATCACACCGACACTGGCCCATCGGGTGTGGGCGAGCACGGTCGCGCTCGCTCCGTCTCCCGACACCGCCGAGCGGAGTAGGTCGTCGGCGAGGATCTGCGCGCGGATCGCCCGGGTGTTGTCACCGAGCTCGCCGATCTCAGCGGCCGCTTTGTAGACGAAGGACAGGCGTTCGCCCACGACGCGCACCGCGCCGGACTGGTAGAGCGGATCGGCTGAACGCGCGCGGACCGTCTCGGTGAGCCCAGGAAGGTCGAGACCGTGACCGCTCACCATGATGTGGACGCCGGCGGAGTCGCGACCGCGCACCTCGAGCCGATCGATGGCGGCGAGCGTCTGCTGGATCGACACGTAGGCCTCGATGGCGGAGACCGAGGCACCGGCTCCGGCGAGATCGAGGACCGAGCCGATCAGGCCGCACCGGTCGTTCCTGAGCGCCCAACAGAGGTCCCTGATCGCCACAAACCCGGCCGCCCGGCGTTCGACCTCGTCGTCGCCGAGGGTGGCTGCCGTCGCCTCGATGGCGAGCTCGGCGCGATCGACGAGCGCCT
This sequence comes from Ilumatobacteraceae bacterium, assembly GCA_038136655.1. GTDB lineage: Bacteria > Actinomycetota > Acidimicrobiia > Acidimicrobiales > Ilumatobacteraceae > Casp-actino5. The sequence continues at coordinate 9,556 of JAYQAE010000046.1, forward strand.
CGAGACGCCCGAGTCGTTCCAATATCGAGGGAACAAGGTCAGGGTCGGCAGCGGCCGCGAGCACGCCGGAGACGGCGCGCAGGGGCCGATCGACATCGGCGAGGAGACGGCGCACGACATCGATGTCGATCGGCTCCGCTGCCGCGATCGCTTGGTCGAGGTCGGCGAGGATCGAGGCGCTCTCAGGCACCTCTCCCACCCATCGTCGGGCGAGCACGCCGACGATGCCACACATGGGGTTCAGCCTACCGAGCGGTGTTCAGCGCATCCGTCAGGTTGGCCCGACCGCTCCGGACCGTCAGCGTGACAGCGAGCGACCGCGGATCGCCTCAGCGATGCCGCGGGCCGCGCTCTCAGCGAGCTCGGCAGTCGGCGCCTCAACCATCACCCGCACGAGCGGCTCGGTGCCACTCGGTCGCACGAGCACCCGACCGGTGCCGGCGAGCTGACGCTCGACCTCGGCGATCGACTCGGCGGTCTCAGCCACCAGCGCGGCCGCCGTTGGTCCGGCCGGATCGACCTCGACGTTCACGAGCGTCTGGGGAAGGGCGGTCATCGCGTCGCTACCGAGATCGGCGAGCGAACGTCCGCTCCGGACGACGAGGTCGAGCACGGCGCTGGCGGTGGCGAGACCGTCGCCCGACGGGGCGTGGTCAGCCAGGATGATGTGCCCTGACTGCTCACCACCGAGGGAGTAGCCACCGGCCCGCAACGCCTCGGCAACGTGGCGGTCCCCCACTGGTGTTTCGACGATGGAGATCCCAGCGGTCTCCATCGCCTGGCGTAGGCCGAGATTCGACATGACCGTGACCACAAGCGTGTCCCCGGAGAGCGCGCCTCTCGCGCGCAGATCGGTGGCGAGCATCGCCATGAGGTGATCGCCATCGAGCACGCGACCCGTTCCGTCGACAGCGATCACCCGATCGGCGTCTCCGTCGAGGGCGAAGCCGAGGTCGGCCCCACGGGCCAGCACCTGCTCAGCGAGCGACCCCGGATGAGTGGCCCCGCAACCGGCGTTGATATTGCGACCGTCGGGATGATCCTCGACGACCTCGACATCGGCTCCGAGGGCTGAGAGAGCGCCCCCGGCGAGACGCGAGGCCGCGCCATTGGCCGCGTCGATCACGACACGCGGTCCGGCGAGCGAGCGACCACCGATGATGGAGCGGAGGTGATCGATGTAGTCGCGCACCACCGATGCTTCCGGATCATCCGGGGTCGGGTTGACAGGATCGACCGCCGCGTCGCGGTTGAGGAGCGATTCGATCGCCCGTTCGCTCTCGGAGTCGAGTTTCGTCCCGCCAGGGCCGAAGACCTTGATGCCGTTGTCGTGGAACGGGTTGTGCGAGGCCGACACCACCAGGGCCGCCGCGCCGGTCCGCGAGGCGCGATGGGCGACGAGTGGGGTGGGAGCGAGTCCGAGGCGCTCGACACGAGCGCCGCGGCTAGCGAGACCGGCCACGAGGGCTTGTTCGAGCGAGGGGGTCGATTCCCGGCTATCGCCGCCGACGACGAAGGCCTCGACCGCCACAACCTCGGCGACGGCCGCCCCGAGGCGGGAGGCGACGTCCTCGGTCAGTTCCGACCCGTATCGGCCTCTCAAGCCATCGGTGCCGAACCGCACGGGAGACTCAGCGCTTGGTGTACTGCGGAGCCTTACGGGCCTTCTTCAGGCCGTACTTCTTGCTCTCCTTCTTCCGCGAGTCGCGGGTGAGGAGGCCGGCCCGCTTGAGCGCCGGGCGCGTCTCGGGGTCGATGTCAACGAGGGAGCGGGCGATGGCCATGCGCAGCGCGCCAGCCTGGCCGGTGACACCGCCGCCGGTGATCGACGCGTCGACATCGAAACGCTCGAGGGAGTCGGTGACGCGGAGGGGTTCGGCGACCACCATGCGCTGGGCGGCCGTCGGGAAGTAGGTCTCGAAGGAGCGACCGTTGATGGTGACGACGCCGGTGCCCTCACGGAGACGGGCGCGGGCGACGGCCTCCTTGCGGCGGCCGGTGGTCTGGGTGAGCGGAGTCGACATCGGAGATTCCTCGAGTTCAGCGGGCGGCGGCGCCGGGGACGGTCATCGTCTTGGGCGACTGGGACTGGTGCGGATGGTCGGGGCCGGCGTAGACCTTGAGCTTGGTCATCTGCTGACGACCGAGCGGGCCCTTCGGGAGCATGCCCTTGACGCTGCGGCGCACCGCCTCGGCGGGCTTGCGGGCGTGGAGCTGGGCGAAGGTCTCGGACTTGAGCCCACCGGGGTAGCCGGAGTGGCGGTACACCATGGCGCGGTCGGCCTTGCCGCTGGTGAGCACGACCTTGTCGGCGTTCACGATGATGACGTGGTCGCCGGTGTCGATGTGGGGGGCGAAGATGGGCTTGTGCTTGCCGCGGAGGACGCGGGCCACCTCGGTGCACAGGCGCCCGAGGACCATGCCCTCGGCATCGACGACGTGCCACTCGCGGGTGATCTCACTTGCCTTCGGGGTGTAGGTCTTCAT
>JAYQAE010000047.1:0-11962 GCA_038136655.1 Ilumatobacteraceae bacterium
CGGATCGCCTCGTAGCGGGCGTCCATGCTGCGACGCAGCCTCGGGTAGAGGAAGAAGCGCATGAGGAGGGCGAAGACGATGAACGTCCCGGCTCCCCAGGCGAGCTCCTTGGCCTCGGGCAGGATCGGGCTCGGCCCGGCCCCGCAGTCACCGAGGCCGGTGAACTCCTCTGGATTGTCTGGCGCGAACTCGCAGTCTGCGGGTGTGTACTCGCTCTCGCCGGAACTCTCGTCCCCGGCGGCGAGGAACACCTCGAGACCATTGGGTCCGTTGGTGACGACGGCTCTCAGCACGTCAACTCCTTGTGTGCGTTAGCTCGGACATGGGCGGTGGTCGGTGCGGGGCACCGTCCGTCGATCAGAGACCGATGAGGATGAAGACCACGAAGCCGATGAGGGCGAGCGCCTCGGTGAAGGCGATGCCGAGGAACATCGTGGTGCGCACCATGCCGGCGGCCTCGGGCTGGCGGGCCATGGCCTCGACGGACTTGCCGACGAGGTAGCCGATGCCGATACCGGGGCCGATGGCGGCGAGGCCATAGGCGAAACCGGCGGAGCCGGCAGCCTCGGCGGCCTTGGCGCCTTCGTCGGTGAGCTGGGCGAGGATGCTGAATGCTTCCATGTTGGGGTTGTCTCCTGGTTGTTTCGGTTGAGGGAGATTCGGCCCGAGATCAGTGCTCGGGATGGGCGGCACCGCCGATGTACACGGCGGCGAGGATGGTGAAGATGTAGGCCTGCAGGAAGGCGACGAGCACCTCGAAGGCCGTGAGGAACACGAGCATGAAGAACGGGAGGATGCCGACCGGCTTCAGCACGATCGAGCCTCCCTGTACGAGCTCCTCGGTGAGGAGCGCGAAGGTCACGAGCAGGATGTGGCCCGCGAGCATGTTGGCGAACAGTCGCACGGTGAGCGAGAACGGCCGCACGAGGAAGGTCGAGATGAACTCGATCGGAGTGACGAGCAGGTAGAGCGCGGCGGGAACCCCGGGCGGGAAGAGCGAGTTCTTCAGGTAGCCGATCCCCTGGTGCTTGAAGCCGACGCCGATGAAGATCACCCAGACGAGCAGCGACAGGAACAGCGGGATCGCCATACGGGCCGTCGCCGGCATCTGGATGATGGGGATGACACCGGGGACGTTGCAGAGATAGATGAACGAGAAGAGGCTGAGGAGGAACGGCGTCCAACCGAGGCCGTCTCGGCCCATCGTCGGCATGATGATCTGCCCCTCGATGAACTCGACGATCGACTCGGCCAGGTTGCGGACCCCACGGGGGGCGGTGGAGCCGTCGGCGTTACCGGCGATGAGGAAGATGACCGAGGCGACCACCACTGCGGCGATGGCGATGAGCGCGATCTTGTTGACGCTCGGGACGACATCGGTCCAACGCAGGATCTCGTTGATCGGCGGGAATTCGAGTGCGAACACGTTTCGTTCCTATTCGTTACGGACGGGCGGGTCGGATGCCGGCGTGAGCCAGCGAGATGGCGACGTACTTGAGCTCCCACACGAGGAGTCCGAGATGCGTCACGATGATGGTCGCTCCGAGTGCCGGAAGTGAAATCCAGGACGCGTCGCGAACGAGAAGTACAGCCACCATGATCAATCCGAGACGGATCAGGTAGCCGAAGAGCGTGGCAGCCATGACGAGGCCGAGGGAGATCCGAGAGGCGCCGGCGATCAGCCCGGCGGCCAGCAGGAAGTTGACGAGGACGAGACCGGCGGCGAAAGCGGCCGAGAGCGACCCCTCGACATCCCAGATCATCCCGGCGAGGATCACGAGCACGGGCGCGGCCCAGAGGCCGCGCTTCACCATGTCGACGCTGATTCGAACCTCGACCGCCTCTCCGGCGACGGGGCCCGACATCACGGTCGCGTCTGGAGCGCTCACGCGGCCCTCCGCGAGCTCTCACGGCGCTCGCCTTCGAGGCGCGTCATCGTGGCGTCGTAGACGAGCTTCATCCGCACGAAGGTGCCGACTGCGGCGAAGACCACGAGACCGATCGTGAAGACCGGACGGGTGCCGAGCCAGGTGTCGACGAGGAGGCCGATGCCGAGGAAGGCCAACACCGTGAGCGCGGTGTCCATGCCACGACCGAGATTGTCATCGGAGCCACTGGCGCGGGACGCGCGGGCACTCGTGAACAGCATCTTCATCGGTGGTGGCGAACTCCGTTGTTCGAGGGGGGACCGACGACGACTACGCGGCTATCGGCTTGTGAACGCTCGCACAAACTAGACGATGGGTGCAGGGGTCGCAACCCGAACGGCGAACTCCGCCCCTCAGGTCCCCTGACGAACCTGCTCGGAGGCCGGACGAGAGAGGGCGTCCTCGATCTCCTCGGCGCGGCGACGTCGCACGCTCGGGTGCAGCACCGTGAACAACACGATTCCGAGCGCGCCGATACCGAACGGCAGGTACGTCGGGTTCTTCGAGCTGAGCACCGGATAGAGCACGAAGGCCGACAGCAAGAGCGTCCACGTCCACAGGATCAGCACGCTCCTGCGGTGACCGTGCCCGAGGTTCATGAGCCGGTGATGCAGGTGCCCCTTATCGGCCACATCGATCGCCTGACGCTTCGAGGCGCGACGCACGATCGCGAAGAGGGTGTCGAGGATCGGCACCCCGAGGATGAGTAGCGGGATAACCAACGGCGCGAGGAAGAAGAAGGTCTGACCGACGAAGTCCTGCGTGCTCGGATCGGCGCGGCCGCCGACCATCGAGGTCGACACCGCGAGCAACATCCCGAGCAGGAACGCTCCCCCATCGCCCATGAAGATGCGCGCCGGATTGAAGTTGAACGGCAGGAAACCGACGGCGACGCCTGCCGTGACCACCGCCAGGAGCGGGCCGAGGTTCGGCCGGGAGAGCAACTCGAGGTCGCCGAGTCGGAAGGCGTAGAGGAAGAACGCCGCCGCGGCGATCGCCACAATGCCGGCCGCGAGGCCATCGAGTCCGTCGATCAGATTGATGGCCTGGGTCATGCCGAGCAGCCAAAGCACCGTGATCACCGGCTGCCAGTCACCCGACAGCAGGAACACGTCGAGGAAGGGAACACGGAAATAGAACATCGTCGCCCCGAACACGACCAACACGAGAGCGGCCACGACGATCCCGGTCACCTTCGCCGGCGGAGGCAGATCGCGGGAGTCATCGAGGAAGCCGGTGGAGAACACGACCACCGCGGCGATGAGCACCCCGAGCGGCTCTGTGCTGTCGGTGAACACCTCTCGGAACGAATCGGTGAGGGAGGCCACCCCGAGGGCGGCCACCAGGCCGATGAGCATCGCCAATCCCCCCGCGTGCGGGATCGGCACGGTGTGCACGCTCCGCTCGTTCGGCGGTGCCACCCAGCCCCGCGCCACCGACAGCGCGGCGACGAGCGGAGTCGCGATGAACGTCACCCCCGCCGCGACGAGGCCGATGACCACGTGGGCGGCGAGTGAGGGCTGCACCCGGCTGAACCGATCAGTAGGCGGGGAACCGAGCGCAGAGCTCGGCGACCTCGGCTCGCACGGTGGCGATCTCGTCGGCGGAACCCCGCTCGCGAAGCGCTCGCGTGATGAGGGAAGCGATCGTCGGCATCTCGTCGGGGGTCATGCCCTGGGTGGTGACCGAGGGGGTGCCGATGCGAACACCGCTCGTCACGAACGGACTGCGCGGATCGTCCGGGACCGTGTTCTTGTTCAGCGTGATGCCGGCCGAGTCGAGCACCGCCTGCGCCTCCTTGCCGGTCAGGTCGGCATCGAACGTGCGCAGGTCGACGACGATCATGTGGGTGTCGGTTCCTCCCGACACCATCCGGAAGCCGTTCTCGGCGAGCGCGGCCGCCAGCGCCGAGGCGTTCGCCACGATGCGATGCGCGTAGTCGCGGAAGTGCTCGCTCGCCGCCTCCCGGAACGCCACCGCCTTACCAGCGATCACGTGCTCGAGCGGCCCGCCCTGCCATCCCGGGAAGACCGCTTTATCGACTGCGGCGGCGTGCTCAGCCTTCGAGAGGATGCAGCCACCGCGAGGTCCGCGAAGCGTCTTGTGGGTGGTGAAGGTGACGACGTCGGCGTAGGGCACCGGGTTCGGATGCGCCCCTCCGGCCACGAGGCCAGCGAGATGAGCGATATCGAAGAGGAGCAGCGCTCCCACCTCGTCGGCGATCGCCTTGAACGGCTCCGGATCGATACGCCTCGGATAGCTGGTGGTTCCCGCCACGATCATGCGCGGTCGATGCTCGAGGGCGAGCTCGCGCACCTGATCCATGTCGATCCGCTCCTCAGCGCCGACGCCGTAGTTGACGAAGCGGTACAGGATGCCGCTCGCGTTCACGGGCGAGCCGTGAGTGAGGTGGCCGCCGTGGTCGAGGCCGAGACCGAGCACGGTGTCACCGGGCGAGAGCAGCGCCTGATAGACGCACATGTTCGCGTTGGCACCCGAATGCGGCTGGACGTTGGCGTGGTCGGCCCCGAACAGCGACTTGACCCGCTCGATCGCGAGTGCCTCGATCGAGTCGACCACCTCGTTGCCGCCGTAGTACCGCTTGCCGGGGTAGCCCTCGGAGTACTTGTTGGTCAGCACCGAGCCGACCGCGCGCATGACCGCCGGTGAGGTGAAGTTCTCGCTCGCGATGAGCTGCAGACCCGTCACCTGGCGGCGCTGCTCTTCGGCGATGAGGGCCTCGAGGTCGAGGTCGGGATCGGTATCGGAGGGGAAAGGCATCAGAACTGCTCCTCGAGTTCGGAGATCTGGGCGACGCGGCGGGCGTGCCGGCCTCCCTCGAACGGGGTGGATAGGAAGAGGTCGACGATCTCCTCGGCGAGGCCGAGGCCGACGACCCGGGCACCGATCGAGAGCACGTTGGCGTCGTTGTGCTCACGGGCCATCCGGGCGGTGTAGAGGCAGTTGCACAGCGCCGCCCGAGCACCGCGAACCTTGTTGGCCGCCAGCTGTTCGCCCTGACCGCTGCCGCCGAGGACGATGCCGAACTGGGCTTCTCCCGACACCACCGAGCGCGCCGCCGCCGCGCAGAACGACGGGTAGTCGACGCTCTCGGTCGAGTCGGTGCCGTGGTCGATGACCGAGTGACCGGCCGCGCCCAAGCGAGCGACGAGATGCGATTTCAACTCGTAGCCGGCGTGGTCGGATCCGATCGCGATGACTGCCACGCGACGAGTGTACGACCACGGCCCCCCGCGGTCAGCCAGTGCGAGGGGGTCGGCAGCCCGACCGTAGAGTCGCCGACGTGGCCCTCGACCCCCGAACCCCCGTCATCATCGGCGTCGGTCAGGTGACACAACGACCCGACGGGGTCGATCCGCCCGACCCTGAGTCACCCGATGCCACCACCCTCATGGCCGAGGCGATCCACTTGGCGATCAGCGACGCCGGCAGCCTCGCCCTCGGCCGGGTCGAAGCGCTCGCCGTGGTCAACACACAGTCGTGGCGCTACGGCGACCCCGCCCGACTCGACGCCGACCGCGCCGGCCTCGATCCGCGACGGCGCGTGGTTACCCCAATGGGAGGAAACTCCCCTCAGGCGCTCGTGAACGCGACCGCGACCTCGATCGCCTCGGGCGAGATCGACCTCGCAGTGCTGACCGGCGGCGAGACCTGGCGAACCCGGATGCGGGCCCGTCGCGCCGCGGTCGAACTCCACTGGCCGCGCGTCGACGATGACCTGATCGCCGCGGCTCCCCCCGAAGTCTGGGGCGGGGAGCTCACGATGAACTCCGATCACGAGACCTCACTCGGCGTCTACATGCCGGTGCAGATTTACCCGCTCTTCGAGTCAGCGATTCGAGCCCGTCGAGGCGCCGAGGGAATCGACCCCGTCACTCATCTCGAGCAGGTCGCGGCGATGTGGGCTCGCTTCAGCGAGGTGGCGGCATCGAACCCGCACGCCTGGTCGCGCCACGCGATGACGTCCACGGAGGTCATGACCCCCGGGCCTTCCAACCGGATGGTCGGAGCCCCGTACACCAAGGTGATGAACTCCAACAACGACGTCGACATGGCCGCGGCGCTCATCATGTGCTCGGCGGAGCGCGCCAGCGCCCTCGGCGTGCCTCGCGAGCGGTGGGTCTTCCCGCAAGCGGGCACCGACTGTCACGAGCACGCTCTCGTGTCGGAGCGCGACCGACTCGACGAGGTTCCCGCGGTGAGGGCGGGAGCCGCCCTCGCGCTCGATCTCGCCCGAATCACCATCGACGATGTCGACCTCATCGACCTCTACTCATGCTTCCCGTCAGCCGTGCAGCTCGGCGCGAAAGCGATCGGACTCGACCCCTACGGCGCCGAGCGAGCGCTCACGCTCACCGGGGGGCTCTCGTTCATGGGCGGCCCCTGGAACAACTATGTGATGCACGCGATCGCGACGGCCGTCGAGCGCCTGAGAGCCGATGGCGAGCGCGCCCTGATCTGGGCCAACGGCGGCTACGTCACCAAACACTCCTTCGGCGTCTACGGCAGCCGACCGCCGACCGGCGGATTCCGATGCGACTCACCTCAGGAGCAGGTGGACGCCCTGCCCCGCCGACGATGCGTCACCGGCGAGGAGGCGGCCGGTGAGGCGCGCCTCGAGAGCCATACGGTCATGCACGATCGCGACGGACTCCCCGAGCGCGCCATCGCCACCGTCATCACCGACGGCGGCGAGCGAGCCTGGGCGGTCTCGGAGGTCGCCGAGGTCGCCACCGAACTCGCCGAGGGCGACCACGTCGGCCGACTCGTCACCGTTGACGCCGACGCCCGCCTCCAGTTCTGACGGAGCGCGCCGCCCTGCCGACGACGGCGCCCTCGACCGGGCGTGCCAAGATCGCCGAATGAGCGAGAGCACCCCAGCCGTCATCCTCGACTGCGATCCGGGCCACGACGATGTCGTCGCCATCGTCGCCGCGGCCCGACACACGGAACTCCTCGGCATCACCACAGTCGCCGGCAACGCCCCCCTCGACCGGACGACCTACAACGCGCGAGTCATGCGCGACCTACTTGGGCTCGACGTCGAGGTCCACTCAGGTGCCGCCCGACCGCTGGTCGTCGCACCCGCCTTCGCTGGCTACGTCCACGGGGAAAGCGGACTCGACGGTGCCGAACTGCCCGAGCCCACCACACCGCTCGACGGCACCGACGCCGCTCGCTTCATCGTCGACACGGTCCATGCCCGGCCCGGCTGCCACCTGGTGGTGACCGGCCCGATGACCAACATCGCTCTCGCCCTGGTGCAGGACCCGTCGATCCGCGACGACCTCGCGGGCATCTCGTTCATGGGTGGCGGAACCTTCGGCAACCGGACACCGACCGCCGAGTTCAACATCTGGGCCGATCCACACGCCGCCCGGGTAGTGATCGACTCAGGAATCCCGCTCGTCATGGCGGGTCTCGATGTCACCCATCAGTTCCAGGCCACCTCGGATCGGATCGAGCGCGTCCGGACCATCGGCGGACCGCTCGCGACCGTGCTCTCCGACCTCTTCACCTTCTTCTCGGCCAACTACCGGGAGCGTCATGACGACCTCGAGGGTGCCGCAGTCCACGATCCCCTCGCCGTGCTCGCGCTCACCCACCCGTCGCTGTTCACCGTCGCGGAGCGATTCGTCGCCGTGGTGGATTCGGGTGATCTCACCCGCGGCATGACCGTCATCGATCGACGCACCCTGGTCGACCGCCCTGCTCCGAACTGCCGGGTGCTCGAGTCGGTCGACGCACCGGCCGCTTGGGACATCATCGTCGAGGCCATCGCCGCTGCCCGAGGCTGACCCGGGGCTGATTCCGGAGCGACCGGATGAACGACCCGACAGGCCACGACCCATGACCGACGACACCTTCCCGAGGCAGTACGCGAGGACGAGGCGGCTCACCCTCGGCGCCCCGAGAGACCTCCGCATCACCTCCGATGGTCGCACCCTCGTCTTCCTCCGCTCCTCAGCCGGCGACGATCCGGTGAACGCCCTCTGGGCCGTGGATCTCGATGGAGGACCCGAGCGACTACTCGTCGACCCACGCCAACCGACGGCGCCGAACCGCGCATCAGGATCCGAGTCGGCCGCCGAGCGCGCCATCCGCGAGCGACGGCGCGAGCAAGCCGGCGGAATCACGTCGTTCGCGACCGACGGCACCGGACGGTTAATCGTGTTCACCCTCGACGGACGACCGCACCTCTGCTCGGTCGACAGCGGAGAGGTGAGCACCGTCGACACCGACTCGGCGGCCTTCGACCCCCGGCTCTCCCCCGATGGCCGCTCCGTCGCCTTCGTTGAGGACGGAGCCCTCCGGGTGGTCGCGCTCCATGACGGCTCGCACCTCCTCCACCTCCGCGACGACGACCCGCTCGTCACCTGGGGTCTCGCCGAGTTCATCGCGGCCGAGGAGATGGGACGTCAGCGCGGCTACTGGTGGTCACCAGACGGAACCCTGCTCGCTGCCTGCCGGGTCGACGAGTCACCCGTACCTGAGTGGAACCTGTCCGATGTGGCGAGCCCTTGGGAGCCGCCACGGACCATCCGCTACCCGGCCGCTGGCTCCGACAACGCGACGGTCACGCTCCACATCATCGAGGTGGCGACCGGCCGCCAACTCGAGGTCGACTGGCGTTCCGAGGAGGCTGAGTACCTCGCCGACGTCATCTGGGACTCCGGTGGCCTCATCGTCGTCACCCAGACCCGCGACCAGCGACGACTCGACATCGCGATCGTCGATCCCCAGTCCGGGTCGACGACCGCGGTCCACACCATCACCGACGACCACTGGGTCGACCTCGTGCCGGGCGCCCCCCGGTTGCTCGACGACGGTCGACTCGTCACCTGCGAGGAGCGCGGCGGGAGCAGACGCCTCTGCGTGAACTCCGAGCCCGTGTCCCCCGACGGCCTCCAGGTGCGCTCGGTGCTCTCCGCGACCTCCGACGCCATCCACTTCACCGCGAACCCCGTCGACGACCCGACGGTGCTCCACCTCTGGTCGCACGCCGATGGATCGTCGGCCCCGGTGGCGGAACCCGACGGGATCATCAGCGCCGTCGTCGGCGGTGGCCGACAGGTTCTGCGAACCGCTTCCCTCGACGGTCCGACAGCCGACTGGACGCTTCCCGACGGCCGACACCTGACCGACCACTCCGAGCGACCGCTGGTGCGACCCCGGGTGACCCTCCTTGACGACGGCTGGTGCTCGGTCGCCGTGCTGCTCCCCCATGACCACGACGGCTCCCCTCTTCCGGTGATCGTCGACTCCTACGGCGGCCCCCACGCGCGCCGAGTGGTGCGCGCCTCCTCGGCTCACACCAGTTCCCAATGGTTCGCCGATCAGGGTTTCGCTGTGGTCGTCATCGACGGGCGGGGAACTCCCGGGAGAGGCACCACCCACGAGCGGGCCGTGGCGGGGTCGCTCTCCGATGGCGTGCTCGACGACCAGGTGCGCGGCCTACGACTCGCCGAGGCCAACGTGCCGGGTCTCGACCTGAGCCGTGTCGCCATCCGCGGGTGGAGCTTCGGCGGGTATCTCGCCGCCCTCGCCGTCATGCGACGACCCGAGGTGTTCCACTGCGCGGTCGCTGGGGCCCCGGTAACCGACTGGCGGTGGTACGACACCCATTACACCGAGCGCTACCTCGGAGATCCGCGCGAGCACGTCGACCGCTACGACGCCGACTCTCTCGTCACCGGGCCGGGTCGGCTCGAACGACCGCTGCTCCTCATCCACGGGCTCGCTGACGACAACGTCGTCGCCGCCCACACACTTCGGCTCTCCTCCGCGCTGCTCGCCGACGGCCGCCCCCACGAGGTGCTTCCCCTGGTCGGTGTCAGCCACATGACACCGCAGGAGGTCGTGGCCGAGAACCTGCTGCTCCACCAACTCGACTTCGTCAGACGTTCGCTCCCCGCTTCGACCTGATCTGAATCGACCGTCGGCCGACCCGGTGGCGGTCTACGGTGCGGACATGGAACCACGCCTCGCGGAGCTCTACCGGGGAGTGGCGGTGCACGCCACCGCCGACGACGAGCATCTCGCTGCCCTCGAACTTCTGTGCCTCGTGATGGCCGTCGACACCCGCCTCGACGAGGCGGAGATCGCGGCGATTCGGGAGATCTCCGCCGACTGGCGCGACGATCTCCCGCCGGGGACACCGTTCGAGCATCTGCTCGGGCGAGCGGTCGCGTCGGCGCAATCGGCGGTGACCGAGGGACGAGTGACCGGACTCCTCGACGATCTCGACCATCGGATCTCGAGCAGCGTCCTCCGTCGGGCGCTGTTCTCCGCCGCCCGCGAGGTTGCCGGCGCCGATAACGAGGAGTTCGCCTCCGAGACCGGCCTCCTCGAGGACATCGCCGTCCGCTTCAGTTGAGCGGCCGGCGCGCCCAGTACCGTTCGCCGCGATGCTTAACCGCCCGCAGCTCATCACCTATGCCGACCGCCTGGCCGGCGACCTCCGTGGGGTGGCGCAGATGCTGCGCGGCCCGCTCGCGGGAGCCTTCGGCGGGGTGCACATCCTTCCCTTCTTCGTGCCGATCGACGGTGCCGACGCCGGATTCGACCCCGCTGACCACACGACGGTTGATCCCCGGGTGGGTGATTGGAACGACATCGTCGACCTCGCCGGTGATCACGAGGTGATGGCCGACCTCATCATCAACCACGTCTCGGACGACTCCGCCCAGTTCCGCGACTGGCTCGCTCGGGGATCGGACTCGCCGTACGACGGCATGTTCCTCACCCTCTCGAGCGTGTTCCCCGACGGCGCCCCCGAGGCGGCCCTCGCGGCGATCTACCGACCGCGCCCGGGGATGCCCTTCACCAAGGTGGCGACCGCCGATGGCTCGACCCGGCTGGCGTGGACAACCTTCACCTCCCATCAGTTCGACATCGACATCGAGTCCGAGCCGGGTCGCGAGTACCTCGAGAGCGTCGTGCAGGCGTTCGAGCGGGGACGGGTCTCCCTGGGTCGCCTCGACGCCGTCGGCTACGGGATCAAGCGGGCCGGCACCTCATGCTTCATGATCCCCGAGACCTTCGATTTCATCGCCGAGTTCGCCGAGCGCTGCCGGCGAGGAGGGATGGAGGTGCTGGTCGAGATCCACGGCTACCACGTCGACCAGATCGACATCGCCGCGCGGGTCGACCTCGTCTATGACTTCGCGCTGCCACCGCTCGTTCTCGACGCCTTCTACCGCGGCACCTCGAGCGTGCTGCGTCGCTGGTTGGAGATCCGGCCCACCAACTGCGTCACGGTCCTCGACACCCACGACGGCATCGGGATCGTCGATGTGGCCGCCGACCCCTCGGACCGTTCGCGTCCCGGCCTCCTCGACGACGATCAGGTCGCCGCGCTCGTAGCCGGAATCCACGAGCGCAGCGGCGGCACCAGCCAGCTCGCCACCGGAGCCGCGGCCTCGAACCTCGACATCTACCAAGTGAACTGCACCTACTACGAGGCCCTCGGTCGCGACGATCTCGCCTACCTCGCGGCGCGGCTCATCCAGGTGTTCACCCCTGGAACCCCGCAGGTCTATTACGTCGGTCTGCTCGCCGGCACGAACGACTTGGAACTGCTCGGAGCGACCGGGGTCGGTCGAGACATCAACCGCCATCACTACACCCCCTTCGAGCTGACCGGTGAGCTCGATCGGCCGGTCGTGCGCGCGCTCCTCGCCCTCCTGCGCTGGCGTTGCCGCGAGTCGGCGCTCTTCGACGGCGAGTTCACGGTGCTCGACACCGAAGACTCCACCCTCGGTGTGCGCTGGTCGACCGCCGACCGCGCGGCAAGCCTGTGGGTCGGGCTCGACGAGATCTCCTTCCGCCTTGAGATCCGTGCCGACTCCGAGACCATCACCGTCGACTCACTCGAAGGGCTCATCGCCCTCGACGGATCGGGCGGGTGACCGCCACCGAGATCGCGGTCATCATCGCCGCGGTCCTCGTCGGCTCCCTCGTGAAGAGCGTCACCGGGATGGGCTTCCCGATCATCGCCGTGCCGATCATGT